>CACYWQ010000001.1 GCA_902778165.1 uncultured Lachnospiraceae bacterium
TTTATAAGCGATGCCTATCCCGACCTTCAAAGTATCACAGACATACCTTTTAATGACATGGAAAAGGAGCTGAAAAAATACCTGATAAAGCAGGGAAAGCCTCTTGTTACAAATAAGAAAAAACGTGACCGAAAACTTCAAGGCTCACAAAAGCACCCTGATCTTTTATACCTTCGCACAGTTTATGACTACTTTTTACCGGATGATCCCAAAGACTTTGACAAGGATAGGGATATCTGGAGGTTAGAATCAATGCCCTTTATGCTTAGAGCTTCTCCAATCGGCTGTGACACAAGGGTTAATTTTACAAAGATAAGGCAGGAAGATATTAAGCATGAAGTTAAGGAAGGGGCTCTCTACCACTTAAAGCGCCTAGCCGTAAGGACAGTGATACAGGAAGTTGGAGCCATAAATAACCTATCGGAGTTTTTGGATAAAAACTACCCGGATATAAAATCGCTTAAGGACTTTAACAGAGCTCTTCTTGAAGAATACCTATCCTACCTCTACCTCGAATGTAACAGAAGAAAAGACTATCGGGGCGAGCTTAGTAACCTAAAGAGTCTCCTTAACATCATTGGAAAGCTCCTTGGATACAACAATCTTCGGGGAATCTTTTTAAAGAGTGACTTTCAAAAGCATAAGCGCACCATCTATAAAAGTTACTCGGATGAAGACATAAAGGCTCTTCACCTTGGATACAAGCTCCTTGATAAGCAGACTGCAAGGCTTCTTTTGATACATGAGCTTTTAGGGCTTCGCATCTCAGATACCATGACCATCAAGATAGATGATGTCTTTCTTGGTGATGACCCCTATGTAAGGATCTCTCAGTCAAAGACCGGAAATGGCTACAACAAGAAATTAAATACTGAACTTGTCGCCCTATTTCGTGCCTGTATTGAAGAGACAATTGAAAAATATGGATCTTGCGAATACATCTTTGTATCAGATAAGGATCCTACAAGGCCTATGAAGTATACAACACTTCGCTATAGGCTCTCTTCCATGATAAATACGCTTGATCTTCGGGATTCAAACGGAAATCCCTTAACTCCAAGCACGCACCTATTCAGACACACCTACGGCAAAAAGCTCTGTGACCTCTTAAATGATGATGCCACCATAGCAGCACTTCTTGGGCATAAGTCCATAAGCAGCGTGGCATATTACAGACAGATGAGCCCGAAGGTACTTGCAGAAAATACGAAGCCGGTAATTGATGCACGTAACGAAAAGATAAAGAAATTCAAGAAAGGATGGATGGAATAATGAACAACTACGACAACATGCTTCTTTCCAACAGGAAAGTCAGCGAAGAAAAAAAGATCCTTGCGATAGATACAATCCGTCGCATGGTAAAAGCAAACGAACATATCTCTATCGTGGAACTAACTAAATTAACAGGACTCTCCCGCTCATTCTTTTATAAAAACGAGCAGGTAAACGCAGAACTTATGAAAGCTTTAAAGTCCCAGGAGGGAAAGGTCCTTACTTCCAGAAGGGATAAAACCTTAAATGAAGCCCTTAAAGAAACCGTAAGACTCCAAAAAGAAGAGATTGACCGCCTGCGCATGGAAAAAAGCCAGCTTGCCTTTGCTCTTAAAAGGCTTCAGGACGAGAAACAAAACGATGTTGATTTTGCACTTATTGAAAAACTTTAATTTACAAGGAGGATTTAGACTATGGCAGCATATGTAATCGGAGTAGATGTAGGATACGGAAATACCAAGACATCACACAACTGTTTTTCTTCAGGAGTAAAGAAGCTCCCCGGAAAACCACCCCTTGCTACAAGGGTAATCGAAACAACAGAGGGCTTTTATGCTATCGGGAACGGAAAAGTATCCGTCCAGAAATCAAAGACAGAGGATGAAAACATGAGAGTCCTTACAATGGCAGCTATCGCTGAGGAACTTAAAAAGACCGGCACCACTGTTGCAGATGTACATCTTGGTGTAGGCGTTCCCCTTACCCGTATGGGTGCAGAGAAAAAAGACTTTGTGGAATACTACACCAAAAACCGCCGCCTTATCTTCAAATATGAGGATGTGCAGTACTCGGTGACACTTCTTTCCGTTGATGTATTAAATCAGCCCTTGTCATTGATATCGGCTCTTGGACAGTGGATATTCTGCCTTTGACAGAATTTATCCCTGATCAGACAAGATGTAAGTCCCTTCCACTTGGAACTATCACCTGCATGAATGACATCAACGAAGCACTTCGCCAGAACTTCGGGCAGGAAGCTGATGAAACCACCATCAAGGAAGTCATGATCTACGGGACAAGCGATATCCCTAAAGACTACCTTGATATCATAAAGACAGGTCTTACATCCTATGCTACAAACCTCATGGATCAAATCAGAGCCTTAAACTTTAACTCTGACCTTACCCAGTTTATCTTTATCGGAGGCGGCGCAACCATCATGAAGCACTTCCTCTCCGAGGCAGATAAGAAAAATGCCCTCATCCTTGATGATGTATCTATCAATGCCAAAGGATATGAGGAACTTATCCGTCATAAGATGGGAGGCAGGTAATGAACGTCAAAAGGAAGACCGTTCGTTTTCAGGACAATCTTTCAGATCTTGCTGTATACGATGCCATTACAGACTATAAGAAATACGGCTACCGCTCCGAAAGCCACATGGTAATTGAAGCGGTACGCCGACTTATAAATGAAGACCCTGCATCCACTGATGCTGAGAAGTTGGCAGACCTTATAGCAGAAAGGCTTTCCGGAAAGCTTACGATATCTTCCCAAAGCGCAGATACCTCTCCAAAAGAGGATACAAAAACAGAAGAGGCCGCCTTTGATGCGGCTCTCTCATTCCTTGATAGTTTCTAATACTAGAGCCGGTAAATCCCACCGGCTCTATATTTTTCCTTCGATATATGCTTTTCGCATATATATCTATCTGTTATGATTAACATATGCTTTTTGCATATGCAAATCTGTTATATCTTTTTTGCATACACCTACTTATGATGGTCTCAAAGGAGATAGCCTATGTACAAGACAGACAACACACTTATCGGAAGACACCTTTCCGATCTTATAAAAAGGAGCCCATACGGAAATGATCGTCAGTTTGGAATCGCCTATCTCAAAGAGCGTGATGGGTCAAATTATAATCTGGATGACATTCAAAAGATGCAAAACCGCATCTGTCAGATCAAGAAGGGAAATAAAGGCATCCAAATAGAGGATCTTCCTATCTTTTCAAAGCTTCTCGGCGTATCCTGCGAGGATATAATTAGTGGCGGTAAAGCTCTTGCCCCTTCCCTAAACAGAAAAACAAACTACTCCATTTCCTTCTCCAAAGACCCCAAAGAGTGGGAAGACTATATAAATCGTGAAGATAAACCTTTCCTTAACCCTGATGAATTTGGTAAGACAGTCATTGACTATGCTTTAGAAGCAGGCAATTTCAAACTTCTTAAGTACCTGATGGATCAAGGATATATCTGGTTTGTCGGAAAGGATAAGAAAGATTACTATCTGGGATTCGGGGCAGGAACAAGCGTAAAGAGGCGTAATATCGGCTACACAGACATCCTTGATGTGATGCTCAAAGAGCAGGATGATCTTAGATTCCGTATGATCTCACTTGCAATAGAGAATAAAGACTTCGATATGCTTACTGAACTAAAAGCAAGAGAGCTTCCTCTGCTATATACCATAAACCCTGTTCAGCACTGGACATTACGGGATACTACTCTCCCATCTTCCCCTAATGTGACAGGCATGATTGAAAGCATTGCATCAAGTGAGAATACTGCTCTTTCTTATTTCTTCGATGAATTTGAAACTGAGGCAGAAAAAGACGCCTTAAAAAGCACCTATGTTTTCCCTTATGCAGGACAGGTTCTGGATCTGCTCATAAGGAGCCGACGCATTTCAGAAAGCAAAAGGTTTCTCGAAAAAGCAATCAGCCACAACAAAGAAGTACAAAATCACTTACTGGAACTTGTCGATAAGAGCAGAGAAAACTGCAAAGAGCTCTACAGGGATGCTAAATCAGATTACTACGATGCAGCGTATTTTGAACGCGAAGCATGGCGTGAATATTACTTTTACCCTGATACCGGCTTTATTGCCTACTACATGCCTTTCTATTCCAAGAATACAACAGGCTTTATCACAAATGTTATAAACGTAACCGCTTCATCAAATAATCCAGAAGTCCAGTTCCTTATCGATGAGCTTAAAGAAACCTATAACACCTTTATAAAACAATTTGAAAAGAAGGAGGCGTAAATCTATGTATAATCCTATCTTTGACTATGATGACGGAGATTATATCTATCAGACTTCTGACAATATGGGCATCGACTCAGATGGTGATCTCCATATGCGCATGGGCGATAATATGTCTATGGACATGGAAACTGGAGAACTGCACTTTAATTCTGGCTGGAAAAACAACGATTACAATGATGATGATTTCTAAAAAAATATGCGCCAGGAGAACAAAGTCTCTTGGCGCATCTACCGTCTTAATAATATGATATTCTTTCAAAAATGTATGGTTCTAACAATTCTTTAAGGTTTTCTCCTGTATTGCTTTTTAAGAAATCTTTCATAAGATTATGTAAGTAAGTTTCCTTATTCCCAAATAGTTTTCTGCATCGTCTTTTGATATTCTAAATGAATAATGGGAGTCATAAGCTACCTCTTCATCAAGACTATAATAATCAAGAACTCCATCCACTTTAAAGAACACCTGCATGTACCAACTTTCATTAGAATCTATTGGTACACGATATCTCCATCGCTCAATTGCCCAATCATACCAAGTAGGCACTTCATCTGCTAAAAACTTCTTTTCTCTTTCAAACTGCTTTATATATTCGAGCGTGTATTCAATCATAATACTTCTCCATAGAATCTGGGCCTGTTTACACCACCTGCCCTTATTATACCATTGAATCTTGGTGGAACCACCTATTTAAGAATATTGCTGAACGAACTGTTCAAAGATTGGATTTTTGGTGTGAAGCTTGTAGTCATCATGACAAATAATCTCTAATACTGCATCCAAAACTGATGCCGTTGTTGTCTGCTCATGGTATTCATGCTCCTTCTTGTACTTATGCATCAATCTGACATATTTAAACTTATGGTCTATAAGAGGCATTATCACCCAATAATGACCAGTGTTCTTTGACTGTACCTCATACATCACGGGATTCTCCGTTATTATATTAAAGTACGGATTCCCTAGCATCTCCTTATCCTTAGCTGTAAACATCCATCCTTACCTTCCTTTCATAAAACCAGACCTAATATTACAAACACTTATCTTTACTCCCTCATAATGAATCCTTTATTTTCCACATAAAACATACCTGTGTTTTGCGTTAGGCTTTTCAACGATAATAAGTATTATCTCTACTGTTCCCATTCCACTCTCTTCACATAGAAAACTTCTTAGATTTTTGGTTTTTTTCATAAGCACCTTTCCTTTCTATAATCCTCCGAATGACAAATATGCGGGGATCATTATTATCAGCATAACTACACTTAACATTAACATCATGGGAAATATCATCTTGGTTTGAGCTTCTTCTCCCATTCTTCTTGCTACAGCCTTTCTTTCTTCAAATGCCATTCTTACCTCATTATCCATTGCTTCAAGAATTCCTTCCGTTCCTTTCCGCAAATTCTGAATTAACAAAGAGGTCAGTTTTTTATAACAGACTATTCCGCATCTGTTTCCGAAAAACTCGTAACATCCGGCTTCGTCTACCCCGTCTCTGAGTTTTCTGATACATAACAGTAACTCTTCATATACATATTTGTATTCCCCTCCTTTCTGTCTATTTCTTTTGTAGTCCTCAGCTATCTTTTCCATTGCCTTTCTTATGGTAGAGCCTGAACTGAGAAGTATCTGCAATTTACTTACAAATTCGGCATATTCTATAATCATTTGCCTATTTCTTTCTTCATATTTGCTTGTAAGATCTTTGTCTGTTCCAAACCATATTCCGATTATTAGGCAAACACCAAGAATTATTACAATTGGGACAACCGGCTGCTTTGTTTCCTTCCAACTTATTGGTTTTCCATTAATAAAATCCGGTAGTTTATACTGCGATTTCGTTTTTGATTTTTCATCTTCTGACAGTAGTGCATCTTTAAGCTCACTTATTCTTTTTTCATCTTCACTTAAAGTAACCGGATATATTATTGCTTTAATATCATATGTTTTCTCCCTTTTCCTGTAAGACATTATTACCTTAATATCTATAGGCACTCCCTCTTCATTTATATCTTCGTTATTGATATGACCATTTGAATCAACAATTAAATAATCCGAACTTTCCCATCTCAGCGAAAACGGATAATTATCTACCTTAGCGGGAAATACCATATCTTTTTCTATATGATTAAAACCCTCATTCTCTCCCGGCACTATCTCTGTCAGATGGTTGTATAATTCATCCATCATCGAATCGCATTCCGCATCTGACAGTAATCGTTCTTCAACCTTCACTTCTATCTCACCGTACCTATAATCATCCGTACTGGCGCTTAAATTAACGGAATATTTTCCATTACCGACATCATTTCTTGGTAGTGAATTCTCTTTTGTGACTGTATTTGATGTTAACCTGCTTATGCTGACTGCAATTACAATAGCTATAATAAAAATAGTTGCCAGAATGATTTTCGATATTTTATCTTTATAGTATTCTTTAACCAGTTGTTTTACCGGCTTACCCGGATACAATGACATTAATTTCTTTCCATTGATTTCGGGAAACAGATTCATTCCGCTTTTGCTTTTATATGAGAAATATTTATTTAAAATCATTTCTGCAAAACAGCTAATTAGTTCTTTCATGTATAATCCCTAAATTCTTATGTCGATTATCTTATCTGAAAAATAAATTGAAAGAATGTATATTGACATAGTTACCGTCATTACCAGGTTCCCGAAAATATTGTGGTACAAAACCGCAAAGAAGCCTTTGTTGGTTAACTCAACATAGAAAATAATCAAAAACGGTATTACATTCATTATTCTCTGTTCAAATTTCCTGGCACTTACCATGGTATCTATTTCCTGCATCACTTCGGTTTTCTCCTCAATCACTCTCACATAGGATTCCATATTTGCAGACATATTACCTCCGGACTTTCTGCCTATGGCCAAAATACCGGCAAAACTCTCTATTTCTTCTATTCCGGATCTGAAAGCAAAGTCTTCGATTAAGCTTATAATGTTAAGATTATTCTCTATACCTCTTCTTATAATGCTTATTTCTTTTACAATTTCCGAATTTGATCCGAACAGTTGTCTTAAATCTTTATCCGCTTCCAAAAAAGCATTTTCAACAGAGTATCCTGCTTGAATTGATCCGTTTACGGAATTCAGCAATTCTTTGAATTGTATAAGTAATGCGTGCTTCTTTTTTTCTTTCAATCCCTTTCCTTTATAAATCAGATAGAAATAGATTAAGGGAATCATCAGAATTGTTATAACTATGGATCGATAGAAAAAGTACCCGAACAAAATGATAATAACTACACCTTCAACAACTCCTTGAATCAACTCACTTTTATTCATCTCTGATATGAATTCCGGCACTTTTAAGTTTTTCCTCATTCTTAAGCCTCCCTATTCTTACCAGATCTCCCTTTACCTTAGATTTGGTTGTTTCACCGTTCTCTCTATACTCATAAATCGGATTGATATCAATCCCTTCGTCTGTACCGTTGTTTAATTCAACAATTTCCAATACCTTCCTGGTTTTATCCCTCATTCTTCCCAAATGAACTATAATATCCACTCCGCTGCTTATCTGTCTCCTTATTGCATGTATTGGAAGTTCAACCGCCATAAGTATCATTGTCTCCAGACGTGATATAGTATCTGCTGCACTGTTGGCATGAACTGTTGACATACTTCCGTCATGTCCGCAATTCATTGCGGAACATACCATGTCCATCGCTTCTCCGCCCCTGACTTCTCCTACTATTATTCGGTTTGGTCTCATTCTTAAACTAGTTTTAATCAAATCTCGTATCGTTATCGGATTACATCCCTCAATGTTGCTGTTTTTTGTTTCCATGCGTACAAGGTTCTCTATTCCTTGTATTTGTAATTCCGCACTATCTTCGATTGTAATGATTCTTTCATCAGATGGAATAAAAGATGATAAAGCATTAAGAAACGTTGTTTTACCTGACCCGGTTCCTCCGCTTACTATGATGTTGTACCCTGAAATCACAAGTTTTCTCAGAAAATCTGCCGCTTCATCATTGATGCTTCCCATTCCTATTAAATCTTTCATAAGAAAAGGCTTTGATGGGAATCTTCTTATCGTAAGAATAGGTCCGTTAATTGCAACCGGGTTAAGAACAACATTTACTCTAGAACCATCCATAAGTCTTGCATCAACTATAGGTATTGAATCATTTACTACTCTGTTGCACCTGGCAACGATTTGTCCTATCACATTTCTTAGGCTTTCCTCAGAATCAAAAGTTTGAGGTATTCTATAAAGATGTCCCTTTTTCTCAATAAAAATGGTATTCGGACCATTAACCATTATTTCCGTTATGCCGGGGTCCTCCAATAAATCCTGCAAAACATCAAGTTTTCTCATGGAATGATAGATTTGTCTGCCTATTTCCAAGCGTTCCTTAATCGGAATATGATTTAAAGCATTAATCTCTTTAATCTCATCCCCTATCATTTCTTTTAATTCTTCGTCTGTAACATCTTCTTTAAACTCCAGCTTTTCTATTAATTTGTTTTTTATTTGTAATGTCAGTTCTTCTTCCTGCATTTATTTGACTATCTCTCCAGCAAGTTCTTTTGCGTATTCTCCTATTTCACTCATGAAATTGAGATACGTCATTTCGGATTTCATATAGGGGATTCTGATATATTTAACGTTATCTGTAATATCATCCAAACCCTCCAGTTCGTTTTTAAATATTTCCAATCTGTCTTTATATACGTCGTCTTCCGTTGCTGTGACAATCAACATATGACAAAGAATAATTAATTCCGTCAGACCCTGAATTGCCTTAGACATATCCAGGATTACATACTCATAATCCGTATTGTCTTCTATATGTCTTAGAAAATTCCTCCATTCCGGATATGTGATACTTATCAGATCATTGTGTCTGGCCATATTCGGCATTACATCCAATCCATTTATTTCACCGGACGATCCTCCGATAAGTGCTGCAATATCTTTGGAATCATTATTTACTGAATAAAGTAAATCGGATAAATCGCCTGAACATGGCGTATTTAACATATCTGTCGAAATTCCGCCGTAACAATCCATATTCACGTAAAGGGTTCGATATTTTTTTGCCAAATTCTGGCCAAGTGACAATCCAAGGCTTGTCTGTCCGCATCTTCCTATCGGACTGAACATTCCTATCAGTTTCATTTGATTTTTTCTGCTTATCAGATTTTTAAGATTGTCTATGGTTGCGGCATATAACATTATTTCCTTTATAATTCTTTCTATACTTTGATATTTATATATAGCTCTTTCATTTCTGCTTTCTTTAAGAGTGTCTCCCGATAATAAAAGGGTATTAACATACAGGAATTTATCTGAAATGTTTTTCGCCATTTCCTCATCTATTAACAAAATATCGATATTATAATCCTTGCTTTCTTCCAGCAAGGTGACTTCTTCACATACTCTTGCTTCAAACGGAAATCCTTCTCTGTTATTAATATATCCCGCAGCTTTGTATGCATATTCTCTGTCGGAATCACAAATTATCATCGTATGTTTCATTGTTGTTTCTCCTTGCTAATAGAAATTTACATGTCCGAAATTATCAATCACAATACCGATCAGTATTCCAATGGCCATTGGAACAGCCATTGGAACACGATTCGGACTATATGGCGGTACCTCAATATGAATTTGGCCTCGACTCAAATACACCAATTTCAGAAAATTACAGAATTTCTTGATTTGCTTTCTTTTTGAAGGGAGAAGAATTAATCTTCCTAGAGTCGGTACCGCCGCAACACAGAATACCAAAAGATAGAAAAGCAGAATTTTCTCTCTGTTTATATATAGGGGAATAACTGAGTACAACTTGACATCTCCTGCGCCTAAAGAATCCGAAAGATAGAACGGAATAAAGAGAATTAATGCCAAAAAACAACAAATTAAACGACTGATAATCTCTGTCATACCACCGTATAACAGTACTCTGCACATTCCCCACGCATATATAACAATTACAATTGCATTGGGAATCGTTCTTTTTCGGATATCGAAAAATGCCGCAGCTATACACAGAATTAGTAATCCTATGATAACTATCACCTCTTACCGAACGATATTTAACTGTTTGTGGAAATAACGGGTGGATGGCCCGTCTGAACTCATTACACATAACGAACGTTAGATATCCGTTACTACCCGCAGATCATAGTCATGGTAATCTGCGTGTGTCTTGAGTGTAAATCGAATGATAGCGTATTCAGAATTATTTGTCCAGTATTTTTTTGAAATTTATATACGCTTTGTGAATAATTACCAAAAATGACCTTTGAAATTTCGTGAAAAATCCACAAAAGAAAAATACAATATGATATAACACGATGTTATACAATATATTTCGGATAAAACGAGACAGGGGTGCCGAGCGTCGGAATTTATGATAGAATATAGGAATGAATTACATCATTTTTGATTTGGAATGGAATCAGGCCTCTCATGGAGAGGAAGACAGAGTTGAAGGACTGCCTTTTGAAATAGTCGAAATAGGCGCGGTTAAGCTTAATGAGAGCAGAGATATGGTCTCTGAATTCTCCAAACTTATTAAGCCGCAGGTATATAAAGAGATGCATTTTATCACCAGTCGACTTGTTCATCTTCAAATGGACGAACTCCAGAAGGGTGATACTTTTCCTGTTGTAATGAAGGAATTCCTCGATTGGTGCGGCGATGATTGCCTGTTCTGCACATGGGGCGCCTTGGATCTTCTTGAATTGCAGCGCAATATGGCATATTACAAGATGGAGCCACTCTCTGATTCTCCCATCAAATTCTATGATATTCAGAAGTTATTCTCCCTTGCATATGAAGACGGCAAGAGTCGCAAAGCTCTTGAAGATGCCATAGATATGATGAATATTCGCAAGGATATTCCTTTCCACAGAGCTTTTTCGGATGCATATTATACAGCCAAAGTATTTGATAAGATTGAAGATCCGAATGTTTTGGAGAAATTTTCTTTCGATACTTTCAACGTTCCCACAAGCAAAGAGCAGGAAGTTCATATCATATTCAGTGATTACGATAAATATATCAGCCGGTTGTTTAATAACCGCAAGGAATTATTAAACGACAAGGGCGTTACATCAACTGTTTGCTACAAATGCGGTCGTCCCATTAAGAAGAAAATCAATTGGTTCACCCCTAACGGCAAACACTATTATGCAGTTTCTTCATGCTTCAGACATGGTCTTATGAAGAGTAAGATCCGTGTTCGCAAAGCAGAAAAAGGTGGAGTATACGCTGTTAAGACAGATAAATACATAACCAAAGAAGATATGAAGAAACTAATAGATAAGCGAGATAACATTCTGCTTCAGAAGCAGCAGAAAAAAGAAGATAGCAAGCAATAGTTCTCGGTATGACCGTTCATAATACTAAATCTATAACTGTATATAATTCTATTCTAAGAATATTAGTTCCCGTTCTTTGTGGTCTTTACATCACCACTTCATTCGGTGCATCCTATGTTTACGCTGCTCCGGAGACTCGTGATTATATGGCCGAGGCCGAGGAGCGCAAATCCCTTCCCATTCAAACAGATGATTACAAAGACTGGCCTGCCGGACCCAAGATAGGTGCAGAAGCTGCTCTTTTAATGGAAGTTCGCACCGGTGCAATCTTATATTCCAAGAATGCTGATGAGAAATTATACCCCGCGTCCATCACTAAAATGTTAACTGCTTTGGTTGCAATGGATAAATGTGATATGGATGAACAGGTCCGTTTCTCTCAGGCTGCCATTGATTCGATTAATTGGCGCGAAGATGCCAACATGGGCATCAACCCCGGCAATTCAATCACAATGGAGCAGTGCCTTTACGGTCTTTTGGTTGGTTCTGCCAACGAAGTTGCCTATGCCATAGCAGAACACATATGTGGGGACGGAAATATCGCCGGTTTTGCAGATCTTATGAATGAAAAAGCGGCTTCACTGGGTTGTAAGAACTCCCATTTTATCACCCCCAATGGAATCCATGATGAGAACCACTATACTTCTGCATATGATATGGCCCTTATTGCCAAGGCCTTCTATTCAAATGAACTGCTAACCAAAATGGCTTCAACAGTTTCTTACCATGTTCCTCAGACCGCTACACAACCTAAGGATGATATGATTGTCTATGCCAAGAGCAAACTTCATCCCGGCAAGGAATATGCATATGAATATTTGGTGGGAACCAAGACCGGATACACCGAAGCCGCTAGGCAGACTCTTGTCAGTTGTGCTGAACACAACGGTCTTAAGCTTGTGTGTGTGATTCTTAAAGAAGAGGCTCCCGCACAATATACGGATACAATAGAATTATTCGATTACGGCTTCAATAACTTCCAAGCTGTCAATATTGCTGAAAATGATAAGAAATATGTAATTCAGAGTCTTAACTTCTTTGACAGCGGTCTTGATATTTTCGGAAGCAGTAAGGCAATCCTTCAGATGAACAAATCCGATTATATTGTTCTTCCCACCGATGCCACATTTGATGAGACCGGTTCGTCTATTGATTATGATAATCTTAAGCCTGATGAAATAGCCAAAGTCGATTATTTTTTCAATGATGTATATGTGGGAAGCGGCAGTATCGAAGCTGCCAAGGACGAGCATCCGACATTTGATTTCAGTTCCAAAACTGAATTGGAGAAAGAAACCACAGATGATGAGAATGTAATGATCATCAACATAAGAAGAATTATAATGATTGTTCTGGCAATAGCTGCGGCAATTATTATTCTTTCCACTCTTCGTTCCCTGATATTCAATAATTCTCGCAGAAGAAGACGAAAGAGTGCCCGCAATTACAAAACTCCGGGCACAAAGAATCTTAACTGGAAAGGTTTCTTAAAATAGTTTTGACACAATTCTGACGTTTTTTATTCACCCCAGAAGTCTTCGGTTTCCCGAGAGGTGGTCTTTATCCCGAAAAGATCCATCATGAAATCCTCTCGCTCATTGTATATATTTACGACATATATACAATCCTGTTCTATCCGATAGAACACATAGCTCTTTGCTACAAAAACGCATAGGCAGTCTGTATCAACACCATACATGTCACGAACAGAAATGCCTATCTGCTCATGCTCACGCAACGACCGAACACAGCTTCCGATTTCTTTGACAACTTTTTTCCTAGTTTCCTCACCGAACTGGAAGTCAAGATATTTCTTAAGCTCCCGCATTTTTTCAGTATAATCGGGAGAGTACATTAATTTCTTCAATCTATAATCTCCATCTCCCGATCAAAACTATCTGCT
The DNA here is from genome assembly GCA_902778165.1 of uncultured Lachnospiraceae bacterium. Lineage (GTDB taxonomy): Bacteria > Bacillota > Clostridia > Lachnospirales > Lachnospiraceae > Colinaster. Next base: position 13,542 of record CACYWQ010000001.1, read on the forward strand.
TCTATCCAACCTTCCTGATTTGCCCGATCTTCAGCTCTCTTAAGATCTTTTGCAAGCGCACGGGCAGCTCTGATTCTGTCCAGCTCATCAGCTTCTTCCACTGTCATGATTGTATATGCACCATGACCGTTTCTGGTAAGATAGACGCGATTTTTGTTATCAACTTCCTTAAGAACTTCTGTATAGTTCCTCAAATCTGAAATAGGCATTATACTAGGCATACTAAACCTCCTGTTTGTAATTCTAAATCTATGATACAACGTAAAATATTTCCGTGCAAGCATATTTACGCGTTAATTTACGTGTTCTCAATCAAATAATACTCGACTATACCTTGAAAGCTCGTTGTCAAAAACAAAGAGGAGCCATAAAAGGCTCCTCATAACGTCCCCGAGGTGATTCGAACACCCGACCTTCCGCTTAGGAGGCGGACGCTCTATCCAGCTGAGCTACGGAGACACATCACTACAAAGTGAGTGACTAAACTATATTATCAGATTTTGAACTATATTTCTACAAAAATACACAAGAAAGGAAAGGCTGATCCCATACCACGCTACTACTATTCACTCAGATTACTCACTCATTTTATTCCGCCGGGAAGTTAATAAACCCCTGAAGCCAGATCGTTCCTTTGAATCTTCGTCCTACTGCAGGTTCTCCGTACAGATCCATGCTGTTGATGCACAGATCTAACATAATATCATTGCATTCAACCGTTAACTTATATAACTCTTCCTTTGTAACGGGATTAACAATCTTATCGACGGATTTAATCTCTCCTAAGATAGAATACTGATCACATTCAACTCCGCATGGCATGAAACTTGTATCAACAATTGTGAAGATATCTTCTTTCTGAATCTTCTTAGAAATTGCCGTATATGTATCCATATCATCAAGTGTCAGATTCTCAAGTGCCTCTTCATCGCCGTGTCTTGCTGCCTCAATCAATCTTGACCTGTTCATCACAGCCTTACTCACTCTGGCCTTGGTACTCTCACTTTTGGCAAGCGGCATCACAATAGTACCGGATACCGAGAGAGCAGATAACATCACGGAGGTTCCCTTAACAGGAAGTAATCCTGCATTCTTGGCCCTGATATAAGGAATAATATTCTGGAGATAGAATATTATTGTTACGCCAATCTTGGAATCATCAAATACCCCGGCATAGGATTCTCCTGCTGCATGGCGCTCTACAGTCACATCCTCATACGAAGATATCACACTTCCCTGAAGATACGGATATGCATATTCAAAGAAAAAACGATTGTTTTCATTGAATTCGCCGCACACAGCTATTCCTGTGCCCGGGGCGAACTCTTTGTTAAATACCGCCACCATATTATCTCCGTCAGTCGAAGTATAAGCGCGGTTATCTGCTTCCAATGCAATCTTCTGCACAAGTTCTTCATATTCAGTTCTGTTGTTTAATTCGGAAAAACCGACAGCGCGTAAGAATTTGTGCATATTATACTCAATCCTTTTTGACTATCTTATCCATTCCGCCCATGTAGGGTCTTAATACTTCAGGTATCTTAACAGATCCGTCTGCCTGTAAATTGTTCTCTAAGAAAGCAATGAGCATTCTCGGAGGTGCAACAACCGTATTGTTAAGAGTGTGTGCAAGATACTTCTTGCCGTCTTCTCCGTTTACTCTTATCTTAAGTCTTCTTGCCTGAGCATCTCCTAAGTTAGAGCAGCTTCCAACTTCGAAGTACTTCTTCTGTCTTGGACTCCATGCCTCAACATCACAACTCTTAACTTTAAGATCTGCAAGATCTCCGGAACAGCACTCAAGCGTTCTAACGGGAATATCAAGCGATCTGAAAAGATCAACCGTATTCTGCCATAACTTGTCATACCACTTCATTGAATCTTCCGGCTTACAGATTACTACCATCTCCTGTTTCTCAAACTGATGGATTCTGTATACACCTCTTTCCTCAAGTCCGTGTGCACCCTTCTCTTTACGGAAACAAGGTGAGTATGAAGTCAGAGTCTGAGGAAGGTCTTCTTCCTTAAGAATCGTATCTATAAATTTACCGATCATTGAGTGTTCACTGGTTCCGATAAGATAGAGATCTTCTCCTTCTATCTTATACATCATGGCTTCCATCTCTGCAAAACTCATAACTCCGGTAACTACATTAGATCTGATCATGAAAGGAGGAACACAATATGTAAATCCTCTGTCTATCATGAAATCTCTCGCATAAGTTATTACTGCAGAATGAAGTCTTGCAATATCTCCCATAAGATAATAGAATCCGTTTCCGGCCACTCTTCTGGCAGAATCAAGATCTATTCCGTTAAAACTCTCCATTATATCCGTATGATAAGGTATCTCAAAATCCGGAACCACGGGATCGCCGTACTTCTGAATCTCAACATTACACGAATCATCTTTACCGATAGGAACAGAAGGATCGATAATCTGAGGGATAACCATCATAATCTTGGTTATCTTCTCCTGAAGTTCACTTTCTGACGCCTCGAGTTCAGACAGTCTTGCAGAATTGGCTGCAACTTCAGCTTTCTTGGCGTCTGCCTCGTCTTTCTTGCCCTGTCCCATTAAGGCTCCAATCTCTTTGGCTGCTTTATTCTTAGCTGCTCTAAGATTATCTGCTTCAGCTTGTGCCTCTCTTGCCTTCTTATCCAGCTCAATTACTTCATCCACCAGGGGAAGTTTATCATCCTGGAATTTCTTTTTGATGTTTTCTTTTACCGCATCCGGGTTCTCTCGTAAGAATTTGATGTCTAACATTTTTTCATCTCCTTGTTATGTTAACCAATATATGGTTTTATAAACATACTGTTATGTTCCAACAGATCAATGGTAATATTATCTGTTACCTCATTACCCTGTCGGTCGGTAATAAGTCTTAATATCGGTCTTTCCGGGAATCCTTTGTTCTGTCCGATGACTTCCGCTTTCTCACCGTTGCTCGTAACTACTATACTTCCGGCCGGATAGACCGCCACAAATGTAAAGAGTTCATTGACTACATCTGCGCTGAAACTTAAACCCTTGTATATCTTAAGATATTCTATTACTTCGTGTACCTTAAGTCTCTGATATCCTATTCCGCATAATACCTCATCAAAGAAATCACAGACTTCCACTATACACAATTCTGTTCTTTGATTAGTTGTATGAAGCGGGTATCCCGAGCCGTCTATTCTTTCGTGATGTCCTAAGATTATATCTTTGCTGCATTGTGACAACCAGTCTTCATCCTTGATTGCCGAATACCCGTATATCGGATGCTTCTTATATTCTGCAAGATTTTTCTCGCTAAATCCGTTGATATCACGATTCTCATATTCAACCGTCGTATATCTTAAGCCTAATTCATGTAACAGACAACCGATACCGATATCTCTTACAGCTTCTTTGTCTAGCTTTAATCTTAGTGCAACCAACATTGACAAAGAACATACACTTATTGAATGTTCGTATATATCGGCACTTCTTTCTTTTATCTCATAAACCTGTTCGACAACATTCTCATCTTCTAAGATATTACTTATGATATCTTCCGTTGTATGACTGAGAATTTCCATGTCTGAATTGTCGGTTTTATATGTATGCCTTGATATAACACTTTGAACCTGCTCTTTACACTTCTCTTTGACTTCTTCTTTAAGAATCAAAGCCTCGGCCTCAGTTATTCCTCCGCCCTCTATATAGACTTCGGTAATTCCAAGGTTCATCAGTTTGTCGACATATTCATTTTTTAATACGGTGCCTTTGGGCAATAATTCATTGTACTCTTCCGTTACAATTGCACGGGCCAGTACATCTTCCCCTTTGACATTGACCAATTTAATCAGCTTCATATTCTGTTATACTCAGACACCCATTGCCTCTTCGAGTGCTTCTCTTTCTTCTTTGCCAAGCTCTATCTCACAACTTCCGGATTTGATGTCCTTAATATACATATAGCATCCTTCGGTACTGTGTACTGAATTGATAACAAAACCGTCATTGTCTTCATTTAAAAGAGCAAGAACGAAACTTAGATTTCCTCCCATCTGCTGATAAGCATCATATCTGACAAGGCCTATTCTTTGAAGATCTTTCTGCTCTCTCTTATACAGAATTTTAATGTCTTTTCTGTTCTGAGTTATTCTTTCTTTAAGCTCTTTGTTATCATTATACAGATCTATAATATCCTGTTCGAGGCTTGTAGCTTCCTTACCTCTCATGAAGATCTGATATTTCTTTCTAAGTTTTTCTTCTTTTACTATAAAAACTATTAATAGAATCAGTGCTATGAGCGTTAATGCTGTCAGTGCAATCAGGATAATACCTATATCTATTCCGCCCAGACCTATACTGTTTAATATATTACTTGTCATTATTTAACTCCTTAAGCATATCGGTTATTCTCTCAAGATCATCATGGCTGTAGAATTCAATCTCCAGCTTACCTGATCCATCATCGTTTTTGGAAGTGATGCTGACCTTTGTTCCGAGTTTCTGCTTTAACTCTTCTTCAAGTTTCTCGTAAATAGCCTTAAGCGTTGCATTTACAGGTTTGACAGGCTTCTCCGGCTTGCTGAGATTTCTTATATATTTCTCAACATCTCTGACACTCATTTTTTCATTGTATATTTTGAGTGCTATTTCATACTGTTTCTCCGGATTATCAACAGACAGTATTGCTCTTGCATGTCCCTCCGTTAACTCTTTATCGATAACCATTTGCTGTACGTTATCGGATAACTTAAGCAAACGAATTGAATTGGCGATAGTCGCTCTGTTTTTTGACACACGCTCTGCGACTTCATCCTGTTTGAGGTTGAATTCTGACATCAATCTCTTGTATGCCAAAGCTTCTTCTATAGGATTAAGATCTTCTCTCTGAAGATTCTCGATAAGTGCAATCTCTACTATTTGCTGTTCTGTAAAGTCCCTTATTATAACAGGAACTTCCTTAAGTCCGGCAAGCTTACTTGCTCTCCATCTTCTCTCACCTGCAACTATTTCATAGAAGGTTCCTCTGTTAACTACAAGTATTGGCTGAATCAAACCATGCTGTTTAATTGACTCGGATAATTCAATAAGTGAATCATCATCAAAATTCTTACGCGGCTGATTTCTGTTGGGTTCAATATCATTGATGTTAACAATAGTATCCGGCTTCTCTGCCTTTGCAGGATCCTGCTTAGACTCCTTAACATCAACCGAATTAGGTATAAGTGAATCCAGTCCTTTTCCCAATCCTCTCTTAACTGCCATAGGTTACCTCCTATCTGTTATTATCTATTAATTCTTTTGCAAGGTTTCTGTATGCTTCCGATCCGGTTGCCTTGGGATCATATGACAATATGGGCATTCCGTAACTTGGTGCCTCTGCAAGTCTTGTATTTCTGGGTATTACTGTATCAAAGACATTGTATGCGAAATTATTCTTAACATTCTCAACTACCTGAGCAGACAGGTTAGTTCTTGAATCATACATTGTGAAGACAACACCTTCTATTGTTATCTTATTGTTCAGTCTCTCTTTAATAAGATTGATCGTATGAATCAACTGGCTGAGTCCTTCCAATGCATAATACTCACACTGAATCGGAACCAAAACCGTATCTGACGCCGTAAGTGCATTTACCGTAAGAGTACTTAATGATGGTGGACAATCTATCAGAATGAAATCATACTGATCTTTTATCCACTCAACAGCATTCTTTAATCTGAACTCCGCTTTCTCAAGACCAATGAGTTCTACTTCCGCTGCAGCAAAATTAACATTGGCAGGAATGATTGATACGTTGTCCAAAACGTTTTTCTGAATGCACTCTTGTATAGAGCATTCATCCAAGATTAATTCATATATTGTATTCTCTACTTCGTTCTTCTCTATTCCGATTCCGCTTGATGTGTTGCCCTGGGGATCCATATCTATAACAAGAACTCTTTTTCCGCTCTCACCCAGAGCAGCGGCAAGGTTGATTGTTGTTGTCGTTTTTCCGACTCCACCCTTCTGATTTGCAACCGATATTATTTTACCCATTACGCCTCCTTCTGTTTCACGTGTACGCCCACTATTATATCACAGATTATTTCATCTTACACGAAATACTTCTTATTTATTATGTCGCAATTTGCCGTATATATCAGCATTTCTGAGTCATTCTATATATAGTACCTTGGATGGTTTAGATCCTTAATATGTTTCACGATAATATATATCAATATTTAGTCAATCTATGTTTCACGTGAAACAATATATGGTGGTGCAAAATTTTATGTAAAACAAAAGTGGCTCATGTTTCACGTGAAACACGAACCACAATATCTTGTATTCTGATAAATAATCTTATTTAATAGAGATCAAATCATTCTTAATTGCGAAAACAGCTGCTTGAGTTCTATCCGAAACACCAATCTTCTTAAAAATATTAAAAATATGGTTTTTTACTGTTCTCTCGCTAATATTTAACTTGCTGGCAATATTCTTATTAAACTCACCCATCGCAACAAGCTTAAGAACATCCATCTCTCTCTTGGTAAGAGATCTGATCTTATCAAGATCACTGTCCTTATGAATAAGGTAATTATTTAACTCAGCAATAAGATTGGGCTGAATATAATTCTCACCTCTGTCTATTGAATAAATAGCTGTCTTAAGTTCCTCAGAACCGGCATCTTTAAGAATATATCCTTCACAACCAATATCTGTTGCCTTAACAAGATATTCAACCTCGTTATGAACTGTAAGCATCAGAACCTTGGTGCTAAATTTGCGATTACGAATCTCACCCAAAGTTGTTATTCCGTCCATAACCGGCATATTAATATCCAACAAAACAATATCAACCGAATTATCTTTAAGATAGCTTAAACACTCTTTACCATTCTCACACTCATGAACCACCTTGATGTCGTCATTAAATTCAAGCAACTGCTTGATCCCCTCTCTGATCAACTTATGGTCGTCAACCAACATTACTTCAATCATGCTCAACCCTTTCATAATATCTAAACAGATATCCCGATACTTTTTTGCTACTATTCATCAGTATAACATATAAAAATGTTAATAGACAATGGGTATTACGAGACCGGGATTTCAAAAGAGACAACTGTTCCTCCACCCGGAGAAGAAACAACACTCATTTGACCATCCAGAGTCTGCACTCTGTCATTTAATATCGAATAGCCAAAATGATTGGAATCGACACCCGGAATATTATTTATATCCATTCCGACACCATCATCTTCGATAATAATGCTCAGTTTCTCTTCCTGAACAACCTTAATACTAACAGTCTTGGCTTTGGAATGCTTCTCACAATTCTTGACACATTCCTGAATTATTCTATATACAATAAGTTTATCAAATTCATCTTCTATATTGATTTCACCTATTTGCAGTTTATACTCAATATCGGACATCCTGTTAACATTAGCAATTTCTCTCTCAATAGCTTCTTTTAATCCGATATCATCAAATGTCATAGGTCTCAGATCAAAAATAGTAGCTCGAATTTCATCAATAACTTCTCTAAGTTCCTTATTTACTTCTGCAAGTTCAAGCTTGGCTCTCACAGTATCCTTGTCTATATATAAAGAAGCCAGTTCAATCTGATGTGTCAGATGTGCGAGAGTCTGTAAAGAAGTGTCGTGCAAATCATTGGCAATTCTTTGTCTGTCAATCTCCTGAATCTTAACAATATTCTTAAATTCTTCTTTGTTTAATTTCACCTTGTCCTCTTTCTATGAATCTGTTTCACGTGACACAATATTTAAAAAATTGATTACTTAATTGGTTTCTTTCCGGGAATACCGGCACGTCTAGGGTAATTCTTTGGAGTAGAATTAATCTTATTTAATTTAATAAGAACTCTAAGGTTATCATCATCAGATAGATTAAATTCTTTGACATCCGAAAGAGACGCTCCAAGAATAGATATTGCTTTACCGGCTTCTATAATCTCCTCTTTTGCTTTCTCTGATTTATACGAAACAAAACAACCACCGACTTTAACAAAAGGAACACAGAGTTCTGTTAAAACAGGAAGAGAAGCAACTGCTCTAGAAACACAGAGATCAAACCTCTCTCTGTAAGAATTATCCTGGGCAATATCTTCCGCACGTCCATGAATTGCATAGACATTATTAAGTTCCAATTCATCTATAACTGTATTAAGAAATTTGACTCTCTTATCCAAAGAATCAAGAAGAGTCAGATTAATATGCGGATACATAATCTTTAAAGGAATACCGGGGAAACCTGCCCCTGTTCCAACATCAATCACTGAATCAACTTTGTTCATATCAATAATGTTACTGATACTGACACTGTCTTTAAAGTGTTTAAGCCAAACAGCATCCTTGTCCGTAATAGCTGTCAAATTGATGCGCTCATTCCAATCAATAAGCAGATCATAATATCTGTTAAATAGTTCTTTCTGTGTTTCGTTTGTATTCATAATCTTATTTATGATGCTGCTGAAGATATACCAACAACACTGAAATATCTGCAGGAGACACACCGAGTATTCGAGAAGCCTGACCAACATTGGCCGGTTTCAAAGCCTTCAATTTCTGTCTGGCTTCCAGCCTTAAGCTTTGTATATCATCATAATCTGTTTCACGTGGAATACTTCTACTCTCCATCTTCTTAAATTGTTCGACCTGTTTAATCTGTCTGCTGATATATCCCTCATATTTGATCTCAATTTCAACCTGCTCAGCTACATCTGCAGGTATATCAGGTCTGTCAGAATCAATTTCTGCAAGAGAAATATAATCAATCTCCGGCCTGCATAATACTTCTGCAATTGTTGCACCGGATTTAAGAGGAGTGCTACCTTTGGAGATCAAATAGTCGGTAACCTTCTTGCTTGTACCGATATATGTGTTATGCAATCTCTCAATTTCAGATGCAATCAGACTCTTCTTATCAAGAAGTTTATTATAATCTTCATCAGAAACAAGACCTATATCATGACCAATCTCTCGTAATCTTATATCAGCATTGTCCTGACGAAGTAATAATCTGTACTCTGCTCTTGCAGTCATCATTCTATATGGTTCTGTAGATTCCTTCGTAACAAGATCATCAATCAAGACACCGATATAACCCTGAGATCTGTCAAGAATAACGGGATCTTTATCCTGAACGGATCTTGCTGCATTGATTCCGGCCATAAGTCCCTGTGCTGCTGCTTCCTCATAACCGCTGCTTCCATTGAATTGACCTGCCGCATACAGACCGGACACGTCTTTGAATTCCAATGATGCATACAATGCATTTGCATCAATACAATCATACTCTATGGCGTATGCATTCTTAACTATTCTGCAGTTCTCCATTCCCGGAACGGTTCGATACATCGCAAGCTGAACATCTTCGGGTAGAGAAGAGGACATACCTCCCACATACATCTCATTGGTATATAATCCTTCCGGCTCAATAAATACCTGATGTCTGTCTTTATCTGCAAACTTAACGACTTTATCCTCAATACTGGGACAATATCTTGGACCTGTTCCTTCTATTACGCCGGCATAAATCGGACTTCTGTCCAAATTGTTCCTGATAATCTCATGTGTAGCTTCATTGGTATAAGTCAGATAACATGATACCTGTTCCTTCTGAATTGAATCAGGATCTGTAGAATAAGAGAAAGGAACAATTCTCTTATCACCTTTCTGTTCAGTCATCTTGGAATAATCAAGACTCTTTCCATCCATCCTGGCAGGTGTACCTGTCTTAAATCTTCTTAACTGGATATTTAACCTGTTGAGTGATTTTGATAAATACGTCGCTGCCTGAAGACCGTTAGGTCCAGTGTAAGTTATTGCTTCACCACACAGACATCTTGCATTCAGATATGTACCTGTTGCAAGCACAATAGCTTTACACTCATATATAGCACCGGTATAAATCTTGACCGCACCAACTCTTAAATGATCATCAGTTATCTCATATGGTTCAACTTCATTTTTATCATTAAGATGCTTCAGATCCTCAACCGTAAGAATATCTGTAACTTCACCCTGTTTGATAATAAGGTTCTCCTGATTCTCAAGTGTAAGCCTCATCTGCTTAGAATACTCTGATTTATCAGCCTGAGCTCTTAATGAATGAACCGCCGGACCCTTAGATACATTCAACATCTTGGACTGAATAAAGGTCTTATCAATATTCTTACCCATCTCTCCGCCAAGAGCATCAAGTTCTCTGACAAGATGACCTTTGGATGTACCACCGACATTAGGATTACAGGGCATAAGAGCAATACTGTCCACACTCACCGTAAATATTACCGTCTTAAGTCCAAGGCGAGCTGAAGCCAAAGCCGCTTCACATCCTGCGTGGCCTGCACCGATTACACATATATCAACTTTTTCTCTGATACGACTGTTCATTATAATTATTTACCTAAGCAGAATCTTGAAAAAACAGCGTCAACTAAATCTTCATCAACACTTTCACCAATTACATAACCAAGCGATGTATAAGCATCCATCAAATCTATTGTAAGCATATCTTCCGGAACAGTATTCTCTATTCCGGATTTCACGTTTAACAAACTGTCCATTGCTTTGGAAATTGCTTCTTTATGTCTGATATTAGTTAACATAACCTCATTCGATTCTCTAATCGAACCAAGGTTATACATATTCTTAATTGAATCCGTTATAGGTTTAATATTCGGACTTTCCTTAAGAGAAACAGGAAGAATAACATAATCGCTTTCAGGTATTCCACTGTCTTTAAGTAGTTTACATAATGTATCTATTCCCACGGCTTCTTTCAAATCCGTCTTATTATAGATAACCAATATCTTCTTACCCGAAGCGATTCCTATTATTTCTTTATCACTATCATCTAAAGGAATGGATGAATCCACAACATACAGAATCAGATCCGCATCTGTCGCAAGTTCCTTACTCTTATTTACACCAAGGCTCTCAACATAATCTTCGGTTTCTCTTATTCCGGCTGTGTCAATTAATTTAAGAGTTAGTTCCCCGAGATTTAATCCTTCCTCCAATGAATCTCTTGTTGTTCCGGCAATGTCTGTTACAATTGCACGGTCAATTCCCAACATTTTGTTCATAAGAGATGACTTACCCGCATTTGGCTTACCAAGAATTACCGTATTTAAGCCATTTCTGACGATTCTGCCTCTTTCGAAGCTCTGTATTAAGATTTCGAGCCTGTGAAACATGTCATCTACTCTTTTATCAAGTCCATATTCGAATACATCGTAGATAATATGTTCGGGGTCATCGTTGGCAGCTTCTATGTGTGAAACATCATTTAAGATACTCTCTCTTATAGAAGTTATCTCTTTTGATACATCACCTCTTAATTGAAGAATACCGTTTTTTGCAGCCGTATCATTTTCTGCTTTGATGATATCCATAACAGCTTCTGCCTGAGACAGATCCATCTTACCATTAAGGAAAGCACGTCTTGAGAATTCTCCCGGTTCAGCCATGACCGCCCCTGCACTAAGAATTATCTCCAATACTTTCTTGGTAATAACAATTCCGCCATGAGTATTGACTTCAACTACATCTTCACCTGTGTAACTGTGAGGTGCTTTCATCACAGAGACTAATACTTCATCAATTATGTTTTCTTCATTATCAATAATAAGTCCATAATGAAGAGTGTGCGAATCTACATCGGATAACTTCTTACCCGACTTAGATTCAAACACTCTGTCAACTATACTTATTGAATTCTCTCCACTGACCCTGATAATCGCAATTCCTGAATTTGACAGGGCAGTAGCAATTGCCGCAATAGTTTGTTCTGCCATAGAAAATAAATGAAGGCTACAGAGTATAGAAATACCCTGTAGCCTTTACAGTACATAATTATTTCTTAAGTGTTACTACAACATGACGATAAGGCTCTTCACCCTCTGAATGTGTTGTGACATAACTGTCATTCTGAAGTGCAGAGTGAATGATACGTCTCTCATAAGGGTTCATAGGCTCAAGTGAAAGAGGACGTCTTGTTCTCTTAACCTTGAAAGACATGTTTCTGGCAAGATTCTCAAGTGTCTCTTTTCTACGCTGTCTGTAGTTCTCTGTATCAACCTTAACTCTTATATAATCTTCACTTCCCTTGTTAACAACAAGTGATACAAGATACTGAAGTGAATCAAGAGTCTGACCTCTCTTACCGATAAGTACACCCATATCATCTCCGGCAAGATCAATACTTAACTCTTTTTCTTCTGCATTATAATCTGCATTGATTACAACTGTCATGTTCATTGCTGCAAACACTTCCTTAAGAAAAACAACTGCAGCATCTGTAAGAGAAGACTTAACCTTAGCTTTAATGGTAGCTTCCTTAGAACCGATTCCTAAGAATCCTGAAGATCCTTCATCTACTATTTCATATTCCAACTTATCACTTGTCACTGACAATGCCTTACAAGCTTCGGTAATTGCATCATCAACTGACTTAGCACTAAATACCTGATAATCCATTGTATATATCCTCCATTAATGATTAACTAATTCTTTCTGTCATTGTAATCTCTTACAAGATTCGCCTTGGCTGCTATGCTGCCTGCAGGTGCTCCCTTAGACTTAGTCGCAGCTTTTTTGCCGGAATCTGCAGATGTATCAACTGAAGATGAATCGGATTCCGAAGAATTATTATATGCAGCCTTTTCACTGATACTCTTCTTAGGTGCCGTATAATCAACATTACGTGTATTGATATTGGCATAAGAACTCATCTTCTCAATGTTCTTCTTCTGCTTCTCAATCTTCTTGGCAGCCTTGTCCTTATTCTTCTCTATAATCTCGTCAATATCCATCTTATCGATATGCTTATTGATAACTACCTGCTGGATACATCTGATAACTGCACCGGCTATCCAGTAAATACCCATACCGATTGGAAGAGTATAGCAGAAGAATGCTGACATAAGAGGCATCATCAGATTCATGGTCTTCATTGTCTGAGCCATCTGATCCTGATTGCCGCCTCCGTTATTAGCCTGAGGCATAAGTTTGGTATTAACCCACTGTGTCAGAGCTGACAGAAGCGGAATCATCAATGCTCCTATGATAAGAAGAATATGCTTATCTGCCCAAGCACTCTTAATTGTAAAAGAAGGTGAATTAGCGATATTGAGACCAAGAAAGTTATTAAACTTCTCAAACTGAGTCATCGCAGACTTAATCTCGTTAGATAAACCGCTGAATTTGTTAATAGCGTCATTCCACTCTGTGGTTGAAGCTCTGTTAAAACTGTCAATTATAACATTCTTAACATATGTGGGATCATTATTTATAAACAGATCATTCTTAAACTGCTTACTAAAATAATTGGCATTTGATAATCCCTGGATAAAATCTTTAATACCGGATTCTTTATAAAGACCATCTGCCATCGGCATAAATATATCCTTAACCTTACTTACATAAGCAGGAATTGAATATATAACACGATACAAAGCCATAAGAATAGGCATCTGTATAGCCAACTGAACGCAGCTTCCGGTAGGTGATACACCATACTTGGCATAGACCGCCTGAGTCTCCTGATTCATGGCAGCCATAGATTCATTGTCCTTACGATCCTTATACTTAGCCTGAATAGCCTGTATCTCAGGATTCATCTTAGCAGACAACTTAGAGAACTTCTGCTGCTTGATGGTAAGAGGCAATAATAACATATATATCACTACTGTGAATATAATAATTGCAAGACCGATATTTGGAATACCGATAGCATACAGACCGTTGAATATCCACTCCATGAGATATCCGAGCAGTTTAGCTATGGGTCCCAATATTGAACCTTCATATTGAGTAATTAATATACCCATGTTCTACTTATCCTCCTGTTATTAAGGTACCGGGTCATACCCGCCCTTAGATAAAGGATTACACCTAAGAATTCTCCACACTGCAAGTAAACCTCCTTTTAAAGCACCATATTTACTGATGGCTTCAATTCCGTAATTGGAACAAGTTGGGTAATAGGGGCATTTTGTAGATTTAAGAGGAGATAAATATCTTTGGTATAATTTTATTATCTTAATTAGAATACTCTTCATCACAAAAACTGATTTCTTCATAATAAATAAACGAATATATGTTAAATGTATTAAACATATATATAAGGAAGAAATTAATCTTCCATAATATTATGAAGCTTTGCCAGATGTAATAATGCGCTTTCTATTTCATGATAAGTGCAATCAGAAGCGCTTGTTTTAACTACGATTGCTATGTCCAGACCACTACTGAACATATCTTCATGCAACCTGTAACTTTCACGAAGCAGTCTGGTTAAATGATGTCTTACCACACTGTTTCCTACTTTTTTACTTACGGATATTCCAAGACGATTAATATCTTTATTATTCCGGATAACATACATTACAAGATACTTATTGCCTTTAGACGTTCCCTTATTATAGACGTTCTTGAAATCCTCGTTTTTTTTCAGACTTTCAGAATACTTCATTAGAGTGAAAAAAAGGCCACTTACAGCGGCCTAAGCAGATAATCTCTTTCTTCCTTTCGCCCTTCTTGCAGCTAAAACCTTACGTCCGCCTGCTGAACTCATTCTTGCGCGAAAGCCATGAACCTTTGATCTCTGTCTTTTCTTAGGTTGAAATGTCATCTTCATAGGTATACACCTCCTTTTCCTTAATTTCTAAAATGAAAAATATCCGGAATCGGAAACAATCTAGGTAATTATATTAGAAATTCCATAGTGCGTCAAGTCTTATAAATACAGCAAATACAAAGTTTTAAGATAATTTTACATAAATGAAAAATAACAAATCTATATATTGTTATAATAAATAATTATCCACCACAAAATGTTGATTTCCACATAAAAATGTGGATAACCTATAATTTACATAAAAATACTCACTAATTGTGGATAAAAAGTGAGTATTTTCTCTTATGTAAATCACAAAAATGCCTATAAACATTGATTTTATCACATATTTGTATGTTTATAATATACCGTAAAGTTATGAACATTATTATCAACATATTCACATAATTAAAATTTTATAAACTAGGTTTACATAAATTATAAACAGGTTATTATTTATTTGAATTTTTCGGCTATTTAGAGTAATATAGAATAGTATGATTTTGCGATTTTAAGAGGGTTAAATAAGATTTTTTAATATTTTTTATTAAATTTACCTAACGGAGGCTGTAATGAGCGAAATAGAGGCACGCTGGGACGAAATAAAGAATAATATTAAAGACGAATATGACATATCTCCGATTTCATTTGAGACGTGGATAGTTCCACTTAAGTTCTATGATGAGAAAGATAACGTCATAAGAATAATAATTCCGTCAGATCAATCCCATGCTCTTAATTATATAAATAAGAACTATAAGGATTATTTCAGAATAATGATTACTGAGATGATGGGACAGAACTATGATGTCAAATTCATCTTAGAGAAAGATACAAATGACTTTATTGAAGGAGAATCTTCCTATAATAATACATCTATTTCAGATAATATTAATTACCTTGCAGCAAATCTTATTCCTAAATACAAATTTGAAACATTTGTCGTAGGAAGTAATAACAGATTTGCTCAAAACGCATCACTTGCAGTAGCTGAATCTCCGGGTAAAATGTATAATCCTTTATTTATATATGGCGGTCCCGGTCTTGGTAAGACTCACCTTATGCATTCAATAGGTCATTATATTCTGGAACATAATCCTAATATGAGAGTCTTATATGTAACATGTGAGACTTTTACAAATGAAGTTGTTGAATCAATAAGAAGCGGTAATACATCTTCAATTAACGAAATGCGTAATAAATACAGAACTGTTGATGTATTAATGGTCGATGATGTGCAGTTCATTATAGGTAAAGAAGGAACTCAGATGGAATTCTTTAATACTTTTAATGATCTTCACAGTATGGGAAAACAGATTATATTATCATCTGATAAACCTCCTAAAGATCTTAAAGGCTTAGACGAACGCCTTATAAGCAGATTTGAATGGGGTCTAATAGCAGATATTCAATCTCCTGATTATGAAACAAGATTAGCTATTCTTAAAAGAAATGCTGAAAATATGAATATTAATTTCAGCAATGAGATTTTCGAATATATAGCTAATAATATTAAATATAATATTAGAGAACTAGAATCGGCTCTTAACAGAATAGTAGCTCAGTATAATATCAATAAATCAAATGATATTACTATAGAAGATGTTGATTATTATCTTAAAGATATTATTAAACCGGATAATAATAAGAAAATTACTGTTGAATATATTATAGAAACAGTTGCAAGAGAATATAACGTAACATATGACGATATAGTATCTTCTAAAAGAAATGCTGAATATGCTTTTCCAAGACAGATAGTAATGTATATATGCAGAAGATTACTTGATACTTCTTTAGAAGGAGTTGCTAAGATCCTTGGTAAGAAAGATCATACAACTATAATGTACGGAGCTAATAAGATTGATTCTGAAATGAAGAAAGACGATCTTTTTAAGAATAAAGTTGAAGATATTATTAGTAAAATAAAGAACTGATTATTAAAGTTATAAATCTTATAAACATCATATTATTAAGTAATACACATTATTGCTAATTATATAAATAAATATATATAGTGGATAATTATTTATTAAACAATATATATAGTATTAAACAATAATATACACATATTCACATGCCTTAATATTATTAATATTAATAAATAATAAAAAATAATAAGAGCGAAAGGAAAAAAATATGAAAATCTTATGTTCTAAATCAGAATTAACTGCAGGTCTTAATATTGTATCCAAAGCTGTACCAAGCAAGACCACAATGTCTATTCTAGAATGTATATTAATAGATTGTACAGATGGCAATATTAAGCTAATTGCTAATGACATGGATTTTGGTATTGAAACTGTTATAAAAGGAAAGATACTTGAAAAAGGTGTTGTTGCTTATGATGCTAACATACTTGTTAATCTTATAAGAAGTCTTCCTGATAATGATGTAACTATAGAAACAGATGCAGACTATAATACATCAATTACTTGTGAAAAGATTAATTTTAATAAGATATTAAGCAGAAGCGGTGAAGAATTCTCATATCTTCCTAAAGTTGATATGAACAATCCTGTTGTTTTATCAAAGCTTACATTAAAAGATGTTGTCAGACAGACTATATTCTCTATTTCAGATAATGAAGCAAATAAAATGATGGGTGGAGAATTATTTGAAATAAACGGAGATAATTTAAGAGTTGTTTCTTTGGATGGTCACAGAATATCAATAAGAAACATTAAAATGAATAAAGCTTATAACAGCATCAAAGTTATTATTCCCGGTAAAACATTAAATGAAATAAGTAAGATAATATCAGGTAATGATGATGATAATGTAGATATTTATTTTGATAGTAATCATGTTTTATTTAAGTTTGATAATACTACTGTTGTATCAAGACTTATAGAAGGTGATTATTTTAAGATTGATCAAATGTTGTCAAATGATTACCAGACTAAGATTAATATTAATAAAAAAGAATTATTAAATTGTATAAGCAGAGCAACTCTCCTTATTAAAGAAGGAGATAAGAAACCTGTAATTCTTAATATTAATGATAATAAGATAGATCTTAATATTAATTCAGTAGTTGGAAGTATGAATGAAAGCATTGATATAGAGAAAGAAGGTAAAGACTTAATGATTGGTTTTAATCCTAAATTCTTAATAGATGCTTTAAGAGTAATAGATGATGAGAGTATAAATATATATCTTGTAAATGCCAAAGCTCCCTGTTTTATAAGAGATGACGAGGGAAGCTATATTTATCTTGTATTACCCGTTAATTTTACAACGGCAAATTAATATGAAAACATCCATTAAACTAAGAGAAGAATATATAAAACTAGGTCAGGCTGTTAAAGCTGCTGGATTTGTAGATTCCGGTGTAGAAGCGAAGATTGTTATACAGGACGGACTTGTTAAAGTAAACGGAGAAGTTGATACAAGGCGCGGAAGAAAGCTTGTTGCCGGAGATAAAGTTGAATTTGAAGGAAATATTATTGATATTGAGGAATAATAATGGTTATTAATTCACTTAAATTAACAGATTTTCGTAATTACGAAAGCCTTGATATCAATTTTGATTCCGGAACAAATATCTTATACGGCGATAATGCTCAAGGTAAGACAAATATATTAGAAGCAATATATTTATCTGCAACAACCAAGTCTCATAAGGGAAGTAAAGACAGTGATATTATAGCCTTTGGCAAAGATGAAGCTCATATAAGAACCATACTTGAGAAAGATAATGTAGAAACAAGAGTCGACATGCATCTTAGGCGTAATAAGACCAAAGGAATAGCTGTTGATTCGGTTAAACTTAAGAAAGCATCTGAATTACTTGGTCTTCTTAATATAGTTTTCTTTTCACCGGAAGATTTAAGTATTATCAAAAACGGTCCGGCAGAAAGAAGAAGATTTATAGATATGGAATTATGTCAGTTAGATAATTTCTATCTCTATAATATGAATCATTATAATAAAATAATTAATCAGCGTAATCATTTACTTAAAGATTTATACAGGAATCCTGAGCTTAAAGATACACTTAAAATATGGGATTCTCAGCTTGTCTCTTATGGAAATAAAATCATAGAGAGAAGAATAGAATTTATAGAAAGATTAAACGAGATTATAAGTTCAATACACAGAGGAATATCCGGAGGCAGAGAGAGAATCACAATTAAGTATGAACCTAATTGTGAAGCAGATAAGTTAGAAGAAACTATAGCTGCATCATATGACAGAGATATCAGACTTAAACAGACAACAGTCGGACCTCACAGAGATGATATGTCATTTATAGTGACAGACAGTGACGGTAAGAGTATTGATATCAGAAAATACGGATCCCAGGGACAACAAAGAACTGCTGCATTATCTCTTAAATTATCCGAGATTGAGCTTGTTAAGAAAATGATAGGAGATACACCAGTACTCTTACTTGATGATGTTTTGTCGGAACTTGACAGTAACAGACAGAATTATTTATTGGACAGTATAGGAGATATACAGACAATAATCACCTGTACAGGTCTTGATGAATTTGTTGATCACAGATTTGAAATAGATAAAGTATACAAAGTTACCAAAGGTAAAATTAGTGATAACTGATCACATATAATACGGAGGCACAATGAGTACTAAGAAAAATCAGGAATACGGCGGAGATCAGATTCAGATACTGGAAGGGTTGGAAGCTGTCAGAAAAAGACCCGGAATGTACATAGGATCTACATCTTCAAGGGGACTTCATCATCTGGTGTATGAGATAGTTGATAATGCAGTAGATGAAGCTTTGGCAGGATTCTGTTCAGAGATTGAAGTAACCATCAATGAAGATAATTCAATAACCGTAATTGATAACGGACGAGGAATTCCCGTTGATATCAATCACAAAGCCGGTAAGCCTGCGGTTGAAGTTGTATTTACCATTCTTCATGCCGGCGGTAAATTCGGCGGTGGAGGATATAAGGTATCAGGCGGATTGCACGGTGTCGGAGCTTCCGTAGTTAATGCTTTGTCTAATTGGCTTGAAGTACAGATATACAGAGACGGTCATATCTATAAACAGAGATATGAGCGTGGTAAGGTTATGTCTGAGCTTACCGTTATAGGAGACTGTCCTGTTGAACAAACCGGTACAAGAGTTGATTTTATGCCGGATGACACAATATTTGAAGATACCGTATATGATTATGACACACTTAAGACAAGGCTTAGAGAGACTGCGTTCTTAACTAAGGGTCTTAAGATTACACTTATCGATACAAGAGAGACAGACGAAGACGGTAATAAGACAACAAGAAGTAAGGTTTTCCATTATGAAGGCGGTATCAAGGAATTTGTAACTTACTTAAATAAAAGTAAGACTGCCTTATATGACGATATCTTATATTTCGAAGGAACCAAGAATAACGTATATGTTGAAGTTGCTTTTCAGCATAATGATTCTTACACCGAGAATGTAGCATCATTTGTTAATAATATTACTACTCCCGAGGGAGGTACTCATCTTGTAGGATTCAGAAATGCTTTAACCAAGACATTTAATGATTATGCAAGAACAAATAAGATTCTTAAGGATAAGGATCAGAATCTTTCCGGTGAAGATATAAGAGAAGGTCTTACTGCAATCATATCAATTAAGATTGAAGAGCCTCAGTTTGAGGGACAGACCAAACAGAAACTGGGTAATTCCGAAGCAAGAGGAGCTGTTGAGAGTATAGTAAGTGAACAGCTTACATATTATCTTGAGCAAAATCCTACAGTAGCCAAGACCATATGTGAGAAATCAATTCTTGCTCAACGCGCAAGAGATGCAGCAAGAAAAGCAAGAGATATGACAAGAAAGTCCGCATTAAACGGAATGTCATTACCAGGTAAGCTTGCAGACTGTTCAGATAAAGACCCTAAGAACTGTGAGATATTCATAGTCGAGGGAGATTCCGCAGGAGGATCTGCAAAGACTGCAAGAAGCAGAGCAACTCAGGCTATACTTCCGCTTCGAGGTAAGATACTTAATGTTGAGAAGGCCCGTCTTGATAAGATCTTAAGTAATGCAGAGATAAGAGCCATGATCACTGCTTTCGGAACCGGTATTCATGAAGACTTTGATATCGAGAAACTTCGTTATCACAAGATTATAATTATGACCGATGCCGATGTGGACGGTGCTCATATTGCTACACTTATGCTTACATTCTTATACAGATTCATGCCTGAACTTATAAGACAGGGCTATGTATATTTGGCACAGCCGCCGTTATATAAGCTTGAGAAGAATAAGAAGACCTGGTATGCATATTCGGATGCAGAACTTGATAAGATTCTCTCTGAAGTGGGAAGAGATCAGAATAATAAAATTCAGAGATACAAGGGTCTTGGTGAGATGGATGCTGAGCAGCTCTGGGAGACAACAATGGATCCCGAGAAGAGAATACTGCTTAAGGTCAATATGGATGATGAAGCTGAATCAGAACTTGATCTTACATTTACGACACTAATGGGTGATAAAGTAGAACCCAGAAGAGAATTCATAGAAGAAAACGCTAAATACGTTAAGAATCTTGATATTTAAGATAATAGCAGAAATCGCCGCGGCTTCGCCGCGGACATAAATACCAATCGGAGGTTAACCGTGGATAACAACAACCAGTTAAACGATCAGATCTTTGACCAAATCAAAAATGTAGATCTGAAGAAAACAATGGAGAATTCATACATCGACTATGCAATGAGCGTAATTGCATCAAGAGCCCTGCCCGATGTAAGGGATGGTCTTAAACCGGTGCAGAGACGAGTTCTCTATTCCATGATAGAACTTAATAACGGACCTGATAAACCGCATCGTAAATGTGCACGTATCGTCGGCGATACGATGGGTAAATATCATCCTCACGGTGACAGCTCAATATACGGAGCCCTGGTCAATATGGCTCAGGATTGGAGCTTCAGATATCCTTTGGTAGACGGTCACGGTAACTTCGGATCTGTTGACGGTGACGGCGCAGCGGCCATGCGATATACAGAGGCCAGATTATCCAAGATCTCAATGGAGATGTTGGCTGATATCAATAAGGATACGGTTGACTTTGTTCCCAACTTTGATGAAACAGAGAAAGAACCGGTAGTTCTTCCCAGCAAATATCCCAATCTGTTGGTTAACGGTACAACGGGTATTGCGGTTGGTATGGCAACCAATATACCTCCTCACAATTTAAGAGAAGTAGTATCGGCTGTTGCCAAGATTATCGACAATAAGATAGAAGAAGACAGAGATACCGATATAGAAGAGATACTGCCCCTTGTTAAGGCTCCTGATTTTCCTACCGGTGGAATAATCTTAGGTACAAGATCATCGGAAGAGGCATACAGAACAGGTCGTGCCAAGATCAAGGTTCGTGCCGTATGTAATATCGAGACTTTGGAAAACGGCAAGAATCAGATAGTTGTTACCGAACTTCCTTATATGGTCAATAAGGCCAGGCTTATAGAGAAGATCGCCGAACTTCACAAAGATAAGAGAATAGACGGAATTACAGATTTAAGAGATGAATCAGACAGAGAAGGAATGCGTATTGTCATCGAACTTCGTAAGGATGTCAATGCCAATGTTCTTCTTAATAAATTATATAAACACACTCAGCTTCAGGATACATTCGGTGTGATCATGCTTGCGCTTGTGGGTAATCAGCCCAAGGTTATGAGCCTTCTTGATATGCTTAAGTATTATATTAAGCATCAGGAGGATGTGGTTACCAGACGTACCAAATACGATCTTAACAAAGCAGAAGAAAGAGATCACATATTACAGGGATTGCTCATTGCTTTGGATAATATCGATGAAGTCATCAAGATTATGCGAAGCAGCAAGACAACACAGGAAGCCAAGGACAGATTAATAGAGCGCTTCGGCCTTACGGATACGCAGGCTCAGGCTATTGCTGATATGCGTCTTCGTCAGTTAACAGGTCTTGAATCTGAGAAGATAGAAGCGGAGCATCAGGAATTACTTAAGAAAATAGAAGAACTTAAGGCAATTCTTGCCGATAAGAAAGTATTATTGGGTGTTATCAAAGCCGAGATGACTGAGACGGCAGAGAAATACGGAGATGACAGACGTACCAAGATAGGTGTGGATGATGATGATATCTCAATAGAGGATATGATTACAGATGAGAATGTTGTTATTGCCATGACTAATTTGGGTTATATCAAACGTATGACCATGGATAATTTCCATGTACAGAATCGCGGCGGTAAAGGAATCAAGGGAATGTCTACGATACAGGACGATTATATCGAAGACTTACTTATGACCAATACTCATAATGATGTAATGTTCTTTACCAATATGGGACGTGTATACAGATTAAGAACTTATGAGATCCCGGAGGCCGGAAGAACAGCCAGAGGTACGGCTATCATTAATCTCTTACAGCTTAATCCCGAAGAGAAGATTTCGGCAATGATACCTCTTACAAGTATAGAGAATAACAAGAATCTGTTCTTCTGTACCAAGAAAGGTATTGTTAAGAAGACTTCTATTCAGGAATTTGCCAATATTCGTAAGAACGGACTTATCGCAATTAACATAGGCGATGATGATGAACTTATTGATGTTAAGACAACCGACAGTGAGAATACCATATTCATCGTTACCAAGAATGCTATGTGTATCCAGTTTAAGGAGAAGGAGATTCGCGGAACCGGACGTAATACCATGGGTGTTAAGGCCATTACCCTTGCTCCGGATGATGATGTAGTCGGAATGCAGATAGATACACAGGGTGACTCACTGTTACTTGTAACAGAGAACGGTATCGGTAAGAGGACGTCTCTTGATAAGTTCAGATTGCAGAAGAGAGGCGGTAAGGGACTTCGTTGTTACAAACTTACCGACAAGACCGGTGTTATCGTAGGTGTTAAGGCAGTTAATGATGATCATGAGATAATGATGATTACCAATGAGGGAATAATCATCCAGATCAGAATGTCGGATATCAGAGAGCTTAACAGAATGACAACAGGCGTTAAGCTTATGAATCTTGAGGATGACGTTAAAATTGCCAAGATTGCCAAGGTTAGAGATAAAGTTCAGGACGATAACGGAGTAGAAGTAGATCTGCCGGAATCAGATGATGATTCAGAAGTCGAATATGATGAAGAAGCAGAGAATACAACAGCCGAAGAGACAGAAGAATAGAATATGAACTGGAAAGAATTACTGTGTGAAGAAAGAATAAGACAATTCAGCAAGAGTACAACCTCAGGCGATCTGCGCACGGAATTTGAGAAAGACTATCACAGAATAGTAGGAAGTGCCGCATTTCGAAGACTTCAGGATAAGACTCAGGTATTTCCGCTTGATAAGAGTGATTATATCAGAACTAGACTCACACATTCGCTTGAAGTTAGTTCTTTTGCTAAGTCACTTGGCCAGAGTGTGGGTCAGAGAATAATTGATGCCGGAACAGATCCGGATTTTGATCACAGACAGAAAGAAGATATATGCAATATTCTGCAGTGTGCGGGGCTTATACATGATATAGGCAATCCGCCGTTCGGTCACTACGGAGAAGGTGTTATTCAGGAATGGTTTAAGAATAATCTGTCCCGACTGACATATCACGGTATGCCTCTTAACGAAGTATTAAGTGAGTGGCAACAGGCCGATTTCTATCATTTTGAGGGCAATACACAGGCATTAAGAGTAGTATCCAAGCTTCACTATCTTGTAGATGAGCATGGTATGAATCTTACCAAGGCTTTGCTTGGAACCATAATCAAGTATCCGGTGGCATCTACGGAAGTAAAGAGTATTCCGGGTGATATAAGATGTAAGAAGATGGGATATTTCTACGCAGATAAGGATATCTTTGAAGATATACAGAAATCTACAGGAACTAACGGACACAGACATCCGCTTACATACTTATTGGAAGCTGCTGACGATATCGCATATAAGACTGCGGATATTGAAGACGCGATTAAGAAGGGTAAGCTCACAGTTAAGATTCTGATAGAAGAATTGGAACAGCGAATAGGACCCGCCGGATCCGACGGCGAACCGGGCAACAGATTTGTCGAAGAACTGATCAGAAAATATGACAAGGCTGTCGGAATTAACCACATGCATCCTGATATGTATGCTATTCAGAATTGGTCTGTTTATATTCAGGGTAAGGCGTTATATGCCGTAAGCGACAGTTTCATGGAGCATTACGATAAGATAATGCAGGGTGAATACAATAACGATTTGTTTGTGGGAACCGGTGTGAATACAATAATGGATGCACTTGGGGAGATAGCATACAAATATGTATTTTCGTCAAGACCGATATATAAACTTGAAATAGCGGCGGATACAATATTTAATTCATTGCTTGATAAATTTATAGAAGCGGCCATATATTATGACACAGATGTCGCAATGTCTCCGCTTCACGAGAGACTAATGGATTTAATATCAAGAGATTACAAGAAGATATACGAAGTATACAGCAAGGAAAGATCGGACAATACCAAGTTATATTTAAGATTATTACTTGTCACGGATTATATCTGCGGAATGACTGACAGTTATGCCAAGAATCTCTATCAGGAATTAAGCGGAATACAATAACAACAAAGAGAAGAGGATAATTAAGATGGAGACGTACGGTATACTGAAGGATTTGGCTATCATAGTGATAGCTGCCAAATTCTGCGGTCTGCTTGCGAGAAAATGTAAAGCACCACAGGTAGTAGGTGAGATAGTAGCAGGTCTTTTGATAGGACCGTGTTTGCTTGGTCTGGTTGAACAGACAGCATTTATATCTCAGATGGCGGAAGTCGGAGTTGTACTTCTGATGTTTGAGGCGGGACTGGAAACAGATCTTAAAGAATTGGTTAAGACCGGTCCGGTTGCTTTCCTAATAGCCTGTTGTGGAGTATTTATACCGCTTATCGGCGGTACGTTTCTGTATATGGGCTTCTATGGTATGGCGCCTTGGGGATCTGAGGGATTCTACAGAGCCGTGTTCATAGGTGTCATAATGACGGCCACCAGCGTCAGCATTACTGTTCAGTCATTACGAGAATTGGGCAAATTACGTGGCAGGGTCGGTACAACAATACTCAGCGCAGCCATTATTGATGATGTTATAGGCATAGTGGTTCTGACATTTGTTATCGGATTTAAGAACCCTGACAATAAGCCTATGAAGGTTGTTCTAAGCACCATACTTTTCTTCGTATTTGCGATAATTGTCGGATTTATCTCATATAAGATATTTAAGTGGATGGATAATAAATATCCCCACACAAGACGAATCCCGATAGCGGGATTGGCTTATTGTCTGGCATTAAGTTATATTGCGGAGAAATACTTCGGAATAGCAGATATTACAGGTGCATATGTTGCAGGCATAATTCTATGTTCCATTAAGGATTCGGATTATATTGCCAGAAAGATGGATGTCAATTCCTATATGTTGTTCGGTCCGATATTCTTTGCAAGCATAGGACTTAAGACCAATATTACAGGACTGACCGGTGAGATAATGCTGTTTAGCCTGGGATTTGTTGCAGTGGCTCTTATTTGTAAGATAGTTGGTTGCGGATTGATGGCTAAAATCTGCAAATTCAACGTATCGGATTCACTCAAGATCGGAATCGGAATGATGACAAGAGGTGAAGTAGCCCTTATAGTATCACAGAAGGGCCTGTCTGTCGGAATGATGGATGATGTTTACTTCACGGCGGTAATATTGCTTATTATTGTATCTTCGATAGCAACACCGATATTGCTTAAACTTATTTACGCCAGGGAAGACAGGGGAGATGCCGCAAGAGACAATAAGGCATTCCTGTATAAGAGTGAGAAGGATGAATAATACGATAACGGATGAGCAGAAGGTCGTAAGAAAGCGCAGAGCCAAGAAAGCGAGAATAAGAAGAGCAATAATAACGACTTTTCTGGTAATCAGCCTTATGTGTGCAATAGGAATTGCAGCCTATATGTACAATATGTACAGACAGGCCGAGGCTGAAGCCGATGCGACAATGGCCGAATTAAATACACTTAAAAGTGATATGGAAGCAGGCTCTTATATCACCACGGCAGAAGCAAGAAACCTTGTAAATGCAGCGGTTGACGAAGCTGTTGATGAGGCGATCAAAGATACCAAGCAGGACTATTTATCCAGAATTCGAAGTTATATGGAAGAGGGTGAGACCCTCACAATGCTTGAGAATATCTATCCGGATAATATAGTTGTACCGGATACCGGAAGATATTGGTTCTTTGATGTAGACAGTTCACTTAAATTAAGCGAAGTTGATTATTCCAAGATAGAATACCCTGTTCTTAATGAAGAAAGTGGTGAATACGAGGGAGAAGCCTACTATAACAACGGGGATATTAAGGCCAAGAAAGGTATAGACGTATCCAAGTTTCAGGGAGATATTGATTGGAACAGCGTTAAGAACGACGGCGTAGAATTTGTTTTCATCAGGCTCGGATTCAGAGGATATGAATCGGGCAAGATTGTTATAGATGATAATTACGAGGATAATATTACCGGATGTAATGATGCAGGAATAGACTGTGGAGTGTATTTCTTTACGGAAGCCAAAACAGAGGCCGAGGGAAGAGAAGAGGCGGATTTTGTTCTGGAGAACCTTGCAGATCATCATATAGAACTTCCGATTGTTATAGATGTGGAGCAATCGGCCAATGTTGCCAAGAGCAGAACCAAAGGCTTAACCAAAGAAGACAGGACCAAGGTGGTAATAGCCTTCTGTGAGAGAATACGGCAGGCAGGATATGAGCCTATGATTTACGGTAACTTAAAGAGTCAGATGGTGATGCTTGATAATACACAGCTTGAAGATTACGAGAAATGGTTTGCATATTATCACTATCCCTTAAGATATCCTTACAAGCACAGGATATGGCAATACACTGCCAAGGGTAAGGTGGCAGGAATCAAAGGAGATGCGGACCTTAATTTGATGTTTTATTAGAAAAAGAGGCGATACTTACTATGAAGAAAATTGTTCTTACAGGAGGCGGTACGGCGGGACATGTTACCCCCAATATCGCGCTTGTACCTGCTCTTAAGGATGCGGGATATGATATAGAATACATAGGTTCTTACGGAGGAATCGAGAAACAGCTTATAGAAGATATAGGTATTCCTTATCACGGAGTGGCAACCGGTAAGTTCCGCAGATATTTTGATTTGCGTAATGTTTCCGACATATTCAATGTAATCAAAGGATACAATGAATCCAAGAAACTGTTAAAGGAGATCAAACCCGATGTAGTATTCTCCAAGGGAGGATTTGTTGCCGTTCCTGTTGTAAGAGCAGCTGCTAAACTTAACGTTCCCTGTGTAATACATGAATCCGATATGACACCGGGTCTTGCCAATAAATTATGTATTCCTGTAGCTTCCAAAATATGTGTTAATTTTCCGGAAACATTGGATCATATGCCTAAGGAGAAGTCATATCTTACGGGTTCTCCCATAAGAAGTGAGCTTACCAAAGGCAACAGAGACAGAGGACTTGAGTTTATCGGATTTGACGGTAAGAAGCCGATTTTAATGATAATAGGCGGTTCTCAGGGAGCACAGAGTGTTAATGAGACATTAAGAGAGTCTTTGCCTAAGCTGCAAAGTGTATTTGATGTTGTGCATTTATGCGGCAAGGACAAAGTAGATAATATGATGCTTGATATAGAAGGCTATAAGCAGTTTGAGTATATCAAGGATGAACTCGGAGATATATTTGCGGCCGCGGATATAATAATATCCAGAGCGGGCGCCAATGCAATATGCGAGATTTTGGAACTTAAAAAGCCCAATGTGCTTATCCCGTTATCGGTAGGAAGCAGAGGGGACCAGATTCTTAATGCGGAATCATTTGCCATAAGCGGTTTCTCTGAGGTAATCAAAGAAGATGCTTTGGATCCTTCAATGTTAACTGAAACTGTTATGAAGGTATATAATGACAGAGAGAAATACATAGAGAATATGAGTAAGAGAATGGAGCTTAAACCAATAGACAGAATAATTGAGCTCATAGGGGAAGCAGCAGGAAAGTAAGGTGATAACAGTGGATAATATATATGTGGCAAGACCGGGAAGCGTAAATGATAATACCTCTGCGCAGACCGGAAGCAATCAGAACAATACGACTCAAGTGTCAGGCAGTACAGGTATACCGACATATGTGCCCAAGCCCAAGGTTGAGAGAATATCCAAATATGGTCTGTATACGCTTATCTATGCGATAGCGACAGCTTTTTTCTTATACAAGAATCCAAGAGGAGTGACATTTCCGTTCTATGCCTTGGGAACAGTAGTATACTTTGATTTCTGTCTTCGTAAGATGGAAGGTAAATGGCAGAAGAAGGATATATTATACCCGATAGCGATCCTGCTTCTTGGTATAAGCGTATTCCTGACAGAAGATAAGCAGATGACGGGTCTTGCCAAATGGACCATCGGATTCTTGGTAGGAATATACAGCCTGCATATCATCTATGATGAGACTGACTGGAAATTCATGAGATATATCCAGGCAATCTTACAGGTTATAGGAGGAAGTATTGAGCATATCGTATCCGCATTTACAGATACATTTACATTCTTTAAAGAACGAAAGAATACGAATGCGACAAATGATAACGGTTCTGCAGAGGGTGAAGAGGGCGCTGTAAAGAAAAAAGACAGCAAACTCATATATGTGGGAATAGGAATTTTGGTTTCCATTCCGCTTGTGATCATTATAGTATCATTGCTTTGCAAGGCAGATGCGGTATTTGCCGAAGCGGTTGATAAGCTTTTGGAGCTTATAGACATTGAGAATATAGTTGGAGTATTGTTAACTGTTATTCTGACATTTATGATTGCTTATGCAAATGTAAGATATCTTGATGAGAAGAGTATCAGAATACAGGATAAAGAACATCATGTATATGAGCCCGTACTGGCTATTACAGTTACTTCTATCATTACATTTATATATTTATTCTTCTGTGGAATACAGGTTGTATATCTGACATTCGGCAATTATCTCACCCTTCCGGACGGATATACATATGCCGAATATGCACACGAAGGATTCTATGAACTGCTGACGGTATGTATACTTAATCTTATCATAGTATTGGTTGCCTCTTATTTCTTCGGGGAGAACAACGTACTTAAGATTATTCTTACGATTATATGTGCTTGTACGTATATTATGCTCATTTCAAGTGCATACAGAATGTATCTGTATGTGAAGGAATATGACCTGACCAAATTAAGAGTCTATGTGCTCTACGGATTATTGGTATTGGCCATATTGCTGGTGGGTGTGATAATATACATATACAAAGAGAGCTTCCCGTTATTCAGATACGGCATAGCGATTCTTACGGGAGCGATCATCATACTTGTTTATTCGCATCCGGCAGCAATTATCGCCAAGTATAATATCTATCAAATGACTGACAGACACAGTACGGTGGATATTAAGCATCTGACTAAGCTTGGCACGGATGCCATACCGGTTATCTTAGAGAACTTTGATGAGTTATATGAATATGAACTGGCTCATTCCAAGGTTGATCTGGCTGAGAGGGAATACGATGATTGGTATGACGACTGGGAAGATGAGTATTATTCCAAAGATGAGATGTTTAAGTTCTATCAGAGAAATTTCGGAGAAAAATCAGATGAAGAGGATTATGACAGTCCCGCATTTGATATGAGTTTCAGATCGTTTAATCTCTCGAAGTTCTTGGCACAGAGAGCCAATAAGGCTACACATCATGAATATGATGAGGACAGCGATTATTGGGATGAAGCATTGGATAATTATTTAAGCAACGGTAAGTACAACGGAGAGTCAATATAGGAGGGCAGGATTATGGACGGTACATTCTTAATTCTTGCAGGCGGATTGCTTGTTATAATTGCAGTAGTTGTAGTGGTATCTGCAGTTACATCTGTCATTTCAGCGGTTGCAGGCACTGAAGAGGACGAAGAGGACTGATTGATATTAGTGTTGATAGGACAGACGACCAACACTTTAATAAAAATTCGGCTGGGATAATGTTGGTATAAGTTCACAGAAAGGAAGAAACTATGAGCGAAATTAAAGACATTAATTTGGCCGAATCCGGCGAGCGAAAGATTGAGTGGGTTAAGCGTAACTGCGATCTGCTCAGAACTCTTGAAGAAGAGTTTAGTAAGACTAAGCCTTTCACAGGTAAGAAGGTAGCACTTTCGGTTCATCTTGAGGCTAAGACGGCATATCTGTGTAAGGTACTTGCCGCAGGCGGAGCTGAGATGTATATTACAGGCTCCAATCCGTTATCAACACAGGATGATGTGGCAGCAGCTCTTGTTAAGGCGGGTCTTAATGTATTTGCATGGCATGGTGTGACTGATGAAGAATACAATAGGCACATCAGAAGCGTGTTAAGTATCGGTCCCAATATCATCATTGATGACGGTGGTGATTTGGTACATATGATGCATACCGAGTATAAGGATCTTATTCCTCAGGTAATTGGCGGCTGTGAAGAAACAACAACAGGTATCATCAGATTGGAAGCCATGAACCGTAAAGGCGAGCTCCAATTCCCCATGGTAAGAGTTAACAACGCCGATTGTAAGCATCTTTTTGATAACAGATACGGTACCGGTCAGTCTGTATGGGACGGTATTAACCGTACCACTAACCTGATTGTTGCAGGTAAATATGTAGTTGTAGCAGGATACGGATGGTGCGGTAAGGGCGTTGCCATGAGAGCTAAGGGCTTAGGCGCAAGAGTTATCGTCACGGAGATCAATCCCGTTAAGGCAATAGAGGCTGTAATGGACGGATTTGATGTAATGCCCATGAGAGAAGCTGCCAAACTCGGAGATTTCTTCGTAACTGTTACGGGTTGTGATAAGGTTATAAGCACAGAAGATTTCAAGGTTATGAAGGACGGAGCCATCCTTACCAATGCAGGACATTTCGATTGTGAAGTGGATATGGCGGGACTTCGTGCCATGGCCGTTGAATCCAAGGAGATGCGTAACAACATAATGGGTTATAAGCTTCCTACAGGTCAGTGGATCTGTGTTATAGCAGAGGGAAGACTTGTTAACCTTGCGGCGGGAGACGGACATCCTGCAGAGATAATGGACATGAGTTTTGCTATTCAGGCTCTTTCAGCCAAGTATCTTGTTGAGCATGGTTCTGAGCTTAAGGACAAGCTTATAGATGTTCCCGTTGATGTAGATATGGATGTTGCGAGACGTAAGCTTGCATTCCTCGGTAAGGAGATAGATACTCTTACACCCGAGCAGGAAGCATATCTTAATGCTTCACTTTAATACCCGATTTGGGCGATATTAAGTAACCGATATGCCCTTTGGACTGACAGGTTCAAAGGGCATTATTAGGATAAAACCAAGAAGATTATAAGATGGAGGAATGAGATGGATAATAAGAATCCCGTAGTAACCATTACAATGCAAAACGGTGACGTGATTAAGGCAGAGCTCTATCCGGAGATAGCGCCTCAGTCCGTATATAACTATATAAGTTTGATTAATAAGAAATTCTATGACGGACTTATATTCCACAGAGTTATCAGAGGATTTATGATTCAGGGCGGATGTCCCGAAGGAACCGGAATGGGCGGTCCGGGATACTCAATCAAGGGGGAATTTAACAGCAACGGATTTAAGAATGACCTTAAGCATACCGAAGGAGTTCTGTCGATGGCAAGATCCATGTTCCCGGATTCTGCGGGATCTCAGTTCTTTATCATGCATAAGAACAGTCCTCACCTTGACGGTGATTATGCTGCATTCGGTAAGGTCATAGAGGGCATGGAGAACGTTAATAAGATTGCCGAATGTGAAACAGGCTTCGGCGACAGACCGGTCGAAGATCAGGTAATAGCATCCATCACCGTTGATACATTCGGTGTTGAATATCCGGAACCTGATAAGCTCTAAGTTTGATAATAGGAGAATGCATATATGAAGATTGTGGAACTTGATCGTAATACACTGGGATATGATATCGATACAAGCGTATTCGCAGACTTCGGAGATTATACACAACATGATTCGGATACGGTAGAGAATAACCGGGAATATATCAAAGACGCAGACGTTGTCATTTTTAACAAGGCAGTTATGAATGAACAGATGCTTAAGGATGCACCTAATGTTAAGCTTCTGTGTATAACAGCAACGGGATTTGACAATATAGATTTGGATTATGCCAGAAGCCGGGGTATTGCCGTAGCTAACGTTAAGGCATATTCAACGCCTGCCGTAGCACAGCATACATTTGCTTTGGCACTGTATGTACTTGAGAAAATCAGCTATTATGATGACTATGTTAAGTCAGGTAAATACAGTTCCCAGACGGGATTTTGTAACTTTGATGAGAAATATACGGAGCTTGAAGGCAAGACTTGGGGCATAGTCGGAATGGGCAATATCGGACGAAAGGTGGCTCAGATTGCATCGGCTTTCGGCTGTCACGTCATATATTATTCGACAACAGGCAAGAACACGGATACCGGCTATGAACAGGTAAGTTTTGATGAGTTGCTTAAGCGTTCGGATTTCTTATCTTTACACTGTCCGCTTAACGATGCGACAAGAGGACTTATTGATATGGCGGCACTTAAGAAGATGAAATCATCAGCTATACTTATCAATGTCGCAAGAGGTCCTGTAATCGTGGATGAAGACTTAACACAGGCTCTTGAACAGGGTATAATAGCCGGTGCGGGACTTGATGTTCTTACCAAAGAGCCAATGCCGGCAGACAGTCCGCTTCACAGGATCAAAGACAGTCGCAAACTCCTGATCACACCGCATATGGCTTGGGCAAGCGTGGAGGCAAGACAGAGGTGTGCCGATGAGATATATCTTAACATCAAGGCATTTCTTGACGGACAGAAGCGTAACAGGGTTGATTGTCAGTAATAAACGAATTAAGAAAGAGGGATTAACAAAGAAATGAACATAGTATGTTTGGATTTAGAGGGAGTATTGGTACCGGAGATATGGATTGCGTTCTCTGAGGCAACGGGGATTCCCGAGCTTAAGAGAACAACAAGAGATGAGCCCGATTATGACAAGCTCATGAAGTTTCGTATAGGAATACTTAAGGAGCACGGACTTGGTCTTAAAGAGATCCAGGAAACCATAGCAACGATAGATCCTCTTCCCGGAGCAAGAGAATTCCTTGATAAGTTAAGAGAGCTTACACAGGTAGTCATCATAAGCGATACCTTCGAGCAATTTGCCAAGCCTCTTATGAAGAAGTTAGGCTGGCCGTCATTGTTCTGCAATACTTTGGAAGTAGCGGATAACGGAGAGATTACCGGATTTAAGATGAGATGCGACAAGTCCAAGTTAACGACTGTCAAAGCACTTCAGTCTTGCGGATTTGAGACAATAGCCGCAGGTGACAGTTTCAATGATCTTGGAATGATACAGGCAAGTAAGGCAGGATTCTTATTCCGTACAACGGAAGCCATTAAGGCAGAATACCCGCAGTTCCCGGCATACGAGACATATGATGAGTTCCTGGCCGGAATCAAGGCAGCACTGTAGCATATCGTATATTAAAGGAATGGATTTTAGTCCGTTCCTTTATTATTCAATATGGAGAATCATTAAATGAGTATTTCAAAGCACACACTTAATATTATACAGAAGCAGTTTGATTTGGATTGCAATTTGGGTGAAGCGCATAAGATTAAGGATGATATGTGGATCGCGCCGACTGTCGTATTGCCCGGAAGCAGAGTCATTAATAAGCTTGACCCCTTCTTCCGCGTGATCATATTCATGGGCAAAGCCTATGTGATGGCGGAAGAATCCACGATTCCCGGTTGGGAGGAGATCCTTAAGGATTATCCTGCGGAGTGGTTTTTTAATTACAGCCGCCTTCGCAAGATTGACAGGATTCTTAATGAATACGACAGAGAGATAGTCGATACGCATATCTACTATCTGCCTGATGCGGATGCTCCTGTTATCATAGAGCCTGAAGGTTTGCGCTGGTTTAACGAAGCAGAGATCGCGGATAGTAAGGAGATCAATCCCTTCCACAATGCCTGGCCTTATTCTCCGACTCAGCCTGATGTGATAGGTGTAGGAATGCCTAAAGGGAAAACAGGCGAGACTGTCGTTTCCACTGTTCAAAGTAAAACCCAAGCCCGGGGCGAACTGTCCGTGACAGAAATGGCGGCATTAGCCGGAGCAAGTCTTGACGGTAAGTATGTTAAGCAGATAGGTATAGACGTATTGCCCGAATACAGAGGACAAGGCTATGCGCCGATGCTTGTATCCGTGCTTAAACAGAAGATAATGACTGAAGAATATATACCTTTCTATGGAACGGCAGAATCTCATGCAATTTCAAGAATGACGGGAGTAAGATCCGGATTCTTACCTGCATTTGCGGAGCTTTTTGTAGGAAAGAAAGATGCTTACGATCCCGACAGGAATAAAGAAGAATAATGGGAAAGACTAAGTCTGCAAAATGTATTATTAATCCATATGATACCGGTACGCTAAATTTAAAGCAGTGGGAAACTGCTAAAGATAAAGTTATCGGTATAGACAGACAGAGATTTCAGATAGGTACGTTATCAGAGAAGACTGTCCATGCCGTGGTCAAGAATTATTACGAGCCGGACGAAGATCATCAGGAGATACCCATAGAAGGAAAATGTGCGGATATATATTCTGCTGATGAGAAGATAATCGAGATCCAGACACGTTCTTTTTCAAGACTTAAGGAGAAACTTAACGTATTTCTGCCTCTTTATGATGTAACGGTAATACTTCCTCTTCCGGACAGGAAAAGGATTATATGGATAGACCCCGAGACAGGAGAAGAATCCGAGTGCGGCACCTACAGAAGTGCTTTGGCACCTTGGCCTGCATTTAAAGAGATATACAGTATCAGAAACTACCTGACCGACCCCAATCTTCATATACGGATTCTGCTTATGAATATGACGGAATATCGTCTTTTAAGCGGACGGAGTAAAGACAGGAAAAGATTCGGCGCAGAGAGATATGACAGGATTCCCGAAGAGTTAACCGGCGAGATTATACTTAACGAACCGAAAGATTATATGTTATTCTTACCTGAATTGCCCGATACGTTCACTTCGGCAGAATTAGCCGTAGAAGCACGTATACCCAAACAATATTTAAGCTATGTAACGGGGCTTTTAAGACTTCTGGGAATAATAAAGCGTTTATCGGATAAACAAGGCAGAGCCTGGTTGTATAAAACAGTGGAATAAGACGGAATGTAAAGCCGGATATAACAGAAATTCAGGGATTGCAACTGCCGGTTGACAGATTGAAAAGCCGGATTTATAGAATGCAACCGCCCCAAATAGTATTCTTTGATTGTTCGAACAAGGCAACAGACAAAGATTACAGAAGTGCATGACAATTAAAGATGATAACAGACAGGTCGCACTTTGGAATGGAGGAAATATGATTTTAGCAGATAAGATTATTAATGAAAGAAAGAAAAACGGTTGGTCACAGGAAGAACTTGCGGATATGCTTGATGTATCAAGACAGTCCGTATCCAAGTGGGAAGGCGCTCAGAGCGTACCGGATCTTTCCAAGATTCTTAAGATGGCAGAGATTTTCGGTGTTACTACAGATTATTTATTAAAGGATGAGATGGAACCTGAAGATAACAGTATAGTTCCTTATTATGAACAGCACGAAGTAACAACCCCTCTTAAGAAAGTATCTATGGAAGATGCAGCAGAATATATAAGATTAAGAAAAGAAACATTGCCTAAGATCGGCCTTGGTGTGTTCTTATGTATTACCTGCCCCGTGGTATTAATTCTTTTAGCAGGATTGCAGAATGCAGGTATCATCGGTATTACAGAGAATGTTGCGGCAGCGATTGGTTTACTTTTCTTATTTGCACAGGTCGGTACGGCTGTATGGCTGTTCATAACAAACGGAAGTAAGCTTGGCAAATACGAATTCTTAGAGAAAGAAGCATTTGATACCGAATACGGTGTGGACGGAATGGCCAAAGAGAAAATGTCAGCATCGGATCCTTATAACAGAAGAGCTCTTACAACCGGTGTTTTGCTCTGTGTGCTTGGTTGTGTACCCCTTGTGATTACTTCCGTGCTGGGTCTTTCTGAAGTAATAATAGTAGGAATGGTAGATTTACTTCTGCTTGCGGTAGCATGTGCGGTATATTTGTTCGTATCAGTATGCGGCGTGCATAGTTCATATAAAATCCTTCTTCAAACAGAAGAATACACCTATGATAAGAAGATGCAGAACCAGAAACTTGAGGGTCTTACAAGGATATATTGGCTTTCAATCGTAGTTATCTTCCTTGCTGTAAGTTTTATAACAGGTCGTTGGGATATGACATGGATTATTTGGGCCGTATCGGGAGTTTTATTTGCTTTAATAAGAGTAATAGGCGAATCTCTTATCAATACGAGAGAGTAATCAATAAAAACTATAGATGATTAAGACATTATAGATAAGCTGCATTTGATATGCAGCTTATCTTATTTGTGTTAAAAGAGCGGAAAATGTTGAAAACAGAACACTTAAGAGTTATAATAATTATTATCTCACATTTGTGAAATATGACGGAAATTGTCAAAAAATACAGGTTAAGGAGAGAGATATGGGTAATAAGAAAACTAAAAGTAAATCAGAACAGGCCAATCAGTCAAAGCTTACGATGCGTCTGACCCTCATTATGTTTGCTCTGATACCGCTTATTCTGGTTTCAATCGTTATCGGAAGCGTATCAATAAGCAAGAGCAAATCCGAGATGACGTCGTATACTCATGATTCCTTTATTCAGGTCATCGACGGTGTCGGCAATTCATTTGACACGGTTGTGAGCCAGAATGGAAATGTACTTAAAGGATTTTCATCTGCACCGATAATTCAGGAAGCTTTGCGTCATCCTGATAATACAATGGTAGTTGCACAGGCTCAGCAGTATACAATGGATTATTTTGGCAAGTTGGATGGTTGGGAAGGACTGTATCTTGCGGATTGGAATTCTACGGTATTGACTCATCCCACTGGTGCGGTTATAGGTAAAACACTTCGAGAAGGTGATAGCTTGTCTACATTACAGAATGCTATACTGTCAGCTTCTAATGAGGTGTTTAATGCAGGTATCATGACAAGTCCCGCATCAGGCGAATTGATCATGTCGATCTATACTCCGGTATATATAGACGGTGAGCCGGCAGGTTTCTGTGGTGGTGCATTCTACGTAAATAATATAGCATCAAGTATAAGTGATGTGACACGTCTCGGTTTGAGCAGTGCATATATATATATTGTTGATTCGCAGGGAACTATGCTCTATCATCCGGATGAGAGCAAGATAGGTAATCCTGTTGAGAACGAGGCGGTTAAGAGTCTTGTAGCCAGACTTGAAGCAGGAGAGCATCCCGATCCGGATCTTATCGTATATAACTACAAGGGTAAGGTTAAATATGCCGGATACTATATCGGTAACAGCGGACATTACATAGCAGTTCTTACGGCAGATGAAGCAGATGTATTATCTGGCGTAACTCAGATCAGGACCGCAACCATACTCATATGTGTGATCTGTATCGTAATATTTACGATTCTTGCAATGTTGGTAGAGAGACTTATCTCTGTTCCTCTTGTTGAGATAGCTAAATCACTTAATCAGTTAAGTACAGGTGATGTTACGGTAGATTGTAAGGCTAAGTCGCATATCCGTGAGTCGGCAAGTATAATTACTTCTTTTGCAGCGTTAAAGAATGCTCTCGGTAAGTCTATGAAAACCGTTCAGGATGCTGCGGGAGTGCTTAATAACTCAATTGTAAATGTGGATGGAATGACAGGTAATAATGTTGATTCAATCTCACAGATCAATACGGCTATCAATGAAGTCGCACAGACATCTCAGAGTGTTGCGGACAACGCACAGATACTGGCAGAGAAGGCATCTAACCTTGGTGAGAATATTGAAGTTCTTAACAGCAATGTAGCAACTCTTCATGAAGCATCACAGACTATTAAGACAGCCAATTCAGAGGCAACTGAGTGCATGAGATCCGTATATGCAAGTGCCAATGAATCTGTTGAGGCTATGGAAGAGATTAAGGGCAAGATTAATGAGACCAATGCCGCTATCGGTGATATCAGTACAGCGTTACAGGCAATTGAGTCTATCGCAGCTCAGACCAACCTCTTATCACTTAATGCTTCTATTGAGGCTGCGAGAGCAGGTGAGGCAGGTAAGGGATTCGCAGTCGTTGCGGATGAGATTAGAAGCCTTGCGGATTCTTCAGCTGAATCAGCTAAGGAGATCAAGCAGATTATAGAGAACGTTGTAGTTCTCTCAGGCGGTACGGTTGATATCTCTAACAGAGTATATGAAGTTATCAACAATGAGAAGACAGAGATAGAAGAGGCACAGGATAAGTTCAATGTCCTCTCAGATTCGGTTGAGGCTTCAATCTCAGAGATTGATACAATCAGACAGATGGCAGGTACACTTGATAAGATCAAAGAAGAGATGGCCAATGCGACCACAGATCTCGGAGCCATATCAGAAGAGCTCGGAGCATCTGCAGAAGAAGTTGCGGCTTCTTGTCAGACCGTTACGGATGCATGTACGGATACACAGACATCTACAGCGGAGATGCGCAGTATCAATGATGATATGAGTGAGGCTATTTCATTCTTCAAGTTATCATAAAGCGAATTTAAAGAGAAATAATAAAGGGTGGTTGATGTTATGTCAACCGCCCTTGTTTTTCATAATTCTTGCGCTTGGTTCTGATTTTTGCTATGCTAGGAATGTTCCGAAATGAACTGAATATATTCATATATAGAAAGGACAGTAACATGAGTACAAAAATAACATTTGATTATTCCAAGGCAGCTCCCTTCGTTGCAGATCATGAAGTGGAGAATATCAAGAAGCAGGTAATGGATGCCAAAGAGCTTCTTACATCAAAGAAGGGTCCCGGCAACGATTTCTTAGGTTGGATCGATCAGCCGATCGCATACGATAAGGAAGAGTTTGCACGCATCAAGGCTGCAGCAGAGAAGATTAAGAGTGACTCCGATGTATTGCTCGTAATCGGTATCGGTGGATCTTACTTAGGAGCAAGAGCAGCTATTGAGTTCTTACGTCACGGTTTCTATAACATGATAAGTAAGGACAAGCGTAAGACCCCGGAGATTTATTTTGTAGGTAACTCTATCAGTTCAACATATCTTAAGAACCTTATCGATGTTATCGGTGACAGAGATTTCTCTATCAACATGATCTCTAAGTCAGGTACTACAACAGAGCCTGCAATCGCATTCCGAGTTCTTAAGTCTATG
This sequence comes from uncultured Lachnospiraceae bacterium, assembly GCA_902778165.1. GTDB lineage: Bacteria > Bacillota > Clostridia > Lachnospirales > Lachnospiraceae > Colinaster. The sequence continues at coordinate 53,533 of CACYWQ010000001.1, forward strand.
ATGGAGAAGAAGTACGGTAAGGCTGAAGCAGCCAAGAGAATATATGCAACAACCGACAGAGCCAAGGGATCACTTAAGGGTCTTGCAACAGAAGAAGGTTATGAGACATTCGTGGTACCGGATGATATAGGCGGAAGATTCTCGGTTCTTACTGCAGTAGGTCTTCTTCCCATCGCTGTCAGCGGTGCAGATATAGATAAGCTTATGGAAGGCGCAGCCAAGGGTAGAGAGTATGCTCTTAACAATGCATATGAAGAAAACGATGCGCTTCTTTATGCAGCACTTCGTAACATTATGCTCCGTAAGGGTAAGGCAATCGAGATCTTAGCTAACTACGAGCCTGCAGTTCACTTTGTATCAGAGTGGTGGAAGCAGCTTTATGGTGAGTCAGAAGGTAAGGATCAGAGAGGCATCTTCCCTGCAAGTGTTGATCTTACAACAGACCTTCATTCAATGGGTCAGTTCATCCAGGACGGCAGCAGAAATATCTTCGAGACTGTTATAAATGTTGAGACATCACGTGAAGAGATCACAATAGAAGAAGAGCCTGTTGATCTTGACGGACTTAACTACCTTACAGGTAAAACAGTTGATTTTGTTAATAAGTCGGCAATGAATGGTACTATTCTTGCTCACACGGACGGTCAGGTGCCTAACTTTATGATCAAGGTTCCTGAGATGAATGAGTTCTATCTTGGACAGTTATTCTACTTCTTTGAATTTGCCTGCGGTGTAAGCGGATATCTCCTTGGAGTTAATCCCTTCAACCAGCCCGGTGTTGAGAGTTATAAGAAGAACATGTTCGCTCTCCTTGGTAAGCCGGGATATGAGGCCCAGAGAGAAGAGCTTCTTAAGAGATTACAGTAATTTAAGAGCTGATCAGTAATATGATAAGTTTAAACAGGGCGGTTATATAATAACCGCCCTTAATATATCTCTATTTAAACTGCATTTCTATCGTATAATCTCTTCCCTTAGTGGTAACCGTTGCATAAGATCCGCATATGACAGGTATCATCGGCGGATGATGTCCGATATCAGCATCCATAAGGATCGGAAGGTTCATGTCTGATATTATGTCAGCTACCGCTCCGTACATATCAACCCCCATCGCTACATCACCATATTTAAGCGGTCTGCCGATTATAAAGCCCTTGGCATTATCAAACCAGCCGGCCTGTCTTAAATGCCACATGGCTCTTCTTAAATCAATTGGTCCCAAATCACAGCTCTCTAAGAACCATATGACTCCGTCTTCTGAGTATCTGTTGTTAAAATCGGCAACCTTATCGTACTTGGTTCCGATAAGATTAATAAGACAGTCCATACAACCGCCAAGCAGTCTTCCGCTCATGCTAAGATCGCCTGTTGTTTCCGGTCTTCCTTCAATATATGAACCTATATGTCCGTCAGGAAGAGATATGATTCCCAATTCCATATTTGTATTGTAAGGAACATACGGATTCTCTTCATCCTTAAGCGAGAACATCTCCCACTTGTCATATCCGGATAACCTGACACTTCCGTCTTTGACCTTATCGCCCGTAAGAACGTACAGTGCATCATTAAGTGACTTATGCCATATCTTCATTCCGTATGCTGGAGCACAGGGGCCGTATATCGATGCCGTATCGGCTAATACAGCGGATAAGAACGTGAAGTTGGTATTATCAGAATAGCCCATATACCACTTGGGCTTGGATTTACTTATTGCATCGAAGTCAATATAAGGAACGACTTCGCACATAAGCTCGCCGCCACCGCATGACATAAGAATATCAACCGTATCATCCCTATAGAATTCATTAAGCTCGGCTCCGCATTTAGCCGGTGTACTGCTTATTCCGATACCGTCGCTTGCGTAGCAGTTGGGACCAAGCTTAATCTTATACCCCATATCGACAAACTTACTCTGCGCTGCTGCAAAAGCACTCTTATAAGGCTGTATTGCACAACCGAATGCCGGTGCTATGAACCCTATGGTTCCGTTATTACCAAGAAATTCAGGATATCTCATTAAGTAACCCCTCTTATGTGATATACTGTATATGTATCGCAGGGCTTATGATTACAGCCCTTATTCACAGTATACCACAGTATATAGGACTATGAACATTGTATTACATCAACCCGAGATTCCGGCCAATACGGGCAATATAGGAAGAACCTGCGTCGCTACGGGTACGGCGCTGCATTTAATAGAACCTTTGGGCTTTCATCTCGATGAGAAGTCCGTTAAGCGTGCCGGTATGGATTACTGGGAGCATCTTGATGTCACCAGATATATCAATTATGAGGATTTTATCCAAAGAAATAATTCTCCTCGTGTCTGGTATGCCACAACCAAGGCCAGACAGACTTATACGGATGTGGCCTTCGGACCGAATGATTATATAATGTTTGGCAAGGAAAGCGCCGGCATTCCCGAGGAGATACTTGTTGAGAATGAGCAGTACTGTATTCGTATTCCCATGCTTGATGAGATTAGGTCCCTTAACCTAAGCAACAGCGTAGCAATTGTATTATACGAAGCATTAAGACAACAGGGGTTTGCAGGTTTAGAAGAGACCGGTCATCTTCACAGACTCAGTTGGAAAAACGATTAACATACGGATTTAAGAAATCGAAAGAAGACGGAAAAATGGCAGACAAGAGGAAGAATCTACAGAAGCTTAAGATGAATATTGAGACGGGCAGTATTCCCTTTGCAGAGTATCCAAGACCTCAGCTTATCAGACAATCTAAGTGGATCAATCTAAACGGCAAGTGGGATTGCGGAGTGGTGGTTCCTTTTCCTCTTCAGTCGGAATTATCCGAGTTTAATAAGTTGCCTGAATTTAAAGGGCAGGTTCCGGATGAATACGACTACTATACTTCTTTTGAATACTATAAGTCAGGTGATTATCCCAAGGGATGCAGAGTGCTGCTACATTTCGGAGCAGTGGATCAGATATGTGACGTATCGATAGACGGAGTATATGTGGGACATCATGAAGGCGGATATCTTCCCTTTACTTTCGATATAACCGATAAGGTGGCTGCAGAAGGAGCGCATGTTCTGCAAGTACATGTCATTGATAAGCTTGATCTTAAGTACCCATACGGTAAGCAGAGCAAGACTCCGGGGGGAATGTGGTACACTCCTGTCACCGGTATATGGCAGACAGTATGGATTGAAGAAGTTCCCAGAGAATACATAAGAGGCATTAAGATCACTCCCGACCTTGACGGAATAAGAGTCATCGTAGACGGAGATGCGAAGAGCTATTCCGTGGAGGTATATGAACCCGATACCGGACATAACCCTGCCAAGAGAATCGTGGCTCCCGGTGATTCTACACCTCACAGAATAATATACAGAGAGACTTATAACGGCAATAAGACATATATAGAGATAGAGGATCCCAAGCACTGGACTCCCGATTGTCCGTATTTATACGGAATAAGGATAAGTACTGATACAGATGCAGTTGCCTCATATTTTGCCTTAAGAGATATCAAGATACGTAAGGTTGGAGAGCATAAGAGATTCTTACTTAACGGCAAGCCCATCTTCTTCCACGGTGTACTCGATCAGGGCTATTATCCTGAAGGAATATTCTTACCCAATACGGAAGAAGGATATGACAATGATGTCATGAATATGAAGGAATTGGGATTTAACACGCTACGTAAGCATATCAAGATTGAACCGCCTGCTTTCTATGTGGCATGCGATGTTCGGGGAATGCTAGTGTGGCAGGATATGGTTAATAATTCCGACTATCAGTTCATGCGTGATACAATATTCCCGACTTTCGGAATCAAAGCTAAGACCGATCATCTGACGCACAGAGACCCCGAGACAAGGCAGATATTCGAAGAACATATGAGGGATACAGTTGCTTATCTGTATAACTTCCCATGCATATGCTACTATACGATATTCAACGAAGGCTGGGGACAATTCGACAGCGACAGGTTATATGAGGATCTTAAGGACCTTGATCCTACAAGAATAGTTGATTCAACATCGGGGTGGTTCAGACAGTTTAAGAGTGATGTTGTCAGTCGACATGTTTATTTCCACGCTGTAGCGAAGATACTGCATCACCATCATCCGGTTGTCATCTCAGAGTTCGGCGGATATAACTATGCAGAGAAAGGGCATACTTTCAATCCACTTAATAATTACGGATATAAGAATTTCAAGGATAAGCGGGTACTAAGCGAGGCTCTTCGCAAACTATACAGAGATGACATTATATCCTATATAGAGCTTGGATGTTCTGGAAGCATATATACGCAATTAAGCGATGTGGAAGATGAGACCAACGGTTTCTATACATATGACAGGCATATCTGCAAGGTTGATAAGGAGATCATGCAGAATATTGCCGAAGAATTGTATTCAGAATTCACCAGATGCATGCAGGAATAGTATATATTAGCTGTAAAGCAGGGGCGGTTGAACTGGTCAACCGCCTTTAATTATTATATAATACCTCTTGATGAACATTAATATTATCTGTGTCGGTAAGGTTAAAGAAAGTTATTACAGAGAGGCGCTGGCGGAATACCTAAAGCGACTCTCTAAGTATTGCAAAACAGAAATAATCGAGGTTGCCGATGAACAGACTCCTGACGGATGCAGCGACAGGGAGGCAGCCATAATATTACAGAAAGAAGGCGACAGAATCTTAAGCAAGATTGCACAGGATTCTTATGTCATAGCGACTGCTATAGAAGGTAAGAGCTTAAGTTCTGAACAGTTCGCCTCACTTATAGAAGATAAGGGCATAAGAGGAGTCAGTCGCATTGCATTTATCATAGGCGGCAGTCTGGGGCTTTCAGATGAAGTCAAGGCAAGAGCGGATATGCTACTTAGCTTCTCGAAAGTGACATTTCCGCATCAGCTTATGAGGGTGATATTAACTGAGCAGATATACAGAGCATACCGGATCATCAAGGGTGAGCCGTATCATAAATAATAAGGAGTGAGTATGAGAGAGATAGATGCATCCAAGATAACGGACGCAGTAAAGGAAATGTGTATAGAGGCCAATCATTATCTGACCGAAGATATGAAGAAGGCGCTTAATAATGCAGCAGAAGAGGAGAGGTCGCCTCTCGGCAAGCAGGTGTTATGTCATCTACAAGACAATCTTAAGATCGCTGCAGAGGATATGATCCCCATATGTCAGGATACAGGTATGGCAGTGATGTTTGTGGAGATTGGACAGGATGTGCATGTAAACGGATCTCTTAAGGATGCGATCAATGAAGGCGTAAGACTTGGCTACACGGAAGGATATCTTCGCAAATCCGTTGTTCGTGACCCGCTTGACAGAGTCAATACGGGTGATAATACTCCGGCGGTTATTCATTATGATATTGTACAGGGAGACGGACTTAAGCTTACCCTTGCACCTAAGGGCTTCGGCTCCGAGAATATGAGCAGAGTCTTCATGCTTAAACCTGCTGATGGAGAAGAAGGGGTTAAAGAAGCAATCCTTACTGCTGTTAAAGATGCAGGTCCCAACGCCTGTCCTCCTATGGTGGTAGGTGTCGGAATCGGAGGTACATTTGAGAAATGTGCACTCCTTGCCAAGAAAGCCCTTACAAGATCGGCGGATTCCCACTCCGATATTAAGTGGGTAGCGGATATGGAGAGTGAACTTCTTGATAAGATCAATAAGACGGGAATAGGTCCCGGAGGACTTGGCGGCAGCACAACGGCTCTTGCCGTTAATATAGAGACTTATCCCACGCATATTGCAGGACTTCCGGTTGCGGTCAATATATGTTGTCATGTGAACAGACACAGTGTTAGAGAATTATAGACTATAAGGATGGACGATTTATGAATGGAGAGATAGCAAATTTCTGTAATGCAGAAGAATATATTCATCTGATAAGAATATTTATAGCGGCCTTGTGCGGTTATGTCATAGGATATAACAGAGAGAAGCATATCAAGGCTGCCGGTATCAAAGCGCATATGATGATCTGTATCGCATCGGCGCTTATGATGATCATATCTAAATACGGATTTAAGGATGTAATGAATATTGCGGGATTCTCATGTGACGTATCTCGTGTGGCGGCAGGTATAATCACCGGTGTCGGAATCTTAGGCGGCTTAGTCATAGTTCGCGGACGAGGTGTTGCATCAGGTATCAATACCGCAGCGGGACTGTGGGTGACAATAGGCGTAGGTATGGCGCTTGGTGCAGGAATGTATATTTCAGCCTTAGGCGTTGTGATAATCACCATGATCGTTCAGAGACTTCCGCATATGTTGGAAGCGGATGATCCCACTGAGAACAAGCATGATGGTGATAATTAGTATGGAGAATAAGATGGACAGACATATACAGGCACCTCTTAAAAAAGAAGACATTGACTCACTTAAAAGCGGCGATTACGTGTATATCACCGGAACAATCTATGTAGCCAGAGATGCGGCTCATAAGAGAATGGATGATTTGCTTAATAAAGGGCAGAAGCTTCCCATAGAATTACAGGATAATATCATATATTATATGGGACCGTCCCCTGCAAGAGAAGGCAGACCGATAGGAAGTGCGGGACCGACAACGGCCAGCAGAATGGATAAATATGCCCCGAAGTTGCTAGACTTAGGACTTAGGGGAATGATAGGCAAGGGTAAGAGATCTGCTGCTGTTAAAGAAGCCATAGTTCGTAACGGATGTGTATATTTCGCGGCAGTCGGCGGAGCAGGAGCAATAATTTCTAAGGCCATCACTTCATCGGAGGTGGTCGCTTATGACGATCTGGGAACTGAGGCAATAAGGAAACTTAATGTAGTTGATTTTCCATGTATAGTCATAATAGATAAAGAAGGCAATGACCTGTATGAGACTGCCATTGAAGAGTACAGACAGGAGTAGATTAACAGGTATAGGATGGATTGAGCACGGTTTACTGGACCGTGCTTTTTCGTGCTTTTTGTATTGCGACATGGCTCGGCTTGGAATATACTATAAGGAAGTAACGTATACGGAGGAAGGATATGAGATATTTTTTTGAATCCAAAGTTGAGAAAGAAGATGACGGATACTCGATCAACATACCCTTTAATATCTGGGAAGTTTGTAAGCAGAGAGATGTGATCGAAGCCAATATCGTCATCGACAATACTATTATAGATTGTGAGTTATGGCCCAAGGAAAAGGGTCTGTATGTGATAAAGGTCCCCGGAGAGAATTCAACTCTTGCGGGTGTTAAGCAGGGTGTCCCGCATAAGATTCTTATGCAGATACATAAGTCTTTAATCAAGATGGATCAGAACAGCCCATACAGTTTTGATAATCCTATAAGGAAGATTGATTCGATGGAAGTCATCATGCAGGAAGATGACGGATTGTGCGGACAGTGTTGTGTGGCTATGCTTGCGGGAGTTACGCTTGCCGAAGTCATTACCGTTATGGACTGCAGAGAGTGGCAGGCTACGATGGGTCGTATGATATCGGCACTTAACTATTACGGTATAGACCATTCGGATATCATAGTTTATACGGAAGGCAGAGATGTGGTACTGCCCAAGTGCGCTATCCTTATGGAGAAGATGGGACGTTTCTGTCATTATCTTGTTTATTATGACGGCAAGTATTATGACCCCAACTTGGATATTATGACAAGTTATGACACAAGCAAGCTATTAGGATATTTAGAGATTAAGTGTGATTAGAATATTATAAGGCGGTGCAATTAACTGTGCTGTCCCGTAATACAACAAGGAAGGAAGCAATAAGATGGCTGATAAGAAATTAGTGGAAGCTATTACATCGATGGAGGAGGATTTCGCCCAGTGGTATACGGACGTAGTCAAGAAGGCTGAACTTATGGACTATACATCCGTTAAGGGTTGTATGGTATTTAAGCCTGCAGGCTATGCCATATGGGAGCTCATCCAGTCACAGATGGATGCAAGATTTAAGGAGACGGGAGTTGAGAATGTATATCTTCCCATGTTTATCCCGGAGAGTCTTCTTAATAAAGAGAAGGATCACGTAGAAGGATTTGCGCCCGAGGTTGCCTGGGTGACACACGGAGGTACACAGCCTCTTCAGGAGAGAATGTGCGTGCGTCCTACATCGGAGACTCTGTTCTGTGATTTCTATAAGAATGACATACAGTCATACCGTGACCTGCCGAAGTTATACAATCAGTGGTGTTCGGTGGTTCGTTGGGAGAAGGAGACTCGTCCTTTCTTAAGAAGCCGCGAGTTTTTATGGCAGGAAGGTCATACGGCTCATGCAACTGCAGAAGAGGCTGAGGAGCGTACGATACAGATGCTTAATGTCTATGCCGACTTCTGCGAGGAAGTGCTTGCGATTCCCGTAATCAAGGGTCGTAAGACGGATAAGGAGAAATTTGCAGGTGCGGAAGCTACTTACACAATAGAGGCACTCATGCATGACGGTAAGGCATTACAGTCAGGTACAAGCCATAACTTCGGTGACGGATTTGCCAAGGCTTTCGGAATACAGTTTACGGATAAGGACAATACTCTTAAGTATGTTCATCAGACTTCATGGGGTACGACTACAAGACTCATCGGCGCAATGATCATGGTGCACGGTGACAATTCAGGACTTGTATTGCCTCCTAAGGTTGCACCTACTCAGGTCATGATCATTCCGATACAGCAGAAAAAGGAAGGCGTCTTAGAGACTGCAGCTTCCTTACTTGATCGTCTTAAGAAGGCGGGTGTAAGAGTCAAGGTTGATGATTCGGATAAATCACCCGGATGGAAGTTCTCTGAACAAGAGATGAGAGGAATTCCACTTCGAGTCGAGATTGGTCCTAAGGATATCGAAGCCGGTAAGTGCGTGCTTGGAAGACGTGATAACGGTGAGAAGATTGAGTGTAACTTAAATGAGCTTGAGAGTAAAGTGACAGAATTGCTTGCTGCTATCCAGAAGGATATGCTTGAAAGGGCAAGAGCTCACAGAGATGCACATACCTATACAGCTAAGACCATGGATGAGATGCAGAAGATCTTAGATACAACACCCGGATTTGTTAAGGCTATGTGGTGCGAAGATCAGGCATGTGAGGATAAGATTAAGGAAGTAATGTCTGCAACAAGCAGATGTATGCCTTTTGAACAGGAGAAGATTGCCGATACATGTGTCTGCTGCGGTCGCCCCGCAACCAAGATGGTCTACTGGGGAAGAGCGTACTAAGAAGCGGCCGATTTTCATATAGGCAGCATTGGAATGGTTAACATAACACGGAGAACAATGTATGACCACCATTAAGGAGATAGCCAGACTCTCGGGAGTATCGAGAGGAACGGTTGACAGGGTACTTAATAACAGAGACGGTGTCAGTGAAGAGACGGCTGAGAGAGTAAGGACTATAGCCAAGCAACTTGGATATAAGCCCAATAAAGCCGGTGTGGCTTTGGCTGCTCAGAAGAACAAGTACTTGATCGGTATCATTGTCTTCAGTCGTAAGAATCCTTTCTTTGATAAGGTTATAGAAGGGTTTTTGGAGCGTGCTGAGGAGCTGGCATTCTTTGGATGTGAAGTAACGGTCAAGCGAGTGGCATATCATCCGGAAGCACAGATGTCTGCAATAGAGGCGTGTCTTGATGAGGGTGTGCATGGTATCATCATTACTCCTTATAACGATACGAAGGTCTGTGATAAGCTTAATGAGATTATTGATAAGGGAATACCGGTCATTACCGTTAATTCCGATGCTGAGAATGTGCGTCGCATAGCATATGTAGGAAGTGACTATTACAATTCAGGTGCAGCGGCAGGTGCTCTGATGCAGCTTATGACACATGATAAGGTCAATATCGGAGTTATACTGGGTGATCGAAATATTCTGTGCCATTCCAAAAGAGAAGCGGGATTTATCGACAGGCTGTGTGAGGATGCAAGATTTGATATTGTAAGCGTTAAAGAGAATTATGATGACGATCTTAAGAGTTACGATATCGTAAGTGAAATGCTTAAGACACATCCTGAGATTAACGGACTGTATTTCACGGCAGCAGGAGTATACGGTGGTTGTAAGGCGATACAGGAATCGGGAATCGGACGTGACATTCGTGTCATAACGCACGATGATGTGCCGACCACTATAGATATGCTTGATAAAGGAATAATCACCGCGACCATCTGTCAGGATCCCATGTGGCAGGGCGCAAGATCGCTTGAGCTTATGTTTAATTATTTAAGCAGCCCTGAGGAGATGCAGATCAGAGGATATTATTACGCGGAGCTAAATATTAAGATAAGGGAGACTAAATAAATGAATGTATTAGTGATTAATTGCGGAAGCTCATCTCTTAAATACCAGCTTATAGAGACGGATTCAGAGAAAGTACTGGCCAAGGGCTTATGTGAGAGAATCGGAATAGACGGAAGCGCGATCACCCATACTCCTGACGGAGGAGATAAGGTAACCGAAGAGATTCCCATGAAGGATCATACGGATGCGGTTAAGCTTGTTATCGCTAAGCTTACGGATGCAAAGGTCGGTGTGATCAAGGACCTTAGTGAGGTGGATGCCGTAGGTCACAGAGTGGTACACGGCGGTGAGAAGTTTGCATCATCCGTTGTTATTAATGATGAAGTCATGAAGGCGATTGAAGAGTGTAACGATCTTGCACCCCTTCACAACCCGGCCAATATAATCGGTATCAATGCGTGTAAGGCAGTCATGCCCGGTGTGCCGATGGTAGCGGTATTTGATACGGCTTTCCATCAGACTATGCCCCGCAAGGCATATATGTACGGACTTCCTTATGAGTATTATGAGAAGTATAAGGTTCGTCGTTACGGTTTCCACGGTACAAGCCATGATTTCGTATCAGCAAGAGCAGCAGAGATACTCGGTAAAGACAGGAAGGATCTTAAGATCATAGTATGCCACTTGGGTAACGGTGCTTCGATATCAGCTGTTAAGAACGGACAGTCAATTGATACTTCCATGGGTATGACACCTCTTGAAGGTCTTATTATGGGTACACGTTCAGGAGATATTGATCCTGCAATCATAAGTTTTATCGCAGATAAGGAAGGCTTAACTGCAGATCAGGTAATCAACATATGCAATAAGAAGTCAGGTGTATACGGATTATCGGATGGCGTATCAAGCGATTTCAGAGATCTGTCTAAGGCTACCGAAGAAGGCGACACTAAGGCAGAGGGCGCACTTGAGACCTATGCTTACAGAGTAGCCAAATACATCGGTTCTTATATAGTAGCAATGGGTGGCGTGGATGTGATTGCATTTACGGCAGGTGTCGGCGAGAATAACTGCGCTATGCGTAAGGCTATCTCAGAGTACCTTACATTCTTAGGTTGTTCTATAGATGATGAGAAGAATGCAATCCGTGGCGAGGAAGTTATTCTTTCTAAGCCTGGAGATAAGGTAACGATCATGGCAGTTCCCACCAACGAAGAACTTGCCATCGCCCGCGAGACCGTCCGCCTCACAAAATAGTTGCCGGATATCGGTTGACATAAAACCTGTAATAAGTTGTAGGATAAAACAAAAGTAGTAATGAGTTGTAATAACAAAAAGGAGATTCGTCCTAACGGATGAATCTCCTTTTTGCGAGTATATGAAAATACGTCAATCTATTGTTTCCTTGGATATGCTTTCTTTGTATCGGTTAATCCGGCAAGATAATCCATACTGGTATTAAGAGCGATTGCTATTTTTCTGCATTGCTCGTAAGTATAGTATCTTTTACCATTCTCTATCTTAGAGTAGTCGCTTTGATCTATACCGGTCATAAGCTGCATCTGTACTTGTGTATAGCCTTTTTCTTTTCTTAATTCCTTAAGCCTGCTCATAGAATCACCTTATATAGGAATTATGTCACAGTGACCTATTGACTTTAGGGTGAAACTGACCTATTCTATAATGTGGAAATGAATTTCACCTATAAGGAGGGACAAAATGAAAAGAATAAGAATTATTGCCACATTGCTGGCGATGGTAATGGTATTGGGAAGTAGTATGAGTGTATTTGCTACTACATCGGTGTTTAGTGATTCAACCACTAATGGAGATGCGCACACCACAATTACAGGTTGGTATGCAGATGTTAGTGGATATCACGTATACGAAAGTAACCATAGAGCAGATGTAGAGAACAATGCAGCTACCGCCGGATACTATTTGACTCGGAGTCAGAAAGATGGATTTACAGATGCTGCAATTGATGTTATTCATGCTCTTGAAGCCTTAAGTACCGATCAAACATTGAGTGCTAGTGGAAAATTGTCAGATTGTCGCACAATTGAGACTAGATATAACGATATTCTATCTGCAAGATTATATTCAGATGGATCTGGACTTGGTGGATCATCGACATCTTCCGCATCTTCATCATCATCGACATCTTCATCAAAAACCAATAATGATGCAGAAGAAAATGATAAGAAAATAGATGAAGCATATAACAATGCGGTTAGTTCTGTTAAAAATGTATCTTCACAGCTTGACGCAGGCTTAAAGAGCTTAAATACTGTACTTGCATCAGGAGATGCTGCGCAAAAGCAGGCAGCTATGCAGAATGGAGTTGTAATTGATACGACATGGAAAAATGGTTTCTCTTTACAAAGCTTAAGTAAAAATGCATATAAAGATATTGAGAAGGCAACACTCGCAGGCATACCTGTTACAATTAAGTTTATACATGTATTTTCAGATAAAGAGTTAGCCCAGTTAGGATTAAAAGAAGCAAATAGAGCAGCGCTTTTATCTGTAAAAATACCGGCAGGCGCTAAGGTTACAGATTTATGTGACGATAAAGGTTGGTGTGGATTCATGAATCTTGCTGCGAAATATGGCTTTAAGATAGAGAGTACAAAATAGTCATAAAGAGCAATAGTTCATTATGAGCTTATTTAAACAACGAGAGACAGCGAGTCAGTCGCTGTCTCTTTTACATTGGATTACCATTGCGGTATTGCATAAGGTAGTAATAAGTTGTAGGATAAAGCAGAAGTTGTAATAACAAAGAATTGTTGCAGTTGTATGTAGGGTAAGAATAATGAATAAGATTACCACCGTAATATTCGATATGGACGGAACTGTGCTGAATACACTTGATGACCTTACGGCATCGGTTAATCATGTATTGGCGGAATATGGATTCGCCGGACATGATGCGTCTGAGTATCGGAAGTATTTCGGGAACGGGATAAGATATGCGCTTGGCTGTGCCGTTCCTAACGGGACGGATCAAAGAGTGATAGATGAGATGTTTCCGGTCTTTAAGGAGTATTATGATGCGCATTGTCTTGACAGTACAAGACCGTATGACGGGATAATGAAGCTTATGAGAGATTTAAGAGGACAAGGCTATAAGCTGGCGATTGTTTCGAATAAGATAGATTCGGCTGTCAAGGAATTGAATACAAGATTCTTCTCTGAATATGTCAGCGTAGCCATAGGAGAGCGGGTCGGTATAAATAGGAAGCCTGAACCGGACACCGTGATACAGGCGCTTAAGGAACTTAACAGTACCAAGGATGAAGCGGTGTATGTCGGAGATTCCGAGGTCGATCTTAAGACTGCTGCAAATGCCGGTCTGCCATGTATATCGGTTCTGTGGGGTTTTCGTGACAAAGAGATGCTACAGGAACAGGGAGCGAAAATATTTGCCGATACTCCGGAGGATGTACTGGATATAATTAAGAAAACTGATTAGATGCTGTAGTCATCTGATTGTAATAGTTAGCCCTGAAACCTACAATAACTACGAGAGGCAGTGATTCAGTCGCGGTCTCCTTTTTTATATTAAGGATCAGATAATAGTCTCATATTGTAGCATAGCAGATTAATTGTCCATTCGGAGACAGTTGTTTAGAGAAAATATACGTTGACAACGTACAGAAAAAGGAAGTATACTTTAATAAAGTATAGGAAGCGTGGGATATAGTTATGAATATTTCTGAAAGGATAAAAGAATTACGAAGGGAAACAGGATTATCACAGAGTAAGTTTTCCGCTAAATTTGGGATTCCAGTAAGAACTCTTCAACAGTGGGAGCAGGGGATTAGTGCGCCACCGGAATATATAATCAGAATGATGGCATACATTATGCGGCTTGAGAAAAGAAGGGAAGATAATGCAGATGACGAATGATAAGGTTCAATTATTTGAAGACCAGCCGATCAGGACAGCGTGGGTTGAGGATGAAGAAGAGTGGTATTTTTCGATAGTGGATGTGGTTGGTGTGCTGACAGAGCAGTTGGATTTTAATAAAGCAAGAAAATATTGGAATAAACTGAAACAACGTCTAGATAATGAAGGAAGTCAGTTGGTGACAAATTGTCACCAACTGAAAATGAAATCACCCAAAGATAGGAAAAGATATAATACTGACGTTGCTAATACTGAGCAATTACTTCGATTGATTCAATCTGTACCATCAAAGAAGGCTGAACCTTTTAAGCTATGGCTGGCTCAGGTGGGCAGGGAACGAATAGAGGAAGTCATCGATCCGGAGTTGACCATTGAGAGGGCTCTTGAAACCTATGCAAAGAAGGGATATTCACGAGAATGGATTAATCAGCGATTGCAAGCGATTCAGGTAAGAAAAGAGCTTACGGATGAATGGGATAAGCGAGGCGTCAAGAAAGGTGTAGAATACGCAATCCTAACAGATGAGATTTCGAAAGCCTGGTCCGGAATGACAACGCGACAATACAAGAATCTTAAAGGTTTGAAAAAAGAGAACCTTCGGGATAATATGTCCACTTTGGAACTTGTTCTTAATATGCTGGCTGAGGCTACTACAACAGAGATTTCAAAGCAGAAGAAACCGGAATCTTTTGAGGAAAACCGAATGGTTGCAATTGAAGGTGGGGAAGCTGCAGGAGAAGCAAGAAGGGCCGTAGAAAAGAGAACGGGAAAACCGGTAATAACAAGTAAAAATGCAGCACAATTGCAAGAGCTGATTACGGGGTTGATTGGAGCAGATATTGAAGAGGAAAATGGTTTAAACTGACGGGATGCGGAATAAGTATTATGATGCATTCATCTGACCGGCAGCTAGTTACAAATTGTAACCAACTGGAAATGAGTTCATCTGACCAGCAAAGTAACCAAAAACGGCAGGGTAAAACTGTAACAATTCACGAAAATGTCCCATGAGTGCAAGTAATGATTGAATTAAATGCGCTTATGGGATATTATATTTGTAACGCTCCGTGCACGGGCACGGAAAGCGCCGAACCGGAACACAACCTGTAGATGGTAAGGCGGCACAGACTACAAAATGTATTGGAGGAAAGTATGTTATACGTAGGAATCGACTTAGGAACATCGGCAGTTAAGCTGCTTCTTATGGACGAGACAGGTAAGATTCACAAGATCGTATCCAAGGAATATGATCTCTTCTTCCCTCATCCAGGCTGGTCAGAGCAGAAGCCTGAAGACTGGTATTCACAGTCTATGGCAGGACTTAAGGAATTATTAAGTGAGTGTGACAAGAGCAAGGTTGCAGGCATCAGCTTCGGCGGACAGATGCACGGTCTGGTTATCCTTGATAAGGATGATAATGTTATTCGTCCCGCAATACTTTGGAATGACGGACGTACGACGGAGGAGACAGATTATCTCAATAATGTGATAGGTAAAGATAAGCTGTCGGAGTATACAGCTAACATCGCATTCACCGGATTTACCGCACCCAAAATATTATGGGTTAAGAATAAGGAACCTGAGAATTTTGCCCGCATAGAGAAGATCATGCTTCCCAAGGACTATCTGGCATATAAGTTATCCGGCGTTCATTGCACGGACGTATCGGATGCATCCGGCATGCTCTTATTCGATGTTAAGAACAGATGCTGGTCTAAGGAGATGATGGAGATCTGTGATGTTAAGGAATCACAGCTTGCCAAGATCTTCGAAAGCTACGAAGTAGTAGGCAATATCAAGCCTGAGATAGCAGCAGAACTCGGTGTATCCGAGAATGTGAAGATCGTTGCCGGTGCAGGTGATAATGCAGCTGCAGCAGTAGGAACGGGTACAGTCGGTGACGGAAGATGTAATATCTCCCTTGGTACAAGCGGAACGATATTCATCTCATCCAAGTCATTCGGTGTAGACAGCAATAACGCTCTTCATTCATTTGCACATGCAGACGGAAGCTATCACCTTATGGGATGTATGTTATCTGCTGCATCATGCAATAAGTGGTGGATGGAAGATATCATAGACACTACTGATTTTGCCGGAGAACAGAAGGCCATTGATAAGCTTGGTGAGAATCATGTATTCTTCTTACCTTATCTTATGGGTGAGAGATCACCTCTTAACGATCCTTATGCACGAGGAACATTTACAGGTATTACGATGGATACCACAAGAGCCGATATGACACAGGCAGTACTTGAAGGTGTTGCATTCGCATTAAGAGATTCGTTCGAGGTTGCCAAGTCACTGGGTATTAAGATTGAGCGCACCAAGATCTGCGGTGGCGGAGCCAAGTCTCCTCTTTGGAAGAAGATGATCGCCAATATCTTAGGAATCAAGGTAGACGTTATCGAGAGTGAAGAAGGTCCGGGATACGGCGGAGCGATGCTTGCAGCAGTTGCATGCGGAGAGTTTGCATCAGTTGAAGAGGCTGCAGAGAAGCTTGTTAAGGTAATCGATACAGTAGAGCCCGACGCAGAGCTTACAGCCAAGTATGAGGCTCGCTATCAGCAGTTTAAGCAGATTTACCCTGCACTTAAGCCTGTATTTAAGGCTTTAGCATAAATGTATAACAGGAGGTTACAAACACTATGAAGATTCAGAATGTTACAGATGCTTCTTTCCGTAAGTACGGAAGAGTAATAGCCGAGATTGATTTCTCAGAGCTTATAACAGCAATGGAGAAGTCGCCTTTGCCGGATGATGTTGTATATGAGCCGTCAATCGATTATCTTGAAGCTACTTCTTTAATGGATAAGCTTCAGACAGCGTACTACGGCGAGCTTCCGATTCAGATCGGATACTGCAACGGACACAATCATCTGCTCAATGCAGTTGAGTATCACAGATCATCAGAGCTTGATATCGCATGCACGGATCTTATCCTTCTTATAGGATGCCAGCAGGATATCACGGATGATTTCACTTACGATACCAATAAGATAGAAGCATTCCTTGTTCCCAAGGGTACAGGTGTTGAGTTATATGCTACAACTCTTCACTATGCTCCCTGCAGTGTCGGTGATGAAGGATTTAAGTGCATAGTTGTTCTTCCCAAGGACACTAACCTTCCTCTTGATGCCAAGCATGCGGGATATGAGGATGCACTTATCACAGCCAAGAACAAGTGGCTTATCGGACACGCCGAGGGCGGACTCGATGCAGGCGCTCATATCGGACTTATTGGTCCCAATGTCAGAGTATAATCATACAAGACAATAGAAAAATGTAACTATTCAATCTGTTGTATGGTTTATATTAGTAAATGGAGTATAGAGGCGACCTGTCTTAAGGTCGCAGGATACTATAGAAGGTAGATTAAGGAGGATTATTAATGAACAACATTCCCAAGATTAAGTTAGGTATTGTGGCAGTAAGCCGTGATTGTTTCCCGGAGTCTTTATCAGTTAACAGACGTAAGGCTTTGGTAGATGCTTATAAGGCTAAATACGATGCATCTGACATCTATGAGTGCCCGATATGTATAGTGGAGAGCGAGATCCACATGGTTCAGGCTTTAGAGGATATCAAGAAAGCCGGATGTAATGCACTCTGTGTATACCTCGGTAACTTCGGTCCCGAGATTTCAGAGACATTACTTGCTAAGCACTTTGACGGACCTAAGATGTTCTGTGCAGCAGCTGAGGAGAGCCAGAATGATCTCCAGGACGGTCGTGGAGATGCATACTGTGGTATGCTCAATGCAAGCTACAATTTAAAGCTTCGTAATGTAGGCGCTTATATTCCTGAGTATCCCGTTGGTGATGCAGCAGACTGCGCTGACATGATCCATGATTTCATTCCGATAGCACGTGCCATTGCAGGACTTGCTGATCTTAAGATCATATCATTCGGTCCCAGACCGCTTAACTTCCTTGCATGTAATGCACCTATCAAGCAGCTCTATAATCTCGGTGTTGAGATCGAAGAGAATTCAGAGCTTGATCTTTTCGAAGCATTTAATAAGCATGCAGGCGATTCTCGTATTCCTGATGTTGTTAAGGATATGGAGAACGAGCTCGGTGCAGGTAATAAGAAGCCTGAGGTATTAGCTAAGCTTGCTCAGTATGAGCTTACACTCCTTGACTGGGTTGAGGAGCATAAGGGATATCGTAAGTACGTTGCCATCGCAGGCAAGTGCTGGCCGGCATTCCAGACACAGTTCGGATTCGTTCCCTGCTATGTTAATTCAAGACTTACAGGTCGCGGAATACCCGTATCTTGTGAGGTTGATATCTACGGATGTCTCTCAGAATATATAGGAACATGTGTATCAGATGATATCGTTACACTTCTTGATATCAACAACTCAGTTCCTAAGGATATGTACAATGAGTCAATTAAGGGCAAGTTCGATTATCAGTTTACTGATACATTCATGGGCTTCCACTGTGGTAATACATGTTCTAAGAAGCTTGCAGCTTGCGAGATGAAGTACCAGAAGATCATGGCAAGAAATCTTCCTGTTGAAGTTACCAACGGTACTCTTGAAGGCGACATCGCACCCGGCGATATCACATTCTACCGCTTACAGTCTACAGCTGATTCTCAGATCCGTGCTTATGTGGCAGAAGGTGAGGTATTACCTGTAGCTACTAAGTCATTCGGTGGAATCGGTGTATTCGCCATAAAGGAGATGGGACGTTTCTATCGTCACGTGCTCATCCAGAAGAATTATCCTCATCACGGTGCCGTTGCATTCGGTCATTACGGCAAGGCACTCTTCGAAGTATTCAAGTACATCGGAGTTCCGATGGAGGACATCAACTACAACCAGCCTAAGTGCTTACCTTATCCTACAGAGAATCCCTTCGCATAAGTCGGGTAAGGTATAAGATAAGGAGACAGCGGTTATTCCGCTGTCTCTTTTTGTTATCCGACAGTCCGCAAGTATTGCGAAAAAGCCCCTGTCGGGTTAGAATAATAGAGTTATGCAAGGTTTAATGCGTAACCAATTCTTAATAACGGAGAGAGATAATGGATAATAAAAGAGAATCCTTTGCAACAAGACTTGGATTTATATTGGTCAGCGCCGGATGTGCAATAGGAATAGGTAATGTATGGAAATTTCCCTATGTAGCGGGTCAGAATGGCGGAGCAATATTCGTATTGTTCTATCTTCTGTTCCTTTTGATCATGGGTATCCCGGTTCTTACGATGGAGTTGGCACTCGGACGCGGAAGCAGGCGCACGATAGTTGAAGCCTATAAATTTCTTGAAAAAGACGGATCCAAATGGCATATACACGGATGGTTATGTATTGCGGGATGCTATCTTCTTATGATGTACTACACCACTGTTGCCGGTTGGATGCTTGCATATTTCTGGAAGTTTTTAACAGGTACATTTGACGGGATGGGCAATGATTCAGTTGCAGGTGTATTTACGGATATGCTAGCCAATCCTGCAGAGATGACTGTATTTATGATAATAGTTGTTGTAGGAGGCTTCCTTGTGTTAAGCTTCGGTGTTCGTAACGGACTTGAAAGAGTCAATAAGGTTATGATGATAGGTTTGTTGCTCCTAATTTGTTTATTGGCAGCAAGAAGCTTCACACTTCCCAATGCAGGTGAAGGTTTAAGTTTCTATCTTAAGCCCAATATGGATAATGTAAGAAATGTGGGACTAGGTAAGGTAATCACAGCTGCAATGAATCAGTCATTCTTTACCTTAAGTCTTGGTATTGCATCGATGGAGATATTCGGAAGCTACATGTCTGATCAATATACTCTTACCGGAGAGTCAATAAGGATATGCAGTCTTGATACACTGGTTGCATTATTATCCGGTCTTATTATATTCCCGGCTTGTTTCAGTTTCGGTATAGAACCCGATGCAGGTCCGTCGCTAATATTCATCACTCTTCCCAGTGTATTTATTAATATGACAGGCGGAAGAATATGGGGAACATTATTCTTCTTATTTATGACTTTTGCAAGTTTCTCTACAGTAATCGCGGTATTTGAGAATCTTGTAGGTGCATCGATGGATAACCTCGGATGGGGAAGAATCAAGTCGGTTATTGTCAATTGTATATTCATGATAGCTGCAGGCATGCCTTGTCTGTTAGGCTATAATGTCCTTGCAAATGTTCATCTTATCGGAGCAAGAGATGTTCTTGACAGTGAGGATTTTATAGTAAGCAATCTGCTTCTTCCAATCGGAGCGTTGGTATTTGTAATATTCTGTGTGACCAAATTCGGTTGGGGTGCGGATAAGTATCTTGAAGAGACCAATAAGGGAGAAGGAATTAAGATGAGTCCTAAGCTCATATTCTACTTTAAGTATATCCTTCCAATTCTTATTCTTGTGATTCTTATAAGCGGACTTATTTAGAACTTGTATATTATATGAACGAAAGCGGCGTCATCAGAAAACCGAATAACAATTACGGCGAAAGAGCACTAAGAATAATAGCATTAAGCATATTCTTAATGTTGATTGTAGCTATAGGATCCGCCATTGTATATAACAGTCTCAGGGATCGTATGCCCGGAATAGTCCTGAATGAGACCATGGAATACAAGGGACATTATGCCTTTATTGTCAAAGGAGAGGATGAGGATTTCTGGCGCGGTGTATATTATGCCGCTTGTGATGAAGCTGATAAAGGAAGTATATATATAGAAGATTTGCGCGACTATCTCGGTGTCAATTATGATGATAAGGATTTGTTAAGAGTTGCGGTCAATTCATCCGTGGACGGAATTATATACGGAGGAAGTATAGATGATGAGGTCAGAGAACTTATAGACAGAGCCGTATCCGAAGGTATAGGTGTGGTTCTTCTGCAGAATGATATAGAAGCATCGGGAAGACAGTGCTTCGTCGGAGTAAATAACTATGAGTTGGGCCAGATGTATGCGTCTCAGATAGCGGATATCATGTCTACTGAAACAGACCCCAAAGCCAAGACAGTAGACATACTTGTAGATAAGAATATGAGTGAGGGAACCACCAATGTCATTACTATGGCAATAGAGGATTATTTTGCGGACAATTATCCCCAATACCCCCTTCCCATATTCAATTTCAAGGCCATTAATTCAGACGATATTTTCAGAGTTGAAGAAGACATAAGAAGTCTGTTCCTTGATGAAGAGAATCTTCCTGACATAATGATGTGCCTTAACAGTATATATACCAGGAGTGCATATCAGGCGATTGTGGATCAGAATAGAGTCGGTGAGGTGCAGATAATCGGATATTACGTGGACAGATCCATCCTGGAGGCAGTTAATAAGCAGATTATATATTCAACAGTGTCCGTGGACACATGGGAAATGGGCAGATACAGTGTACAGGCCCTAA
This sequence comes from uncultured Lachnospiraceae bacterium, assembly GCA_902778165.1. Lineage (GTDB taxonomy): Bacteria > Bacillota > Clostridia > Lachnospirales > Lachnospiraceae > Colinaster. The sequence goes on from CACYWQ010000001.1 coordinate 75,031, forward strand.
ATGAATACAGACAGTCGGGATATACCAATTCATATATGCCGGTTAACACCCAGGTTGTAGGTCTTAGAGAAGCAGGCAAACTTATTGCCGTAGGAGAGGGGTCGTCATGATAGAACAATTATGGAACAGATCCTCAATCCAAAGAAAACTCATGGTGGCATTTTTTATACCTATAGCAATAATTCTTATTATGAATGTCTACATGTATGTTAATGTCAATTCCATGATAGCAAGAATTGATGAGGTATATGACAACAATGTCAGGTTAAATGAACTTGCCGAGCATCTTACGGAACTCCACGGTTCGATGAAGGAGTATCTTGAGAATAAAGGCACCAGTTCGCTTAACGCGTATTACAAAGCCGATCAGGATTACCGTGACAGTATAGACAATATCGGTAAGAGTTATAATGGCACAATAGCCATAATGCAGAAGAATATAATCAATCAGTCTGACAAGTATCTTGAGATAGTAGATGAGACGGTCCAGGCCAAGAGAGGACGAAATGTAGAAAAATACAGAACGGGGTTTGAAGAAGCTCAGGTAATGTATGCGGATCTTCAGAACTGTATATACTTTCTGAATAATGAGCAGTTCAAGGTCAATACGGATAACTACTATATATTATTATCCTCATTAAGATACATGGAGATTACCTCTATTGTTATTTTGATAATCATCGGAGTGGTAAATATTATAGCCTTATATCTTCTTACGCGTTCCATGACAAGGCCTCTTACGGAATTATCCAAGGCAGCCGATAAGGTTGCGGGAGGTGACTTTAATGTCACAATTGTCAATCCCGAAGGCGAGGATGAGATAGGCAGAGTGTCAAGAGCTTTCGCGGGAATGGTTGACAGTATGCAGCGATATATCTCTGAGATACGAGAGAGTATGTTAAGAGAGAGTCGTATGAAAGAATCCGAGCTTAAGATGCAGAACCGAATGAGAGAGGCAGAACTTAAGTCATTACAGGCTCAGATCAATCCCCACTTCTTATTTAATACCCTTAATGCCGGAGCACAGCTTGCAATGATGGAGAGTGCGGATCGTACGACGGAATTCATCCAGAATATGGCGGATTTCTTCAGATACAATATCAAGAGTATCGATAAGGACGTATCCTTGGAAGAAGAACTTGAGTTGGTTGATAAGTATATCTATATTCTTAACGTTCGATTTGACGGTGAGATACACTATCATAAAGATATAGACGAAGACTTAAATTCAATAAGAGTGCCCAGTATGATCTTACAGCCTATTGTGGAGAATGCGGTCAATTACGGAATCAGAAATATTGACTGGGAAGGACATATCAATCTTAAGACATACAGAGAAGGAGATCTTATTTATATCTCCATAGCTGACAACGGTGTCGGAATGACACAGGATAAGATAGAGAAGATTCTTTCGGGAGACGGAATTGCTGTAGACCCGGATAAGAATGACAGTAACGGCATCGGACTTGGCAACGTGATAGAACGTATACGTATATTCACGGGTCGTGAGGATGTTATGGACATAATCAGTGAAGGTGAGAATAAGGGTACTGAATTCATCATCAAGGTGCCCATGCATGTGTAGTTATTTATTATTTATAGAAGAGAAATAAAATAAGGAGCAGATGAATGTACAGGATTCTATTGGCAGATGACGAGGGAATCGTACTTAATTCCATGTCTTTTTTGATAGAGAAGAACTTCGAGGGTAAATTCGAGATAGAGACCGCGAAGTCCGGTCGTGCTGCAATAGAGCAGGCAGAACACTTCAGACCGGATATAATCTTTATGGATATACAGATGCCGGGTATTAATGGTATCGAGGCCATGAAAGAGATTCGGACAATGCTTCCGAGTGTCATATTCATTGTATTAACGGCTTATGACAAATTCGATTATGCCAAGGAAGCGATCAACTTAGGCGTAATGGAATATATAAATAAACCCTTCAATCAGAAGGATGTTGTTGCCGTGCTCAAAGCAGCGATGGATAAGATAGATGACAGACAGCGTCGAAGACGTGAGGATCTCCAGACCAAAGAGCGTATGGAGACCGTTATGCCCATTATTGAGAACGGATTCATTTATTCGATCATATTCGAAGAACAGATTGATGAGGATATAGCCAATTATAAGGACTTACTTGGTATTAACAGTACGGGCGGTTACATCATGGTGGTCGTATTCGGTGAGAATCAACAGGGAAGCCTTATGACCAACGTCGTCGGAAGCTCGGTTAAGGCACAGACCACTTACTATAATAAGGTAAGAGAGCTTATTAAAGATGCATTCCCCGAGGCTGTAGTAGGCAACGTATCTGCCAACCGTATTCCTATATTCATTCCTTCTGTCGAGACACATATGGAACTTAGCGAGAGAGGTGCCATAATCGAGAAGTGTCGTACGCTTGTAAGAAGTCTTAATAGCGCCACGGATATCTCGTACAGAATAGGCATAGGCGGAATGCGTCGTATGAAGAATGCGGCCGAGTCATATGAGGAGGCAATTAAAGCATTAGTATCCACAAGCGGAAGCGTTGCCCATATCGATGACCTTCCGATAAGCGTATCTTATGAAGAGAATTATCCCGCTGCACTTGAATCGGAGATATTTGAGAAACTGGAAGACGGCGATACGGATACCTGTCTTATTAAGGCAAGCGAATTCTTTGATTGGATGGTGACAGGATATTCAGACGATATAATGAGTATCAGGCTTAAGTGTCTGGAATTTGTCCTAAGGGCTGAGTCTATGATGTACAGAAGCGGCGGCCTTACTTATGAATTCTCAAGCCGCAAGGAATACTTACAGGAGTTGCTCAGTGCGCCCGATACGGATGCACTTAAGGCTTGGTACATGGATAAGTTTAAGGTTGCGGCCGGCAATATATCAACGGGAAGCAAGGACAGAACCCACCATGTGATTAAGAAAGCTCTTGATTATATTGATAAGAATTTTCATAAGGACATTTCACTTGATGAACTGGCAGGCGAACTGGGAATCAGTTCCTACTACTTTTCAAAGCTGTTTAAAGAAGAGAAGGGGGAGGGATTTGTTGAATATCTTACAGGACGACGTGTGGATGAGGCCAAGACATTACTTAAGAGCCCGGAGCACAGTATCAAGGAAGTCGGCGTAGCCTGCGGTTATTCAGATCCCAACTATTTCTCAAGAATTTTTAAAAAGGCGACAGGCATGACGCCTACAGAGTATAAGGATAAGAACGGAGAATAATATGATAAAAAAGATTGCAACTGACATATCGTTGATTCTGTTATCACTTATACTTCTGACGGGCTGTGGAAGTAAGGTAACGGGACAGAATGAAGAGGAGCCGGCCAAGAAAGAAGGAATAGAGATAGGATTATCCATTGACTCGCTTGTAATAGAGAGATGGCAGAGGGAGAGAGATCTCTTCGTATCCAAGGCATCTGAGTTAGGAGCGGAAGTAAACGTTCAGAATGCCAACGGCGAGATAGAAGAACAGATAAGACAGATAGAGTACTTCATAGATAAAGAAGTTGATGTCATTGTGGTAATAGCTATTGATGATGAGGCATTACTTGATACGATAGCCAAGGCTAAAGCTGCCGGAATTAAGATTATTGCATATGACAGACTGATCCGTAATGCTGATGTCGACCTGTATATGTCCATTGACAATGAGAAGGTCGGTGAACTGATGGGTACATATATTAAGAAGAAGATAGGCAATTCCGGGAGTATCATACAGATTAAGGGTTCGCCTACGGATTATAATGTCCAGATGGTCCAGAACGGATTTGAGAGAGCGCTTAAGAACACTGACATTGTGATCGATTATGCGGAGTATTCGGATAACTGGGTTGCGGAGAACGGATTCACGGTAACGAATAAATACTTATCTTCAGGTAAAGTACCGGATGCAATAATGTGTGGTAACGATAATCTTGCAGCACATGCGATCAGAGCACTTATTGAGAACAGATTGGCCGGTGAAGTATGTGTGGTAGGACAGGATGCGGATCTTGAGGCTTGCCAGAGAATAGTCGAGGGTACTCAGTACATGACGGTATATAAGCCGGTTGAGAAGCTTGCCAAGACAGCGGCTGAGCAGGCTGTCGTATTGGCCAAGGGTGAAGAATTAGATATCTCTGATACAATTAATGACGGTACATATGATGTTCCTTATGATAAGTTAGAGCCCATTGCGGTTACAGTGGATAATATGGATGAGGTCATTACAGGTAAGTATCATCAGAAGAGTGAGATATACCTCAATGTGAAGGAATAGCCTTTTTTCGGAATAATTGACATGTTATAGGACAATTTTGTGCTAGCCAGGACAAAATTGTCCTAATTTTGTTAATATCTTGTTCACACTTTGTTAAAATTTTGAAGAACTTAACAAGTTGTTGCTATTTATTCTGTGTTAGAGTAATAAACGTAACAGGGGCGGCATAGCGCCACCCCGGAAAATATTTAGGGAGGACAAGAAAAATGTCAAAGAAGTTTTTAGGTATTTTACTTGCTACTGCAATGGTTGCCGGAACTTTAGTTGGATGTGGCTCTACAGCAGCACCCGCTACAACAGAGGCACCCGCAGCAGAAGCACCTGCAGCAGAGGCTGAGGCACCTGCAGCAGAAGAAGCAGCAGCACCTGCAGCAGCAGGCGGCAAGGTTGGTGTTGCAATGCCTACTAAGGACCTTCAGAGATGGAACCAGGATGGTGCCAACATGGAGAAGGAGCTTAAGGCAGCAGGCTACGAAGTAGATCTTCAGTTCGCATCTAACGATGTACAGCAGCAGGTTTCTCAGATCGAGAACATGATCAACGGTGGTTGCTCAGTACTCGTTATCGCATCTATCGATGGTGATTCACTCGGAACAGTTCTTGCTCAGGCTAAGGAGAAGAACATCCCCGTTATCGCTTATGACCGTCTTATCATGAACACAGATGCAGTTTCTTACTACGCTACATTTGATAACTACATGGTTGGTACTAAGCAGGGTGAGTACATCAGAGATCAGTTAAAGCTTGATACAGAGGCAGGTCCTTTCAACATCGAGCTTACAACAGGTGATCCCGGTGACAACAACGCTAAGTTCTTCTTCAACGGTGCTATGGACGTTCTTAATCCTTACATCGAGGAAGGCAAGCTCGTTGTTAAGTCTGGTCAGACAAAGTTTGACGAGTGTGCTACAGCTGAGTGGTCTTCAGCTAACGCTCAGTCAAGAGCAGAGAACATCCTTTCATCTTTCTATGCTGACGGTTCTAACCTTGACGCTTGGATGTGCTCTAACGACTCTACAGCACAGGGTATCGTAGCAGCACTTGATGCTAACTACTCTGGTACATGGCCTATCGTTACAGGTCAGGACTGTGATATCGTTTCTGTTAAGAACATGATCGCTGGTAAGCAGTCAATGTCTATCTTCAAGGATACAAGAACTCTTGCATCACAGGTTGTTAAGATGGTTGGTCAGATCCTTGCAGGCGAGACGGTAGAAGTTAACGATACTACTACTTATGACAATGGAACAGGCGTTATACCTTCATTCCTTTGCGAGCCTGTATTCGCAGACATCAACAACTACAAGGAGCTCCTTATCGATTCTGGTTACTACACAGAGGATCAGCTCCAGTAATCCGATTGTGAGAACAATCTAACATAATAGCAGGCGGGTTTTATACCCGCCTGTTTATTCTAAAGGACTCAATAAAATCACTTTATTACAATGCAATAAACTACGATTAATGGACTTTTAGGAGGGAACTATTTTGGCTAAAGTATTACTTGAGATGAAAAATATCACCAAAACCTTCCCGGGTGTTAAGGCGCTTGACAACGTTAATCTTCAGGTAGAAGAGGGTGAGATCCACGCTCTTGTCGGAGAGAACGGAGCGGGTAAGTCGACACTTATGAACGTACTTAGCGGTATCTATCCCTATGGTACGTATGAAGGCGATATTATCTACAACGGTGAGATATGCCAGTTTAACAAGATCAAGGATTCCGAAGAGAAAGGAATCGTTATCATCCATCAGGAGCTGGCACTTATTCCTTATCTTACCATAGGTGAGAATATGTTCCTCGGTAATGAGCGCGGTAAGAGTGCGGCATCTATCGATTGGAACGAGACCTATGGTGAAGCTGACAAGTATCTTAAGATGGTAGGACTTGAGGAATCTTCAAGAACTCTTGTTAAGGAACTTGGAACAGGTAAGCAGCAGCTTGTTGAGATAGCTAAGGCTCTTGCCAAGCATGCTAAGCTTCTTATACTTGATGAGCCCACTTCATCGCTTAATGAGCAGGATTCAAAGGCATTGCTTGATCTTATCATTAGGTTTAAATCAGAGGGCATGACTTCGATAATCATATCTCATAAGCTTAACGAGGTTTCATACGTTGCAGATAAGATCACGGTCATCCGTGACGGTTCTACAATTGAGACGCTTGATAAAGCAACAACGGAGATTTCAGAGGATAGAATAATCAAGGGCATGGTTGGTCGAGAGATCACCGACCGTTTCCCGAAGAGACATGATGTCAAGATCGGTGACATCAATCTCGAAGTTGATAATTGGACGGTTTATCATCCGCTCTATCCTGAGCGTAAGGTCGTTGATGACGTATCGCTTAAGGTACGTAAGGGTGAGGTTGTAGGTATTTACGGACTTATGGGAGCAGGACGTACAGAGCTTGCGATGAGTATATTCGGTAAGTCTTACGGAACCGGAATAAGCGGTACACTTAAGCTCAATGGTCAGGTAACAGAGCTTAAGACGATCAAAGAAGCTATCAAGCACAAGATCGCTTATGTTACTGAGGACAGAAAAGGTAACGGACTTGTTCTTACCAATCCCATCAAGATCAATACCACTTTGGCTAATCTGGAAGAAGTCAGCTCTAAGGGTATCATAGATCAGGATAAGGAATATCAGGTTGCTGTTGAATACAAGGATAAGCTCCGCACCAAGACTCCTTCAGTAGAGCAGAACGTCGGCAACCTCTCCGGTGGTAACCAGCAGAAGGTATTGCTCGCTAAGTGGATGTTCGCTAATCCCGATATCCTTATTCTTGACGAGCCTACCAGAGGTATCGATGTAGGTGCCAAGTACGAGATCTACTGTATCATCAATGATCTCGTAGCAGAAGGTAAGTCTGTGATCATGATCTCGTCTGAGTTGCCGGAGGTGCTCGGAATGAGTGACAGGATATATGTAATGAATGGTGGTAAGTTCGTTGGTGAGCTTGAGGCCGAGGGAGCTACTCAGGAGACCATAATGAGCTATATAGTTAAGACAGGAAGGGGTGAATAGTATGGAGAAAACTAATATGAGTGCTGCTCTTAGAAAGTACACCATGCCTATAGCCCTTGTACTGGTGCTCCTGTTCTTCTCATGGCGTACTAATGGGGCGATCATTCTGCCTCAGAATATCAACAACCTGTTATCACAGAACGCATATGTGTTCGTACTGGCAGTAGGTATGTTGCTCTGCATATTGACCGGTGGTAACATTGATCTTGCCGTAGGTTCCGTAGTCTGCTTCGCAGGTGCGATCGGTGCGACTATACTTGATAAGAACGTTAATTTCTGGGTTGCAGTATTGGTAATGCTCATTATCGGAACATTAGTCGGTGTATGGCAGGGATTCTGGATCGCATATGTAAACGTTCCGCCGTTTATAGCCACTCTTGCAGGTATGTATGCCTTCAGAGGATTATCCAATGTTGTATTACAGGGTCTTGCAGTATCAATAGACAATAAGGATTTCCTTAATCTCTTCGGTGGCGGTGCCGATTGTTATGTACCGGATATCCTTCACGGAGCCAATCTTAACATGTTATGTATGGCAGTTGGTGTGATAGGCGTTGTTATATACGTGATCTCATTCATCGTAAGCCGTGCTAACATTAAGAAGCGCGGATATGAGACCAAGCCTTTACTTGGTGAACTTATTAAGCTTGTTATCATAAGTGCTGTTGCTTTATGGGTAACTTATAAGCTTGCAAGTTATAAAGGAATACCCACATCTCTTATCTGGATTCTCCTGGTTGTATTCATCTTCGGATATATCACAAGTAAGACCAGAATAGGAAGATACCTGTATGCTGTTGGTGGTAACAAGAAGGCTGCACAGTTATCCGGTGTCAATGTTAAGAATGTATATTTCTTCGCTTATGTATGTATGGGTCTTATGTCAGGTCTTGCAGGTATCCTTACAATAGCAAGAGCTACACAGTCTCAGCCTACATTCGGTACAGGTTATGAGATGGATGCGATCGGTGCCTGCTTCATAGGCGGAGCGAGCGCTTACGGCGGTATCGGAACAGTACCCGGAGCAATTGTCGGTGCGCTCTTAATGGGTGTCATCAACCAGGGTATGTCCATCATGGGTATGAACGCCAACTGGCAGAAGGTTGTTAAGGGTGCGGTTTTACTCGTAGCCATAATCTTCGACGTAGTATCCAAGAAGGAAAAGAAATAATATAAGGATGGAGGATAAGAAACATGAAAAGTGTTGCAAAGATTTTTAAAGAACATACAATGCAGATCGTCCTGGTCCTTGTAGTTATATTCTTCGTTATAACAACAAATGGTTCAATATGGACTCCTGCTAACTTCAATGCTCTTATAGCGCAGAACGCATATGTATATGTATTGGCAACCGGTATGATGATGTGTATGCTGATAAAAGGTAACATCGACCTTTCAGTCGGAGCGGTTGTCTGCTTTGTAGATGCGATAGGCGCACAGCTTATGGTTAATAAAGGTGTATCTTTCCCGGTAGCCATGCTTGCAATGTTGGCAGTCGGATTACTTATAGGTGCATTTTTAGGATATCTGATAGCATATGTGAATGTTCCACCGTGGATAGCTACTCTGGCAGGTTTCCTTGCGTTCAGAGGATGGGGTACTGCGGTACTTAACGGTAATACCATAGGAATAGGTAATGCGGAATATGCTGGATTCACGAATCTGTTCAACGGTTTTATTCCCGATGTATTCGGAGTAGAGGGATTCAATGCAACGAGCATTGTTATCGGAATAATTGCATGCATCATATTGTTCATAACTCAATTAAGGGACAGATCGACAAAAATTAGTAAAGGATATGAAGCAGACTCAATGGTATCTGTACTAGTTAGGTGCTCAGTTGTTTCAGCAGTGATTATCATCTTTACATACATGCTCGCAAAGAATAAGGGAATACCTTTTGTACTTGTATGGGTAACTGTTATAGTTCTTATATATAACTTTATTACATCTAAGACTACTCTCGGAAGATACTTCTACGTTACAGGTGGTAATATGGAAGCCACAAGGCTTTCAGGTATCGATACAAGAAAGGTACTCTTCTTCGCATACCTTAACATGCAGTTCCTTACGGTTATTGCTTCATGGATTACCATGGCAAGACTTACTGCAGCAAATCCTACTGCAGGAACCAACTATGAGCTTGATGCCATTTCAGGATGTATCGTCGGCGGTGTGTCTGCTTACGGTGGATCAGGTAAAGTATTCGGTATGATAGTGGGAGCTACTCTTATCGGTGTTATCAACCTTGGTATGAGTATCATGGGTATTGATGCCAATTGGCAGAAGATAGTTAAGGGTCTTGTACTCTTGGCAGCCGTAGTATTCGAGATCCTTAACAATAAGGATAAGAACAAAGCCTGATCTACAGACTAAAGACAGATATTGATTTATGTGAGAAAAGACTGAGGTTTTTCTCGGTCCATTAATCGGCAGTGAGACACTCATTTGAGTGTCTCACTGTTTTTGTGATAAAATAGGGAAGTTATGAGAATAGAATTACCAACTGATGTAAAATACATAATTGATACGTTGCATAACGCGGGATATGAGGCATATGCTGTAGGCGGATGTGTCAGGGATTCCATTCTTGGAAGAACCCCCGATGACTGGGATATAACCACCTCTGCCATGCCCCTTGAAGTCAAGAGATTATTCCGTCCGACCATAGATACCGGATTACAGCACGGCACCGTAACGGTTCTTCGTCATCACATCGGATATGAAGTAACGACTTACAGGATAGACGGTGTTTATGAGGATGCCAGACACCCTAAGGAGGTCACTTTTACACGTAATCTCAAAGAAGATTTACTAAGACGTGACTTTACCATTAATGCCATGGCATATAATGATGAAGAGGGTCTTATCGATGAATACGGCGGTCTGGATGATATTAAGAATAGGAAGATTCGTTGCGTAGGCAATCCAATCGACAGATTTACCGAAGATGCTCTTCGAATGATGAGAGCAGTAAGATTCTCGGCACAGCTTGGATATGACATAGAACATGATACCAAAGAAGCTGCAAGGAAATTGCATCAAAGACTTGATATGGTGTCGGCAGAGAGAATACAGATTGAATTATGTAAACTAATCACCTCTGATAATCCTGATTTCCTAAGAATAGCCTATGAGCTTGGAATTACATCGGTCATACTTCCGGAATTTGATGAATGCATGAGGCAGGAGCAGCATCATATACACCATTGCTATTCTGTTGGTGAACACATTCTACATGCGCTGACGGGTATTGAAGCTGACAGGACTTTAAGATATTCGATGCTTTTACATGACATAGGCAAGCCAAGATGCAGGATAGTTGACGATGAAGGCAAGGAGCACTATTATGGACATGATGTCAAATCTGCTGAAATGGCTCATGACATAATGAAAAGACTTAAATTTGATAATGATACGCTTAAGAAAGTTGAATTACTTGTACGTAATCATGACCTTAAAGTAGAAGAGAATGAACGTGCAGTAAGAAGAGCAATGAATAAGCTCGGAAGAGATATGTTTCCTATGCTTCTTAAAGTTAAGAAAGCGGATGTACTTGCTCAATCCGATTATATGCGGGCAGAGAAACTGGATTCTCTTAAGAACTTATGGGCAATATATGATATCATAGTAAGCGAGGGCCAGTGTGTTACAATTGCGGATTTGGCCGTTAAAGGAAACGATCTGATTGCGGAAGGATTTAAGCCCGGACCTGAACTTGGAAGAGTATTAAACGGATTGCTTGAACTTGTAATAGAAGATCCGGCTAAGAATAACAAAGAGATATTGCTTAAAGAAGCTAAGAATATATAGATTTAACGGTATGACAGACAGAATCAGAAGTGTAATAACTTCATATGCAAGAAGAGGATTGATAGCGGTTATATGTTTATTAATGACCGCCTTGATTGCATGCGGCAGTAGCGCTTCCCCCGGAGCTTTTAATAAGTCAAATGACACCGGTTTTATAGTAACCAAGGCCGGAATGTATGACAGTGCCGATATGAACGCTCTTATCGTGGATAAGAATACTGCGGGTAAGACCATTACTTTCTATAACAGGGAAGTAAATAAGAAATATACTCTTAATTACGACGGTACCAGTAAGGTCTATGACAAATACGGTACGGCAATGTCCATGGAACAGGTTGAAGTGGGCACAATAGTTGATATTACCTTCCTAAAGACCAAGAGATTACTTAATTCAATGCAGGGATCCAAGGACGCATGGGAGTTAAGCAAGATTAGGGATTTTGATATTGATGAGCTTAACAACAGCATGTATGCCGCAGGAAGCAATTACTGGTTTGACAGAAGCATCGAAGTATATGCGGACGGTCTGACGGCCGAACTTATGGATATTAATCCTGTAGATACCATTACAGTAAGAGGTGTGGACAGAATGGTATATTCCGTATCCATAGATGAAGGTCACGGTTATTTAAGGCTTAAGAATGAAGATTATTTCGTCGGCGGATGGATCGAGATCACGGGTTCGAAGATTATTAAGACAATCGGCGAAGATATGATCATAGCGGTCCCCGTTGGTACTTATGATGTTGCACTATCCAACAAAGGAGTTGAAGGTCTTAAGACCATCAATATAGACAGAAATAGGGAAACAGAACTTGATATAGGTGATATACCGGTAGAAGAGCTTAAGACTTACGGTAATATAATCTTTGTGGTTCAACCTTCGGATGCCGAAGTATTCATAGACGGAGAACAGGTCGACATATCGGGTCCGGTCTCTGTGGAATACGGAGTTCATCAGCTTATAGCAAGAGCACCAGGATATCAGACACTTACGCAGTATATCAAAGTTGGTGCAGAGAATGCCACCCTGGAAATAACACTTGAGAGTGCGAATAATACCGTATCGGATACAATGCCGCGAGTATCACCCTATGCATCACCTTTCGTATCGCCTTCACCGTCACCGCAGCCCACATCATCGGCATCTACAAATATAGTAACTACCGGTACGGCAATAAGCGGACATAAGATCACGGTGGCGTCTCCTTCCGGAGTGGAGGTATACTTAGACGGTAATTATGTAGGAATAGCACCCGTAAGCTTCACCAAAGTAAGCGGTAAGCATGAACTTATACTTCGCAAGGAAGGCTATGTCACAAGAAGTTATACCATAGCCGTAGATATGGAGACGAAAGATGAGACCTTCTCATTCTCGGATCTTACACCTAATGAAGGCACGGTGACAGAGGCTCCTACGCCAACGCCAACACCCATACCTACGCATGAACCTGTAAGTACTCCGGAACCTACTCCGACGCCTGTTCCGACACCGGAAGTGACTGCGACACCTACCCAGGCAGAGACCACCGCAGGTGTGACTAATTCGGCAAATGACGGATCAGAGAGTGAAGAAAACTTGATAACAAGCGGTGTTACGTCAACCACACCCCCCGCGGAAGGCTAAAAATAGGCACACATCTGGTATATAAATTGCAAAAAACCCATTAAAATGGCAAAAAAACGCATATAATGGTTGACAAACATATTAAAAAGGTCTATATATAGTATAGGCAGTGCGTAAACGCACAAGATAAACCGATTTATAGGAGGAGAATTTCCATGAACAAGACAGAATTAGTTGATGCAATTGCTAAGCAGTCTAAGCTTACAAAGAAGGATGCAGAGGCAGCTCTTAAGGCTTTCACAGACACAGTTACAAAGGCTCTTAAGAAGGGTGACAAGGTTCAGTTAGTTGGTTTCGGTACATTCGAAGTTACTAAGAGAGCAGCTAGAGAGGGTAGAAATCCTCAGACAGGCGCTGTTATGAAGATTAAGGCTTCTAAGGCTCCTAAGTTCAAGGCTGGTAAGGCTCTTAAGGACGCTGTTAACTAATCTGAATCTACAGTATTTAGACTAGACAGTCAGGGGTAAGTACCGAGGTACTTACCCCTTTTTTGTATCGGTATCCTCCGCAAATATGGTATACTGTCATGGAAGAATCAATAAATAAGGAAAATAGTTATGAGATTGGATAAATATCTTAAAGTATCAAGATTAATCAAGAGACGAACCGTAGCCAACGAAGCCTGTGATGCTGGCAGAGTGCTTATTAACGGTAATGTTGCCAAGGCCGGAACCAATGTTAAGGTCGGTGATAAGATTACGATTCAGTTCGGTAATAAGGACGTCAATGTAGAAGTTACAGCCGTAGAAGAGACGGTTCGTAAGGAAGAAGCCGGAGAACTCTACAGATATATATGAAGAACAAATATCTCTTAAGGAGTACGCGAAAGAAACAGAATAAGGTATCCGTCGTTCTCATCACAATAGTTCTTGTGATGCTTATTGTCGTTGTGTCCGTCGGTAAGAGAGATATAAGCAGAAGACAGGCTGAATATGACAAGAAAGAGGAAAGACTCTTAGAACAGATAGAGGCAGAGAATAAGAGAGCCGAAGAGATAGCAGAATACGAGAAATATACCAAGACCAAGAAATACGCTGAAGAAGTGGCCAAGGAGAAATTAGGTTTGGTTAAGGAAGATGAGATCATCTTCAAGGAGGAGTAGCTGTTGCTTAAGGGAGTTCTTAAGGCCATCAAAGATAACAATATGATCAAAAGAGGCGATAAGATCGTTGCCGGAATTTCCGGTGGCGCTGATTCTGTTGCCATGTTATTACAGCTTGCAGAGTATAGGGAACAGACAGACTATACGCTGCAGGTTTTTCATTTAAACCATATGATCAGAGAGGATGCTTCGCACGATGAGGAATTCGTAAGAGAACTCTGCAGCAGGTTAAATATCCCTTTTTACAGCGAGCAAATAGATGTGACTGCACTGTCGGCACGATTGCATTTATCACTTGAAGAAGCGGGACGCAAGGCAAGATACGAGGCGATGAGGGATTTGGGCCCTGATAAGATTGCCGTTGGTCATCATAAGGACGATCTGGCGGAAACAGTGATTCTTAATATGTGCAGGGGTACCGGCCTTCACGGAATGGTGGGAATAGCGCCAGTACAGGATGATATTATTCGTCCGCTTATCTATACCTCAAGATCTGAAATAGAAGAGTATTTGGCAGATATCGGTCAGGACTATTGCACCGACAGCACCAATGCCCAGACTGACTATACCAGGAATAAGATAAGACATGATATATTGCCGTTACTGACTAAATCCGTTAATGATAAGGCAACTGAACACATTACACATATGGCTGAGGATATGCTTAAGCTTGAGCAATATATTATGGCCCGTGTTGATGAAGCATATGTTAAATATGTGCAGCTTAACGCATCGGACGGCACTATACACCTTAAGCTTAGGGCGATGAATGAACTTGATAAATACATTGCAAACGAGCTTATACTCAGAGTCTTGGAGAAATTGACTCCAAGACGCAAGGACATAACCCGCAGTCATGTTGAGGGAATCATAGGATTGCATTCTCTTCCCGGCGAGAAGACCATGGACATTCCCTACGGAATCAAAGTAATCAAGACATATGATGAATTAATACTTATCAAGAATCCGGAGGATTCGGAGATTAAACCGCTTAATATCAAGATTCCGGCTCTTACGGAAGGGGAAGGCTGGTCGACCGTTTTAGATGACGGAACAGATGTAACAATTAGAGTTAAATCCTACAGGAATAAGCCGGAGATACCCAACAAAGCATATACTAAGTGGTTTGATTATGATAAAATAGATTGTTCTGAGTTGTATTTAAGATACAGGGCAAGCGGTGACTATCTTACGATCAACAGTAGGGGTGATAAGAAATCTATCCAGGACTATATGGTTGATGAGAAGATAGAAAGATACAGAAGAGATACAATCCCGCTTTTAGCACAAGGTGATCACGTCCTGTGGGTAATAGGACACAGAATAAGCGAGCATTATAAGTTAAACGAAGAGAGCAAAAAGATACTAGAGGTTGACATAACACAAGGAGAAAAGAAATGGCAGAACATGTAGAAATGATGCTTAGTGAAGAAGAAGTAGATAAGAAGATTCAGGAACTCGGTGATCAGATAAGTAAGGATTATGCCGGTAAGAGCGTACATCTTGTATGTGTGCTTAAGGGAGGCAGCTTCTTTATGTGTGAGCTTGCCAAGCGTATTACGGTTCCGGTTTCTTTGGATTTCATGAGTGTATCAAGCTACGGAGGAGATACCAAGTCAAGCGGTGTCGTTAAGATCGTCAAGGATCTTGATGAGCCCTTAAACGGTAAGGACGTCATAGTAATAGAGGATATCGTGGATTCGGGAAGAACATTAAGCTATCTGCTTGAGATGTTAAATGACAGGAAGCCTGCAAGTCTTAGGCTCTGTACACTTCTTGATAAGCCCGAAAGAAGAGTTGTGGATGTTAAGGTAGACTACACGGGATTTGAGATACCTGATGAATTTGTAGTCGGATACGGTCTTGATTATGATCAAAAGTATCGTAATCTTCCTTATATCGGAGTTGTTAAATTCGACTAAGATAGGGATATACAAGTATAAGAGGAATTTGATTAAGAATGAGTAAGAATAACAGAGTATTCAATTTCTATTTTGTCTTAATATTGGTGGCTGCACTTATGATGGTGTGGTATACCTCCAATAAGGCAGCAGGCAATATTTATACGATGGGAGTATTTAAGCTTGATCTTGAAGCGGGTAATGTTACTTCAGTAGAGATCAATCCCAATACCGAAGTGCCCACGGGTGTGCTTGATATCGAACTTAAGGACGGAGAGCACAGGGAACTTAATGTAACGGACGTTAATGAGATTCAGGAATTGCTTGAATCATATGATATTGATCCCATAGTACAGAACGTACCAAGAGAGAGCGTCATTATCTCTTACGGTATTCCGATTCTGTCCATAATAGCAATTGTTGTTTTGTTATTCTTTATGATGAGCGGCGGTCCGGCAGCAGGCGGAAGCAAGATGATGAACTTCGGAAGAAGCCGTGCCAAGCTCGATGCAGATACCAAGACCAAGCTTGAAGATGTTGCCGGTCTTAGGGAAGAGAAAGAAGACTTGGAGGAGATTATCGATTTCCTCAAAGCACCCGAGAAATACACTAAGGTAGGAGCCAGAATTCCCAAGGGAATATTGCTTGAGGGAGCTCCCGGTACAGGTAAGACCCTTCTTGCCAAGGCAGTTGCCGGAGAGGCCGGTGTACCTTTCTTCTCTATCTCAGGCTCTGATTTTGTGGAGATGTTTGTAGGTGTGGGTGCATCCAGAGTAAGAGATCTGTTTGCCGAAGCCAAGAAGAATTCACCATGTATTATATTTATAGATGAGATAGATGCCGTTGCAAGACGTCGTGGTACAGGTATGGGCGGTGGCCACGATGAGCGTGAGCAGACACTTAACCAGATGCTTGTTGAGATGGACGGATTCGGTGTCAATGAAGGCATTATTGTAATGGCTGCAACCAACAGAGTGGATATCTTAGATCCCGCAATACTAAGACCCGGAAGATTTGACCGTAAGATATCTGTAGGAACGCCTGATGTTAAGGGCAGAGAAGATATTCTTAAGGTACACGCCAGGAATAAGCCCCTTGCAGAAGATGTGGATCTTAAGCAGGTTGCCCAGACAACGGCAGGATTTACCGGAGCCGATCTTGAGAATCTTCTCAATGAATCAGCCATAGTAGCAGCAAGAAATAACAGACAATATATCACGATGGAGGATATACGTAAGTCTTTCATTAAGGTCGGAATCGGCTCTGAGAAGAAGAGCAGGATCATATCCGATAAGGAGAAGAAGATAACGGCATATCATGAGTCGGGACATGCGATTTTATTCCATGTTCTTCCCGATATGGATCCCGTATATACTATTTCAATAATACCCACAGGTCCCGGAGCTGCAGGTTATACAATGCCTCTTCCTGAGAAGGATGAGATGTTTATGACCAAGGGCAAGATGCTCCAGGATATTATGGTATTGCTTGGCGGTCGTATTGCCGAGGAGATTACATTCGGAGATATTACCACGGGTGCGTCCAATGATATTAAGCGTGCCACAAGAGCAGCTCGTAAGATGGTTACCAAATACGGTATGTCCGATAATATCGGTGTTATCAACTATGATGACGAAGATGAAGAGGTGTTCATAGGAAGAGACTTGGCGCATCCCAGATCTCACAGCGAATATATTACGGGTGAGATTGATAAAGAAGTCAAGTTGATCATAGATGATTGTTATAAGAAGGCCAAAGACATAATATTGGAGAACAGAGAGATACTTGAGAAGAGTGCGGCCCTGCTTATTGAGAAAGAGCGTATCGGCCGTGATGAATTTGAGGCACTGTTCGCATAATCGGAGACTATGGATAATTACAGACTGATTCATTCAGATACAACAGCGGAATATATATCTAATACCGAACCTGATGTTGGCGAGATCATTAAGATTAAGATTCGTACCCCTAAGGGAGTGACGAATAAGGTTCAGATCATTGTCGATGACGGAATTATGCCCATGAAACGCGTTAAGAGAAAGTACGGTTTCGAGTATTATCAGGCTAAGGTTACCCTCTATGACAAAATGATTCGTTACTATTTCAGAGTAACTATAGAGGATGAAGACTATATATACGATTATCGTGGGGCTCATCCGGAAGCGGGGGATCCCGGCGCGGTAGATGAGAAGTATTTCTTTCGTGTAATTCCCGGATATAAGACGCCCGACTGGGCTAAGGGAGCCGTATTCTACCAGATATTTGTAGACAGATTCTGTAACGGCGATAAGACCAATGATGTTGTTACGGGCGAGTATAAATATATCGATAAGCTCGTAGAATCGAGAGATTGGAACGGTAAGATAGATACCGGAATACATGAGCATTTCGGCGGAGACCTTCAAGGTGTTATAGATAAGCTTGATTATCTTAAAGGCCTTGGAGTGGATGTACTTTATCTTAATCCCATATTTGTATCCCCCTCTAATCATAAGTATGACACTGCCGATTATGATTACGTTGATCCGCATTTCGGTGTTATTGTCAAAGATGAGGGCAACTTACTTGACTCTCCTCTTAAGGATAATTCAGAGGCCAAGCGATTCATAAGCAGAGTGACGGATAAGGAGAACCTGGATAAGTCCAATGAACTCTTTGCCAAGCTCGTATCCGAGGCTCACAACAGGGGAATGAGAGTCATTCTTGACGGTGTGTTTAATCACTGCGGATCCTTCAATAAATGGATGGATGCGGAGCGAATATATGAGAACGCCCCGGATTATCCCAAGGGAGCGTATATAGCCAAGGACAGTCCGTATCATGATTTCTTTACTTTTAAGGAAGACGGAACCTGGCCGTATAATGACAATTTCGAAGCTTGGTGGGATTATAAGACCCTTCCTAAGCTTAACTATAAGTGTAAGGAATTATATGATTACATACTTAAGATAGGTGCCAAGTGGGTATCGAAGCCTTATAATGCAGACGGTTGGCGTCTTGATGTGGCAGCTGACTTAGGTCCGGATGCAGAGACCAATCATAAGTTCTGGGAGGACTTCCGTAAGACTGTTAAGGAAGCCAATCCCGAAGCCATCATACTGGCAGAGCATTATGGAGATGCATCTGAATGGCTTCAGGGCGATCAGTGGGATACAGTCATGAACTACGATGCCTTTATGGAGCCTGTTACCTGGTTCCTTACCGGTATGGATAAGCACAGTGACGAATACAGGAAGGAGCTTATCGGAGATACTGATGCATTTTGGAACAGCATGGCTTTATGCAGTGCAAGATTCTCAATGCCCTCATATCAGACGGCCATGAATGAGTTGTCCAATCACGATCATTCAAGGTTCTTAACCCGCACCACACATATGGCGGGCCGTGTAGATAAGCTTGGCGCAGAAGCAGCCGTAAGAGGAGTAGATAAGTCTGTTCTTCGTCAGGCTGTTGTTATGCAGATGACATGGATAGGCGCTCCGACAATCTATTACGGAGATGAAGCAGGAGTTGCAGGATTTACGGATCCCGACAACAGGCGCGTATATCCTTGGGGTGAGGAAGACACAAAACTCATTGATTTTCATAAGAAAGCAATCAAGCTTCATAAGAAAAGCCCGGAACTGTATTACGGTTCACTTATTAAGATCCCCGTTCATTCAGGTTCATTGGCTTATGCCCGAGTATATAAGAAGGAAGCCAGCATAGTGATCGTCAATACGATGAATGTGGATATGGAATATAAGCTTCCGGTGTCAATGCTTGGTATAGGCACCGGCAAAAAATACCGCACTAAGCTTATGACCGATCGTGACGGATATAAGATGCGCGGGCGAACTGTTAAGGATGAGGATGGTATACTTACAGTTATAGTTAAGGCGGGGGGAGCCGTTGTACTCAGGCATAAGAAATTCGGAAGACATAAGAAGATGCCTGCTGTAATTACGGTTAAGAAGTCTAAGGACGATAAGAAGAATAAGGAAGAACAGGTGGAAGTATAAGATGGCAGACATCTCGAGCACAAGAGACAGAGCCGAATGGAACAGAAGAATAGCGGCAATGAAGCGCAGACAGAGAATAGCCCGTATCAGGCAATGGACATTGCTTGGAGCGGGCATTGCCATATTGGTTATAGCGGCTGTTCTTATAATACAGTTTAAGGGAAGCAAAGGCGCCGATGCAACACAGGAGAGGGTAGAGAATACGATCGAACGTGTCGGGATAGTGATTACACCTTCAGTAACGGAAGATGAAGTAATTAAAGAAGAGCCTAAGTCTGAATATGATAACAGGTCATCTGTCGGCAAAATGTATTCATACTCCGAAGCGGATAATATTGCATATCTGTCCAATGAGAATATGACCAGCAAGAATGCAATATTAGTAGACGTGGATAATTCACTTGTTACGGGATCCGTTGATTATAAGGCAAGAATATATCCTGCATCTATGACCAAAGTCATGACCCTTCTTGTAGCTGTAGAGAATATCGATGATTTTAGCAAGAAAGTGCCTGTCTCAAGAGAGGCGGCGGATTACGCCTACAGCAAGAAGTTAAGTGCTGTAGATTTTGCTCTTGATGAAGAAGTGACGCTTGAAGATCTCTGTTACGGAACGATTCTTCCCTCAGGTGCAGATGCGGCTGCAGAACTGGCTATCCAGGTAGCGGGAAGTATGGATGCCTTCGTGGATATGATGAATGAAAGAGTTGAATCTCTGGGTCTGTCAGGGACAACGCATTTTACCAATGTATCTGGCTCATATGATGATGATCATTATTCCACATGTTATGATATAGCGGTTATTATGAATGCCGCCATGGATAATGAATATTGCAGACAGGTTCTGTCGGGTCATACTTACACAACCAGCCAAACCACGGAACATCCTGAAGGAATAACGATATCCAATTGGTTTCTTAGACGTATAGAGGATAAGGATATCGGTGGAGAGGTAATAGGTGCCAAGACCGGATTCGTGGTACAGTCCGGTAATTGTGCGGTAAGTTACTTTACATCGAACTCGGGACGTAACTATATTGCGGTTACGGCTGATGCCCATAGTGCGTGGAGATGTATATATGATCACGTGGACATCTATTTAAACAACACGCAGTGAGTCTTCTTAATCGTTTTCGTTTGTGCATATTGCACAAATTGATACATGCGTTTTTGTAAATTTTGTTGAAGTGACGTATTGTTGTATGGGGTAGGTTGGGATAATATACTAGATGTAACCCCCCAATACATTTTGTAGTTTTTTGCTATACCCCATAAGAAAGAAATACCTTCCCTAATAGCCGGGTGAACCGGTTATTACCCCAAAAGGGGGTATTTCTTCCTTAACCCAAAACCAACAGGGCACTGACTTAGGTCAGTGCTCTTTTTCGTGTTTTAAAAGGCACGGGATTGTGCTATTCTATGGGATGAGAGCAACAGACTTATACGGAGAGTTAACGATATGGAAGTAAGACTTACGGATCTGACCAAAATATTCCCAAGCAGAGATAAGAAGGATAAGAGCGAAGTTGTCGCTGTAGATAACTTTAATATCACGATACCTGACGGTAAATTAGTGGGACTGTTGGGTCCTTCAGGATGCGGTAAGAGTACGGCTCTTAATCTTATCTGCGGATTGGAGACACCAACCAAAGGACAGATATTCTTCGGAGATACCGAAGTAACGAATCTTCCGCCCGAACAGCGCGGTGTGGGAATGGTATTCCAGAACTATGCACTTTTCCCGCATATGACGGTTGAGAAGAATATAATGTTTCCCCTTGAGAACTTTAAAGGAGATAAGAAGCTTACTAAGGAAGAGATGAAAGCCAAGGCATTAGAGGCCGCATCTTTGGTTCAGATAGAGAATCTGATGAGTCGCAAACCTAAGGAGATGTCCGGAGGTCAGCAGCAGAGAGTAGCTATAGCAAGAGCACTTGTCAAAAGACCCAAGATACTTCTGCTTGACGAGCCATTATCCAATCTTGATGCAAGGCTTCGACTTCAGACCAGAGAAGAGATACGTCGAATCCAGCGCGAGACAGGAATTACTACTATATTCGTTACTCACGATCAGGAAGAGGCTATGAGTATCTCCGATCTTATAGTTGTTATGAAGTCGGGTGTGATACATCAGGTAGGCAAGCCACAGGAAGTATATGACAGTCCTGTCAATTTGTTCGTTGCCAAATTCCTCGGTACACCCGCTATCAATGTATTTAAGGGCAGGATAGATAAGGGCGGTTTGTACATAGGAAACGAGAAGGTTCTTGATATACCTGACACAGCAGTTATGAACGGCGAGAATGTGCAGACAGACGGAAGAGATGTATATGTAGGAATACGCCCTGAAGGATTTATCTTAGATGAAGCGGGTCCCCTTACATGTAAGCTTGACAGAGTGGAAGTAATGGGCCGTGACATAAGTGTCGTATCCTTCCATGATGCGGCAACAGATGCCGGTACAGTCTGCGTTCGTTCCATAATCAGTGCAGAGAATGATATAGATGAGAATGAAGATACGGTTAAATTTTCATTAAAGCCGGCCAAGACACATATATTTGATGCAGAGACTGAACATGTTCTGCGATTTATCTGAATATGAAGAGATTAAGATTAGGACAAAACTTAAGAGGCTGGTTATATATGCTGCCGGCCATCCTGTTTCTTGGGGTATTTATGGTATACCCTTTGTTTGATGTACTTATCTATTCCGTGGAAGAGAATTATAATTTCGCATCACAGGTCTATACCGGATACGGATTATTTAATTATTCATACGTATTGCATGATACTTATTTTGTTCAGGCACTTAAGAATACATTTATTATCGTGATAATAACCGTGCCGCTTTCTACCGGTCTGGCGCTCCTTATTTCTCTGGGACTAAGCTCAATAAAGAGACTTAAGAGTCTTTATCAGACACTTTATTTTCTTCCGTATGTTACCAATACACTGGCCGTAGGTCTGGTATTTATGGTGTTATTTAAGAAGACAGCGTATTCAGACGGTCTGATCAATTTGCTGATTAAAGCCTTTGGAGGCAACAGTGTGGATTTCATAGACGGACCGTACTGGGCCAAGATTATGGTTATGTGCATATATACCATATGGGTAGTTATCCCGTTTAAGATACTTATTCTTACTTCCGCATTGGCTTCCGTTAATCAGGATTATTACAAGGTTGCCAGAGTTGACGGCACAAGTCCTTTCAGGATATTTACAAAGATCACTCTTCCTATGATTTCATCAACCGTATTCTATTTAATAATCACGGGATTTATAGGAGCGTTTAAGGCCTACAGTGATGAAGTGGCTTTATTCGGAACTGACCTTAACAGCGCCGGAATGAATACGATAGTAGGTTATGTATATGATATGTTATACGGCAACAGCGGCGGATATCCGTCATATGCATCCGCTGCTGCGCTTATTCTGTTTGCCATAGTATTTACGATTACGATCATCAATCTGTTAATAAGCAAGAAGGCGGTTACACAGTAATGAAGACTAAGATAAGTATTAAGGCTTCAATTACATATATTCTTCTGACCGTTTGGGGGATTATTGTTTTATTCCCCTTCTATTGGATGCTGCTTACATCTATTAAGAGTTACGCATCATATAACGGTGAGTATGTTCCTAAATTCTACGCAACCAATCCGACATTTGAGAACTATGTAAATGCATTCACATCGGTTCCCCTCGGAAGATATTTCTTAAATACCATCGTATTCACACTTATAACCACCGGGCTTATGATGCTTGTTATCATATTCTCGGCCTATGCATTTGCCCGCATAGATTTTAAGGGCAGAAGCGCGTTATTTGCATTCTTCCTAGCCCTTATGATGATCCCAAATGAACTTGTGATCATAACCAACTTCGTGACCATAACGAATCTTAATATGCGTAATACATTCTTGGGACTTATATTACCCTCAGTCACCTCTGTTTTCTATATATATCTCCTTAAAGAGAATTTTGAGATGATACCCGAGGAATTATATAAGGCAGCCAAGGTAGACGGAACATCCGACTTTAAGTATCTCTGGAAAGTGATGATACCCATATCCCAGCCTACGATTGTGACGATCATTATCCTCAAAGTCATAGAGTGTTGGAATTCATATGTATGGCCGAGACTAATTACAGACGATCAGAATTATTTCTTAGTCAGCAACGGAATACAGTCGATTCGCGAGAACGGATTCGGAAGAGAGAACATCCCTGCGATGATGGCGGCTGTAGTGGCTATATCAGTACCCTTAGTCATTCTCTTCTTAATATTTCATAAGAAGATTATGGCAGGTGTCTCGAGAGGAGGTACCAAGGGATGAGAAAAAAGATCGCGATTATTATGACATTCATGTCACTTGCTTCTCTTGTTCTGACGGGCTGTCACGGACGCAAAGGAATGGAACCCTTTGTCATACCGGAAGAATTTGACGAAGCTGCAGCCTATAACATTACATTCTGGGCCAAGAATGATACCAATAAGACTCAGACGGACATATACAAGAAAGCGATAGCGGATTTTAATAAGTTATATCCGAATATTCACGTAGACCTTCGTCTGTATACGGACTACGGCAAGATATACAACGATGTCATAACCAATATTTCTACAGGAACCACACCTAATGTATGTATCACATATCCGGATCATATAGCGACATATATGACGGGAGACAATACGGTCGTTTCTCTTGATGAACTGATGAATGATCAAAATTTCGGATTCGGCGGGGATAAGCTTGCTTATGACGGTCCGACCAAAGATGAGATCGTTCCTGAATTCCTTGAAGAATGTGAGATAGGCGATGACCATTATGCTCTTCCATATATGCGTTCTACCGAGGCTTGTTATATTAATAAGACGTTAGTTGAGAAACTCGGTTATGACGTCCCTGATGTACTTACATGGGATTATGTATGGGAAGTATCAGAGAAGGCGATGGAAAAAGATGAAGAAGGTAACTTCAAGGTCAACGGCCAGAAGGTTTTGATTCCTTTTATATATAAGTCTACCGACAATATGATGATTCAGATGCTTAAGCAGAAGAATGCACCCTATTCAACATCTGAGGGAGAGATCGGAATATTTAATGATACTACCAGGGATTTATTATATACGGTAGCCAAACATGCTGAGACAGGAGCGTTCTCTACGTTTAAGATATCCAGCTATCCCGGCAATTTCCTAAACGCAGGACAATGCATTTTTGCGATAGATTCAACGGCAGGTGCCACTTGGATGGGTTCGCATGCTCCGCTTTCAGACATTCATGAGAGTAAGAAAGTTGAATTTGAGACCGCAGTAAGACCTGTTCCGCAATTTGATACATCCAATATATCGATGATATCTCAGGGACCTTCCATATGTATCTTTAATAAAGAAGATGCCGGCGAAGTGCTGGCTTCATGGTTGTTTGCACAGTATATGCTTACGGATGAAGTACAGATGGCATACTCAGAGACCGAAGGTTACGTTCCGGTAACGACGAAAGCAAGAAATAATCCTGAATATATCGATTATCTTAACAGGGAAGGCGAAGATCATTCCTCGCATTATGAAGTAAAGATACAGGCCGCAAAGCTTTTGCTTGCAAATTCCGAGAATACTTTTGTCACACCTGTTTTTAACGGGTCGGCTTCTTTAAGAGATGCGTCGGGACAGATGATAGAGGAAGTGACCAAAGCCCGTCGCCGTAAGATCACGGTGGATGACGCCTTTATAGACAAACTATACGGCAATATGAGATCCCTTTATCGACTTGATTCTGCCACAGCGGCAGGTAGAGATGCTTCGGATAAGGAACTTGGAAAGCTTCCGAGTGCATCACGAAATCTTTTGATCATCCTCTTGATCTTATGGATAACGATAATCATTTATATAACAGTAAGCAAGCAACAACGTTTGAACAAATAGAAAATCCGCGCAAAAGCGCGGATTTTAATATTTTGATCATATAAATACTATATGGATTATTGCTGCATATTACTGCAATCAAGATGCATTCTGAAGGTTGACCCGATTGTCAAATTCCACCATTCTTTTTCACTAAGAGCAAATCCTATAGATGGCATAGACTCTAAATCATCAGAATTCTTTATTTCTTCCCAAGAAGTCTTTAATACCGCTTTCTGCTCTTTATTAAGAACGCTTGGTGCGATCACATCAAACAATGTGTCATAAACATCCATGATCGCATGTATATCTCCGCCGTTCTTATTTGCCACACTGAATACATCTTCAGCAACAATATCGAAATCTACAAATCCATCATCTGTACTCTGAACATAACACATATACCAAAGATCACCATCACTAAACTGGAAAGAAAACCATCCGTCTCTATGATTGCCATAGCTTATCTCGCCGATATTTTCTGCTGTTTCATATAGTTTATCCATCGGGAAATAGTATAAGTCGATATTGTCAGCGATCACATGTCCATCCTCATTTACTTTCCATGGACCGGACGCCGCTTCTCCTGCATAATCCAAGGTAAAAGTTAACTTAATGAAAGGATTCGATCCAAAACAGTCCCACACCAGATTTATAACAGGATCTGCACCTTCCAAAGGACCTTCTGCATAGAAATCAGCATCATCCGTTGATTTAAGGGTGTCAATAAACGTAGCGTAGTCACTCTTAGTCTCATCACTCATCATAAATGAAAGGCTGTTAAAAAAATCTGATTCAGAAGTGACGATCTCAGATAGTTTCAGATTCTCATCTTTCTTAACAGTTATATCCAAACGATATTCATTCTCTGCTTTCCTGACAAGATTATATGTATAATTCTTTTTGAGCCAATCTGCATCATTACCGACACGAACAGATCCATCGCTTTTTATGCATACATAATCTTCATCCGTATATCCGCCATACTTCGATGCAATCTCCGCAAACTCAGGAAAAGGAAACCTTCCGATATCGACACCATTAACAATATAGTATCCCGGTTCAGATTCCTCCCATAAGGTATTTCCTTCAATGACCTGATTGGAAGAATCATTTGTTTCCTCTTTTGCGTCAACTGTGTTTTGACTCTCAGACGAAACAGACGGATCCTTGGCATTTGAACCGCATGCACTGAGACAGATCATTGTTATGCATAATATGACCGCTATTATTCTCTTCTTCATTGTTAATCACCTCTTTAACCCTCTGATTCACAAGTTTTATGCACACTCATAATAGTTTACCCATTTACTGATTGTCAAGAAAAAGGGCACTGATATGTCGGGAGATGCTAATTGACAAGAAAAAACAAAATATATATTATAATTTTGTTTTTGCTCGTATTATACGGAGGGATTTATCATGCGAAAGAGTTGTTTGATCATCACATTGGTGCTGGCACTTACCGTTTCGGCTTGTGGCAGTGCTGATACAAAAGAGGATAAAAATGTTTCTTTACCGGCTCCTGTCACGGAAGAGCAGGCAAAAGCGTTTGAAGAGACAGTATCTGAAGAGGCAAAGGAAGAACCACAGGAAGTCTCTCAGCAAGAAGATACTGAATATCAGTATGAATTGCCCTTTGATAAGAATTCGTTTAAGATCTATGGGCTTTCAATAGATGATCTTGATACCATGGATTCAGACGGCTTCGTTGAATTACTTGCAAAGTATGAGATAGAACCTAAAGAAGGAGAATACAGTCTGGAATTCGGAGATAAATATGATATTGATAATCCTGATTTCCACCGTTACGAAATAACCTATACTCCCGATGAGACATATCAATTAATGATACAATATGGTCTCAGCGGTTGCTCGAGGGTTCATGCAAGAAGAAGTATTGACCATCTGGATAATAAAGGATACATAAATGAGCTGATAGCTGACATTGATGAGGTTCCTCTTCCGGAAGGAATCATTGAGGGTTGTCCTGTAGAGTTCGGTTCATCATATGATGAGGTTTATTCATTCCTAAACCTTGATGAATTCAAGAACAGTGGTTTTACGGAAAAAATAGAAGCTGAAGGATACAATATTTGGCCAGACGCATGGTATTGCGGTTATAATGCCGTTTTGATGTGCGATGAGGACAGGAATATAACTTTAAATATTTATGAGAACGGAGATATAAGATCCATAGCAGATGCAACAGTAATCTGTTATTTCTTTGGTTTTGATCATGACAAAAAACTCAACAGTTTCCAAATAAGAAAGATTATACCGTAAATCAATAAAAAACGCTTGATAATCACGAATTTTGTGGTATGATACATTTGCTGAGTCAATAAACAGTAACAGCAGCAAAGTATGGAGGATATTATGAAAAAGAGTATTATTGCACTTTTGATCACAACAATGGTTGCGGCAGCTGCACTTGCAGGTTGCGGCAAGGGAGATACCGATAAGAAGTCGGAAGGAGTTATGACATACAGCGAGTATGTTCAGGCTTCTCTTGATACAGAGGTAACCATCGAGGCTTATGTACAGGCTAAGCAGGGATGGTGGGAGAATGAAGGCGTAGGCGTTGCTACACTTTATACTCAGGATAAGGAAGGTGCATATTTCTTATACAATGCACAGTGTACACAGGAAGAATATGACAAGCTTGCTCAGGGTACCAAGATCAAGGCTACAGGTTATAAGTCAGAATGGTCAGGCGAGATAGAGATAGCAGATGCTACATTTGAGATAGAGAGCGGAAGCTACATCGCTCCTGCCAAGGATGTTACATCACTCTTAGGATCAGATCAGATCATCGATGAGCAGAACAAGTTCGTATCATTCAAGGACATGACTGTTGAAGATGCCGGCAACGGTAAGGCTTTCATGTATAAGTATGATGATTCGGGTTCACAGGGTGATGACCTTTACTTCAATGTTTCTGTTAACGGCAAGTCTTACACATTTACCGTAGAGTCATACCTTACAGGTGCAGACACAGAGGTATACAAGACAGTTGAGAACCTTAAGATTGGTGATACAGTAGATATGGAAGGTTTCTTATACTGGTATGAGGGCGTTAATCCACACATCACCAAGGTTACTGTAAAATAGATTAAAATGTGGTAAAATATTTAACCGAGAGGCGATGAGTCTCTCGGTTTTGTATTCTTAACAGGAAAAATGGCGATAATTATGTTAACCGACCCTCGGAGAGGTTGACCCGCCGGAGACGAACTGTCAAATGGTTAAAGAGATTAGAATAACTTCACTTGAAGAATTGTTACCGCTTCTTACCGAGCAGGATTACAGAGAGGATCTTGATAGGAACAGAAGCTCATATTTATACCGCGGTATGCCCAATACGGCATTTAAGATGGAGACAAGTCTTCGCCGTAACTGTAAGCACTTACAGAAGACTTTAGAGCCTGCGATACTTGAGAACTTTGCCAAGTATGCCGTTATAGGTGAACCTACGATTGCTCAGTCCGTATGGAGACAGATGATCCTTGGTCAGCATTACGGCCTGCCCACAAGACTTCTTGATTGGACTCATTCAGCGTTGGTAGGATTACATTTTGCTGTATCCGAGAAAGAGATGGAGCAGATGGATGACCATGATTGTATGGTATGGCGTATAGACATGGGAGAGATGTATTCGCTTCTTCCGGATAATTACCGTGCGGTTGTTAATAAGACTCAGTCCACAATTTTTTCCGTTGATATGCTTGGGGGAATTACAGGTAAGCTTGAGCAGTATGATGAAGACATGGGCAATAATGCAATGATCATCATTGAACCGCCTTCTATTAATTCAAGAATAGTTAATCAGTATTCATTTTTCTCACTTGTACCGATGGAGATGGATGATATAGAAGAGTTCTTAGACCGTCGAACCAATAACACGGTCAAATACGTAATTGCCAAGGAATTAAGATGGAGAGTCAGAGATATGCTGGATCAGCTTAATATGAGCGAGAGGATAGTATATCCGGGATTAGACGGTCTGTCAAAATGGATCGCACGGCATTATTTCGTTAAATAACAGGAGGACATAAAGTGTTCGGTTCTAATAAGCCTAAGGGCGGAATGAGTATAATCATAGTCGGATGCGGCAAGGTCGGTTCAGCACTTGTTGAGCGCTTATCCGGTGAAGGACACAATATCACGATCATAGATAAGGACAGCGCCAAGATTCAGGCTTTGACTAATATGTATGATGTTATGGGTGTTAACGGTAACGGAGCCAGCTATAACGTTCAGGTTGAAGCCGGAATAGACACTGCGGATCTGTTCATTGCAGTGACGGATTCGGATGAGCTTAACCTCTTATGCTGTACCGTGGCCAAGCGTGAAGGCAAGTGTGTCACGATTGCCAGAGTACATACACCCGAATACAGTAAGGAAGCTGCTTTCCTTAAAGATAAGCTAGGACTTGAGATGATCATCAATCCCGAGTATGAGGCAGCTAAGGTAATGTCAAGAACTCTTTCTTTACCTATGGCTGAGGAAGTGTCTTCATTTGCACACGGCCAGGTTGAGATGATTAAGATAAGGATTCCTGAGGGTAATAAACTTGACGGACTTAAGGTTATGGATCTTGGTCGGGATGTAACATCCAATGTCGTTATCTGTGCTGTTGAGCGCGGTGGCGAAGTGTTCATTCCTTCCGGTCAGTTTATACTCCGTGGCGGAGATTTAATAAGCTTTGTCGCTACCCGTAAGGATGCAAGAGGCTTCTTAAGCAAGATCGGATTTAAGTCCGGAGCCATTAAGGATGCACTTATTGTAGGCGGAGGTAAGGATTCATATTATCTTGCCGAGTTACTTATACGTGCCGGTGTGCAAGTCAGCATAATAGAGCGTGATACGGATAAATGTGAGACTTTAAGTATTATGCTGCCCAAGGCTGTGATCATCAATGATGACGGTACTAACGAAGAAGTGCTTAAGGAAGCCGGTCTTGAGTCCACTCAGGCATTTATACCCCTTACCGGTATCGATGAGGAGAATATCATCTTAAGCATGTATGCCAAGCAGGTATCCTCTGCGAAAGTCATAACGAGGATTGCGCGCAATAACTTCAGAAGCATAGTTAATAATCTTGATCTCGGAAGCGTGATATTCCCCAAATACATCGTATCCGAGGCGATTGTTGCGTATGTCAGAGCCAAGAAGAATTCAATGGATTGCAATATTGAGACTCTCTATCATATATTCGGTTCACGCGCCGAAGCGATAGAGTTTATCGTAGAGAATGAGACAGCTGTTACGGGTAAGAAGTTATCGCAGATTAAGCTTAAGAATGATCTTCGTATTGCATATATAAGACGTAAGAATACCATCATCTTCCCCGGTGGTGAAGATGAGATTAAGGTCGGGGATGCCGTGATGATCGTTACTACGCATACCGGATTTAAGGATATACAGGATATTCTTCAATAGTCAGTTACATTTACGGGAGATATATATACATGAATAACTCCATGATCAGAATCATTATTGGTCATATAATGAAGATTGAGGCAGCTTTTCTGCTTCTGCCCTGTATAGTAGCACTTATATATGGTGAGAAAGAAGGATTTGTCTATCTTGCCGTGGCAGCAGGCACGGCGTTGGGCGGATTTATTCTTGGACTTAAGAAAGCGGAAGATAAGACCTTATTTCTCAAAGAAGGTTGTGTGACCACGGCATTAAGCTGGATCGTAATGAGTATAATAGGTGCTCTTCCCTTCTATATAACTGGAGAGATACCGAATTATTTAGATGCATGTTTTGAGACCGTGTCGGGATTTACCACCACGGGATCAAGCATACTTAATGATATTGAGAGTCTGTCTCACGCATCTTTATTCTGGCGCAGCGGCACCCATTGGATAGGCGGAATGGGTGTACTTGTATTCTTATTATCGATAGTATCACTAAGCGGCGGATCCACGATCAATCTTATGAAGGCCGAATCGCCGGGTCCTTCTGTCGGCAAACTTGTTCCCAAGATTAAAGCTTCTGCCAGATATCTGTACCTTATATATGCGGCAATGACATTTATTGAGGCGGTTCTGTTGATGTTAGGCGGTTGCCCCATATTTGATTCGATCACCTTGGCTTTCGGTACGGCAGGTACCGGTGGATTTGCCATAAGAGGTGATTCGGTGGCAGGATATTCCGCATATGTTCAGTGGGTCATCACAATATTCATGATATTGTTCGGCGTTAATTTCAACGTATACTACTACATGCTTATCAGACATATTAAGGATGCACTTAAGATAGAAGAAGTAAGATATTACCTTCTTGTTATCTTATCTTCGATAGTCATTATATTTATCAATGTAAGAAATATGTTTGATTCGGTGGGAGATGCCATAAGACATACATCTTTCACGGTTGCTTCTATTATTACCACTACCGGATTTGCCACGGTTGATTTCGATACATGGAATACTACATGTAAGATAATCATAGTAATGCTTATGTTTATCGGTGCCTGTGCGGGAAGTACGGGTGGAGGAATCAAGGTAAGCCGTTTTGTAATAATTGCCAAGACAATAAGAAAAGAGATCAATTCATATATTCATCCGAGAAGTATCAAGAAGATTATATATGACGGTAAACCTGCGGAGCATGTGATGATAAGATCGGTCAATGTGTATATGGCGACCTATATACTCATTTTGTCAATTTCAATATTATTGGTCAGCTTCGAAGGTGAGGATCTGGTGACGACGGTTACCTCAGTCATAACATGTTTTAACAATATAGGTCCCGGTCTTAATAAACTCGGACCCACATGTAATTTCAGTTTCCTTGGCGGATTCACCAAACTTGTGCTTATGTTTGATATGCTTGCCGGAAGACTGGAGTTATTCCCTCTTGTTATGCTGTTTAATCCCAAGCTGTTGAAGGAATTATTGATTACAAAAAGGAGACCCGTTTCAAAAACCAAATAAGAGTTTAATCTATTTTTGATTAACACAATATACGATTTTAGCAAAACGTTAACATAACAATATATAAACACATCAAAAACCCCGGTTTTACACGGCCTTATGGCCGTGTAAAACCGGGGTTTATTATTTTTTTAATAAATAGTTTTTAGTGTTACATTTCTGTTACGGTTTTAGTGTTACACTGACAGTGCATTTTTCGCAAACCTATGATTACCAATACATTTGGAGGAAGGACAGAATTTATGAAGGAAAACAAGAAATCACTAGGACTGATACTAAAACTCGTGCTTATTTCGGTAGCAGCGGTTACTGTAACTGCATTAGTACTTGTTCTTGTCAGCAGAGCTAAGCTTAAATCAACATATGTTTCTCTTATTAAAGAAGAACTTAAGGTAGCCTGCGAGGAATTAGACAGTAAATTATCCTATGAGTATGACGGAGACTGGGCACTTACAGATGACGGTCTTATGAAGGGGCCGGATGTAGTCCAGGGTGAATATGAGAAGGAGATGGATGAAATCAAGGCTAAGACAGGTCTTGAATATACACTCTTTTACGGGGACACAAGAATAGTCACGACAATCAAGAAGACCGACGGTTCAGGAAGATTGGTAGGTACTAAGGCATCTGATGCTGTTATTAAGGCAACATTACAGGGCGGACAGGATTACCTGGGAACCAATCTTAATATCGAAGGTCAGGAATTCTACGGATATTACACTCCTCTTAAGAATTCAGACGGTTCTGTTGTGGGCATGTGCTTCTCCGGTCGTCTTGCATCGGATGTAAGAAAAGGAATTAGCCAGGCAGTTGCTCTTAATATCATAATCGGTGTTTTGATAGTTGTTATCGTTGCAGTATTTGGCATAATACTTAACAAGATCGTTTCAGCACAGATGAAGAGCGTGTCAGACAGTATAGTATCTCTTGCAGAAGGCAATCTTGATACTAAAGTTGATGAAAGTGCAATTCAAAGAAATGACGAACTCGGTGCAATAGCAAGATCTACCAAGACTCTGGCGGATGAACTTAATAAGATAGTTAATCAGCTTAAGAATGCAGCCGAGGATATTAACGCACACAGTGAAGAGTTATCTTCTTCAAGTTCACAGGCATCTGCAGCATCAGCTCAGGTATCTACTGCTATGGATGATATTGCCAAGGGTGCGGTATCACAAGCAGACAGCATTCAGATATCTGTGGGCAATACAGAATCTATCGGAATGAGCGTTGAGACTATCGCAGAGAGCGTTACTACTCTTAACGATGCATCTGATGAGATGAAGACATCATGTTTCGATACAATGAACACACTGACCAACCTTATCAGACATTCCGAGAAGGTAGCGGAATCAGTAGGCACCATTGCAACAACAATAGAGAGTACCAACAAGTCAGCTAATGCGATCAGTGAGTTTACTGATGCAATTAACTCAATCGCATCACAGACCAACCTCTTATCTCTTAACGCTTCAATCGAGGCCGCAAGAGCAGGTGAGGCAGGAAGAGGTTTCGCAGTCGTTGCAGGTGAGATCAGTGATCTTGCAGAGCAGTCTAAGGCGAGCGCAGATAAGATCAATGAGATCGTTACACAGCTTATTAAGGATGCAAGCGAATCAGTTGATGTTATGAAGGTTCTTTCGGATAACGTAAATGAGCAGAGTGAGCAGCTTGCAGCTACTAAGTCGGATATGGAGAAGATGTCCGAGAATATTGATAATGTAGTATCATCAGCCGGAGATATTTCAGAGAGAATAGGCAACCTTCGTACAGCTAAGGAAGGCCTTGGCGAGATAATCGAAGATCTGTCGGCTATATCAGAAGAGAATGCAGCTTCTACAGAAGAGACCAACGCATCTGTTGAGGAACTCTCAGCTACATTCCATCTTATCAGTGAGGATGCACTCAAGCTCAATCAACTTGCAGCTGAGATGCACGAAACAATTAGTTTCTTCCATTAAGGTAATTATAGAAGAAAATGCGGGGATGCAGGGATTCGTAAGAATCCCTGTGTCCTTTTTATATACAAATATTTACCTATTTGCGGATTAGTGATGAATAGAGACTTAACAAAGAAATGCTTATCAGAACGCCGCCTGCAATATCGGTAAGCCAATGAACGCCGCATATCAATCTGCCTGCAACGGTTATTATGATTATTGCAATGCCCAAAGCCTTAAGAAGCATGCAGAGGCGGTCATTTTTGACATATCTATTGGTTAACATAACTGCGCTTCCGATTACAACACATATAAGCATGGTATGTGATGAAGGGAAAGATGCCTCCGGATCAATCGAATCAGGCATTATTACCGGTCTGTAGTTGATGATCACTACCTCAAACAGCGCATACAGCGCAACGACGACTGCATACAATCCGCCGAGAATAAGAATCTCTCTGTCAACCTTTGCAACGCTCTTTCGACTGATCAATTGCCACATTCCCATTCCGGCAAAACCTAAAGCGACTAAGATTGCGAAAGCTCCGAGATATTTCGTGATATCATACCAGACCATATTAAGCCCAAAGAGTTCATGCACCGCAGAGTTAACTCCCGATAATCCTATCTTTGTTCCTGCAGGTCCTATGGCTGCCACATCGACAGTCTTAACCAGTATGATTAGTATGATGAATAATGCAAATGTTATTGCAGATACCATGTAGTTGCTTATCTTAGAATTGTTCTTATCAGTCATGATGTCCTCCGTTAGTATGTATTACCGAACAAATACCACTATACTACATCATTGACCGTCACACAACCAAGTCGCACCAATAACCGGACAAGAAGCGTTAGTTGTTTATACAAGCCATAAAATGTGATAAAATGGGGCTTGTTATATTAATTCAATCCGATAAATACTGAGGAGAAACATTATGACAAGAGTGCTTTTTGTGTGCACCGGGAATATTTGTCGAAGCGCAATGGGTGAGTATATTCTTAAGGATATGCTTGATAGAAGAGGGCTTAGCGATAAGTTCTATGTGGAATCTGCGGCGACTACGACAGAGGAGATAGGCAATCCGGTATATCCGCCTGCAAGAGCGGAACTGGCCAGACACGGAATTAAGTGTGACGGTCATCATGCCAGACAGGTAAGGAGTTCGGATTATGATAATTTCGATATATTCATTGCCATGGAAGATTGGCATAAACGTACTATGAGAGACCGGTTCTTTAACGGCGATCCTGAGAATAAGATAGTGATGTGTATGGATCTTGCCGGTAAGCCGGGACAGATAGTGGACGATCCCTGGTATACAGGTAGATTCTCTGAGGTATACGGACAGTTATGCGAGGCATGCGAAGGACTGATAGAAAGATATTCTTAACTCCATATACGGTTTCTCTGGCAATTCTTATTGGTCTGATTGCTCTTATTAACATTATTGCGTGGAATTCTAAGATCATATCCGATTGGTACAGGGAGAATGTGTTCATCTTATGGGGACCGCTATACGGTATGGTCACAGGCAGAACTGACAGGTCTGTCGGTGAGATTATGCTCGGAGTTGCGGTTGTACTTATTCTGTTATTCATAATAGCAACAGTTATACTTACTGCCGGTGGAATAATACAGTTTATTCGAAAAAGAAAGGCAACTGGGTCTTCGCAGGAATCCGAAGTATCTGCCGCCGCCACACGAACTGTCTTAAACAGGGTCTGTGTTACATACATTAAGGTGTTCGCCCTGATCCTATGTATAGTCGGACTCATCCAGACACTCAATTGCTTTGTTCTTTACCATACATCGACATTTGAAGAGCAGTATGTAAGTGAGTATCTTAAGGATAAAGGCGACAGGAAGTATACAATAGAAGAGCTTGCTTCATTAAGAGACCTTATCGTAAGCAGGGCTAATGAGCTTGGCAGAAAGATGCCAAGGGATTACAAAGGCGATATAATCTGCGAAGATGATCTTGCCGGTAAGGCTGTAGAGTATATGAAGGCATTGGGTGATAAATACTCCGGTCTTTCGGGTTACTATACCAAGCCCAAGGCATTGTATACCAGTGAATTCTTCAGTCAGCAATACATCATGGGATATTATTTCCCGTTCTCTATGGAGGCTAATTACAATGATGTAATGTATATCTCCAATAAGCCGCATACGATGTGTCATGAGCTTGCACATACCAAAGGTTATATAAGCGAAGATGAAGCTAATCTTATCGGTTTTCTGGCTTGTATAGAATCGGATGATGACTTCTTTAAATACAGCGGATATCTCTCGGTGCTTGGATATATTGATAAGGATCTTAAGGAATCAATCTTAGTTGATACAGCAAGAGGATACGGGCTTGATATCACATCGAGTGATGAGATAAATAAAGAATTGTTTGAATCAGCAGGAATAAATACGGATGAGTACCTTAAGGATGTTAACAGGATCTACAATTCCTATGTACATATTTCTGATGTAGTTAAACATGACCGAGTTTTTCTTACCAAAGAGGCTTGGAATAAGGTGGAAAGCAATGCAGTACTTGATACAGAGACAGTAGCTGCAGCATCCGATGCTTTCATTAATGCGAATCTTAAAGCAAACGGTGTGAGCCAGGGTGATGCCATATATAGTGAAGTTGTGGCTTTACTTATGGATTTTTATGTGTATAATATAGAAGAGGAACTGCAATAGGGCAGTAGCAGATGATGCTACCGCCCTTTTTTAAGAGAAAATTAAGAGCACTGTTTGCTCGGTATGGAGGAGATTATGAGCGATTTCATGACTACGGTTGCAACTGTTAATGACAGTATCAACTCGTTTGTATGGGTGAAGATTGGCCTGGTGCTTCTTATAGGTACGGGCGTATTGACAACCATATTGACAGGATTTTTCCAGGTCACACACTTCAAGCACTGGATGAGTAAGACCATCGGCGGAGTGTTTAAGGCTGACGCACATGTCAAGCACGAGGCAGGATCGGTATCTCAGTTCCAGGCTCTGTGTACGGCGCTTGCGGCTACTATCGGTACAGGTAATATCGCCGGTGTTGCAGCAGCTATATGTGTAGGCGGACCCGGAGCAGTATTCTGGATGTGGGTAGCTGCATTCCTTGGTATGATGACCAACTACTCAGAGAATGTGCTTGGTATATATTACAGACGTAAGAACAAAGAAGGCGAGTGGTCAGGCGGTGCCATGTACTATCTTAAGGACGGTCTTGGCAATATCTTAGGATATGAGAAACTCGGAAGCTTTCTTGCAGTGCTTTTTGCACTCTTTGCAATCCTTGCATCCTTCGGTATCGGTAACATGGGACAGATCAATAAGATCACCCTTAACCTTGAGAATGCATTCTTTGCAAATGTGAACGCACCTACGGTACTTGGCGATGTAAGCCTTGTTAACCTTATTATAGGAATCGTTCTTATGGTGATCGGCGGCTTCATCATCATCGGCGGTCTTAAGAGAATTGCGGCCGTTGCAGAGAGAGTCGTTCCTTTCATGGCCCTTATATATGTACTCGGAGCAATTATCATCATGTTCGTTCATATCACATCTATCGGTGCGATGTTTGCATCAATCTTCAGATTTGCATTCGGCATCAAGGCTGTTGAGGGTGGAGCAGTCGGCGTGGCTGTAGCAACGGTTATCCAGCAGGGATGTAAGAGAGGCGTGTTCTCTAACGAAGCCGGTCTTGGTAGCTCGGTTATGGTACATTCTAACTCCAATGTTAAGGAGCCTGTTAAGCAGGGTCTTTGGGGAATCTTCGAAGTATTCGCGGATACATTCATCGTATGTACGATGACAGCCATCGTTGTGCTTTCATCAGGATATATAGATCTCTCTACAGGACTTGTTAAGGACGGCGTGTCTGACGCAACACTGGTCGCACAGGCATTCGGCAACGTGTTCGGACGCCCGGGACAGTGGTTTGTGGCTATCGCGGTACTGCTCTTCGCTTTCACGACAGTGCTCGGCTGGTCACACTACGGCAGCAAGGCTGTTGAGTATCTCTTCGGTATAACAGGTGTTAAGATTTACAGAGTTATCTTTGTGCTTATGATTGTATCAGGTGCAGTTATGACATCTTCTCTTGCATGGGATATCTCAGATACATTCAACGGACTTATGATGGTTCCCAACCTTATCGGTGTGGTTGCTCTTACTCCTGTTGTTGTCAAGATTACACGTAACTATATAGCACGTAAGCTTGAAGGCAAGAATGAAGAGCCAGTACTTTCATACTTCCCCGAGATTCAGGCTGAAGCTGCTGAGGCAGTTGCCAAGGGTGAGGAATAAGACACAGGGTTATATCTGAACATATTTGATTCTTTTAGGGAGCCGTGTTTTGCAAACAGTGGCTCCCTTTTGAGTTCTCCGTATTGCGGCAGATAGCCAATTGTTGTATACTCTATAGGGTTATGAAATGACAGTATTTCGCATTACGAAAGGATGATATACATATGGCACAGGAATTGACACAATCAAGAACACATACATGTGGTGAGCTTCGTATGGAGCATGTGGGTCAGAAGGTTACGCTTGCGGGCTTCTATGACAACATGCGTAAGGTCAGCAAGAACTTAGGCTTCCTTATACTCAGAGATTTCTACGGAACTACACAGCTTGTTATAGAGACAGAGGAG
The DNA here is from genome assembly GCA_902778165.1 of uncultured Lachnospiraceae bacterium. Classification (GTDB taxonomy): domain Bacteria; phylum Bacillota; class Clostridia; order Lachnospirales; family Lachnospiraceae; genus Colinaster. Next base: position 114,232 of record CACYWQ010000001.1, read on the forward strand.
ATGATGGAGAGACTTAACGGTGTCAATAACGAGTCTACTCTTTCAATAACAGGTATCGTAAGAGAGCGTTCGAATAAGAATCCCAATCTTCCTACAGGTGATGTAGAGGTTGTACCTGAGGATATACAGGTACTTGGTAAGTGTATATACAATGAACTTCCTTTTGAGATCAATCGTTCCAAGGAAGCTGATGAGGCTACAAGACTTAAGTACAGATATTTAGATCTTCGTAATCCCGCCGTTAAGGACAGAATAGTTCTCAGAAGTAAGATTGTGTCAGAACTTCGTCAGGCTATGACGGCTCATAACTTCTTGGAGATTACGACACCTATTCTTACATGTTCGTCTCCTGAAGGTGCCAGAGACTATCTTGTTCCTTCAAGAAATCATCCGGGTAAGTTCTATGCACTTCCCCAGGCACCGCAGCAGTTTAAGCAGTTGCTTATGACTTCAGGTTTCGACCGTTATTTCCAGGTTGCGCCCTGTTTCAGAGATGAGGATGCAAGAGCAGACAGAAGTCCCGGTGAGTTCTATCAGCTTGATATGGAGATGGCGTTCGCCTCACAGGAGGATGTATTTGCGGTTATAGAAGACGTATTACCTCCCGTTTTTGCCAAGTACGGCACATATAAGATTGCAAGTAAGGCTCCTTTTAAGCGCATATCATTTAAGGATGCGATGGAGACATACGGAACGGATAAGCCGGACCTTCGAATAGATTTAACACTTAAGGATGTTACGGATGTTATGGCCGGATGCGGTTTCGGTCCTTTTGATGAGGGCAATAACATTCAGGCTGTAGTTGTGACAGATTTTAATGCATCACGTAAAGTCGTAGATAAGATCTGTGCTGATGTTGAGGTTGCAACGGCTAATAAGGCTTATTGGTTTAAGCTTGATGAGAACGGTGAGTTAGTCGGTGGAATCTCTAAATTCTTACAGGAGCGTAAGGATGCGGTTATATCTGCACTTGGAATTAAAGCCGGTGACTTCGTAGGCCTTACTTCAGGCAAGAAACAGGATGCATTAAAGACTGCCGGCGTTCTGCGTAAGTTGCTTGGATTAAATGCAGAGGGTCATATGGACAAGGAACGTTATGAGTTCTGTTGGATAGTGGATTTCCCTATGTATGAAATAGGTGAAGAGAGCGGCGAGCTTGAGTTCTGTCACAATCCTTTCTCTATGCCCCAGGGCGGAATGGATGCTCTTAACAATATGGAACCTCTAGATATATTGGCTTATCAGTATGACCTTGTTGTTAACGGCGTTGAGTTAAGTAGCGGTGCCGTACGTAATCACGACCCTGAGATAATGGTTAAGGCTTTTAAGATAGTAGGACTTGGTGAAGAAGATGTTAAGGCTAAGTTCCCGGCTATGTACAATGCTTTCTGTTACGGTGCTCCGCCGCATGCGGGTATTGCTCCCGGTGTTGATCGTATGGTTATGCTTATAGCAGGTGAGGAGAGTATAAGAGAGATCATTCCTTTCCCGATGAATAAGACGGCACAGGATGTCATGATGGGTGCGCCTGCTGAGGTTGACCCTAAGCAGCTTGCCGATGTACACATCGAGATAGTCATGCCTAAGACCGAAGAATAATTGAAGAATAACCTATGAAGAAAGAAGAGTCCCACGCTTTACAGGGAATAGCCGCACTTTTAGTGGTATTCCATCATTGCTTTATGCTGACACCGCTTTTTGCAGACGAATTCATTGCTAATCCCGCTCTTATTGAGCAATTTGCCAAAAGCGCCAGAATATGTCTGGGCATATGTGCATTTGTAAGCGGATACGGGCTCTTTTATTCTTTTGCCAAAGAAGAAGGATATCCGGCTGAATATAAGAATGTGGGCAGAAGAATTGTAAGACTATATGGAAGATTCTGGTATGTGCTTGCAGTTACGCTTATTGCAGAGATACTTATATTCAGCAGACAGATTGCCTGGGGGGAACTTCCCGGGAATATAACCGCATTTAACCCTACATATAACACTACTTGGTGGTATGTAAGAGAATACATGTATATGCTTATTCTTACGCCCCTTATTAAGGCTTTATTACAGGGAGATAAGAAGAGACGGATAATTGCCTGCATGGTATTTATACTTGCCATGGCTATATTGGGTATTCTGTTTATTATTCCTAATGGAAGGGCTGTTGTATCAGCAATATTCAGTTATGTCCAGGTTGCAGTCTTACTCGTATTCTTTGAGGGATATCTGGCTGCGTATATACAGGATAGATTGCGAAATAAGGAAATAAAAAGAATTGATAATCCGGCCGTAATTGTACTTATAGGGCTGATAATTGCCCTAATATCATATGTAATAAGACTATTATTGTCGATTGACGGCGGAGATTCCAAGCCTGATGTCATTGTGGTGCCATTCTTTATATTCGGAGCAGTTCTTGCATTAAGGTATTTATCTCCTGTTAAGTCGGTGCTTGCCTTTATCGGTAAGAATCTGCTATATATCTGGTTGATTCACGGATTAGTATGGAAAGAGAGCATGTTTGCTCTTCTGACAAACACCAATCCTGTCATATTCTATCTGGCTGTATTTGTTATTTCGCTGATACTTGCCATAGTTCTGGGATACGGTGAGAAACTGTTTATAAGTCTTATTAAGAAATATTCCAAATAAAATCAAAAAAACTATAGACATGTTAATTGGCATATGATATATTATCAATTGTGGTTAGCAACTGCTAACTACACATAATCCCAATACATACCTTTTAATACGTACCATTTATTATCAGCCTGAGACATCCCTCAGGCTGATATGCTTTTATAATCCCTAATACAAAAGCCCCGAGTTAATACTCGGGGCTTAATTATCCGTATAAGATCGATATTGTCGATTACATCACTGCTTCAACTTCTACAGTACCCTGACCCTTCTCATAAGGAATCAATGTACCTTCAATCTCCTTGCCGTTAACGGTCATCTTCTTAATTCCCTTCTGGCTTCCGGCAGCATTGTTGACATGAATCTTATAAATGTTTCCACGGAAGTGACGTGTAATTGTCATCTCCTTAATTGTATCAGGTATGCAGGGGTCTACAATAAGACCGTCAAGGTGAGGTCTTACACCTAAGATGTGCTGTGATACGTTGGTGAATGTCCAAGCGGCTGTACCTGTAAGCCAGCTGTTCTTAGCCTCACCGAAGTTAGCTGCATCCTTACCTGCGATCATCTGTGCATATGCATAAGGCTCTGCACGATGAATATCCGAGATGTCCTCTGTGTAAGCGGGGCAAGTCTTTTTATATATCTCGAATGCTCTGTTACCGCGTCCGATTACTGTCTCTGCGATGGAGATCCAAGGATTGTTATGACAGAAGATACCTGCATTCTCCTTATATCCCGGAGGATATGATGTAATCTCACCAAGCTCTAAGTGATATCTCTGATAAGGCGGCTGTAAGAGTACGATACCGTACTTGGTATCAAGTCTTTCCTTAACGCTGTTAAGTGCCTTCTCTGCCAAGCCTTCTTCAACACCGATACCTGCCATTACGCACATACCCTGAGGCTCGATGAAGATCTGGCCTTCCTCACATACCTTAGAACCAACGGGGTTAGAGTTGGCGTCATATGCTCTTACGAACCATTCGCCGTCCCAACCTGCTGTTGTAACAGCCTTATACATCTCAGCAACCTTGGCGCGTACTTCCTTGGCTTCGTCGTTAAGTCCTACATGCTCACAGAGGTCTGCGTACTCATTACCGTACTTAACATACATACCTGCGATGAACACAGACTCTGCAACGGGTCCCTCTGAAGGTCCTGTTGTCTGGAAGCTCTCACCGGGTGTGTCTGAGAAGCAGTTTAAGTTAAGACAGTCATTCCAGTCTGCACGACCGATGAGTGTAAGCTTATGAGGACCCTTAGCATTGTCGAAGAAGTTAAATGATCTTCTTAAATGCTCCATAAGGGGCTTAGCAAGTTCGACCTTATTATCAAAAGGAACCATCTCATCAAGTATTGTAAAATCGCCCGTCTCTCTGATGTAGGCAGACGTACCTGCTATAAGCCAGAGCGGATCATCGTTAAATCCTGAGCCGATGTCCATATTACCTGTCTTGGTAAGAGGCTGATACTGATGATATGCCGAACCGTCTTCAAACTGGGTAGAAGCGATATCTATGATACGCTCTCTTGCCTTATCGGGAATAAGATGAACGAATCCCAGAAGATCCTGTGAAGAATCTCTGAATCCCATTCCTCTTCCCATTCCTGACTCATAATATGATGCGGAACGAGACATATTAAATGTAACCATACACTGGTACTGGTTCCAGATATTAACCATTCTGCAGAGCTTATCATCTTCTGTCTCAAGTGTGTATTTACCAAGAAGATTCGTCCAGTAATCACACAGAGCCTTAAACGCAGCATCTGCCTTCTCTGTTGTATTGTAGCGGGCAAGCATCTCGTGAGCTCTCTTCTTATTAATAACGTTAAGTGCTTCCCACTTCTCTTCCTTGGGATTCTCTATGTATCCGAGTACGAATACGTAAGATACTTCTTCGCCGGGCTTAAGGGTTGCCTTAAGCTGGAATGAACCGATGGGAGACCAGCCGCTGGCAATCTTGTTTGTAGCTGCGCCCTTCTCTACTACTTCAGGATCTGAAGGGCTTCTGTAAGCACCGAGGAATGTTTCTCTGTCTGTATCAAATCCGGCAACAGGAGCATTTACTCCGTATACGGCATAGTGATTACGACGCTCTCTGTACTCTGTCTTATGATAGATAACACCGGGCTCTACCTCAACTTCTCCGGTATTAAGATTACGCTGGAAGTTGGAAGCATCATCAACCGCATTCCAAAGACAGAACTCTATATAAGAGAAGATGTCGATATTCTTATCTGAAGATGAATTGTTCTTAAGTGTGAGTTTATTGATCTCACAATTATCACCAATCGGAACGAAAGCCGTCAAAGAAGCTGCAAGATCATTTTTACTGCTTTCAAATATTGTGTATCCCAGACCGTGGCGGCATGCATATGAGTCAAGCTCAGTCTGTGTAGGCTGCCAACCGGGATTCCATGTTACGCCGTTATCCTTAATATAGAAGTAACGACCGTTGTTATCATAGGGTACATTGTTGTAACGGTATCTTGTAAGACGAAGTAACTTAGCGTCTTTGTAGAATGAATAACCGCCGCCTGTATTGGATATCAGCGAGAAAAAACTCTCGCAACCAAGATAGTTGATCCAGGGTAACGGTGTCTTCGGTGAAGTGATTACGTACTCCTTCTTGGAGTCATCGAAATGTCCATACTTCATAGTGATTTCTCCCTTAACTTAATATAGTCTTCTGCTCTGTTTTCCTCGTCATACTGCCGATTCCAGTGCATTTCGGATGTGTGACTCTTCCTATTATACACTACCGAAAACGTTTAAGTAAACGAAGAAAAATAAGCACCCTCACATAGAAGAGTGTAAGCAAATTATATAGGAGTAAAGCACCATTGTCAACGGAAATGCTATGAATTTATGAACAAAATGTGAATGGGCAAAATTGCACAAATTCGCCCCCTCATTTCTGTATAAAAGTAACAAAAAGCAGAAAAATGAACAAAAAATGAACAAAAACACTTGCACACAAGATTGAAAGGCGTTATATTTATTTACGAAAACGATTAAGTAAGGTATAAACCCCGGAGAGCACAATGGTTTCGATGAAGGATATCTCGGCGGCTTGTGGCGTCTCTGTAGCAACTGTCAGTAAAGCTCTTAATGATCATAAGGATGTGGGTGAAGAGACAAAGTCACGCATCCGAAGAACAGCTAAGGAGATGGGGTACTTCCCCAATTCGTCTGCAAGAGCCTTAAAGACTAACAGAAGTTACAATATAGGAGTCCTGTTTGTGGACGAGGCCCCCCAGAGTGGTCTGACGCATGAGTATTTCGCAAATATCCTTGACAGCTTTAAGATCACGGTTGAAGCCAAGGGTTACGACATAACATTTATTAACTGCAATGATACAAGAAAGGGCAGGTTGTCCTACTTGGAGCACAGCAGATTCAGAGGGGTTGACGGCGTACTTATAGCCTGCGTTGATTTTAATAATAAGGAAGTTGTTGAACTGATTCACAGCGATATTCCGGTAGTCACCATAGATTATCCGGCACCCGACAGACTATCTGTCATATCGGACAACGCAAGAGGCATTGAAGAATTACTCAGATATGTATATGCACAGGGACATCGCAAGATAGCCTATATATATGGACAGAGCGGTTCGGAGGTTACTAAAGAACGCTTGGGCAGTTTCAAGAGCACAGCCGCAAGTTTAGGACTGAAGATACCGGATCGATATTTAATAAGCGGTAAGTACCGCGACATAGCATGTGCAGCGGTAAGCGCGGGTAAGTTGCTTGATCTAAGAGACAGACCGACTTGCATATTCTTCGCAGATGATTATTCGGCCATAGGCGGAATCAACGAGATTAAGTCAAGAGGCTTAAGCATACCGGAGGATATCTCGATTGCCGGATTCGACGGAAGCGATATAATGGCCAATTTAGACCCAAAGCTTACGACCATTGTTCAGGATACAAGAATGATGGGAAGAATAGCAGCGGACAATCTGATTGACTGGATAGAGAATCCAAAGCACGCACATGAAGAGCACACGATAATAGAAGGAGTCCTTGAGAAAGGAGCTTCTGTAAGACAATTAAGCAGAATGTAAGAAATCGTGATGCGATAAGGTTTGGTTTTAGCCGCATAGGGCGGTTAAGATAAATTTTCATTATTCTATTATTTTAGGAGGGATTTATAATGAAAAAGAAGTTACTCAGTTCATTATTGAGTGTTGCTATGGTTTCAGCTTTACTTGTTGGCTGTGGCAATACTGCAACAGCTCCTGCAGCAGAAGCTCCTGCAGCAGAGGCACCCGCAGATGAGGCAGAAGCTCCTGCAGCTGATACAGCTGAAGCAGCAGCTCCCGCAGCAGATGAGGGAACAGTTCTTAACATCCAGGCTTGGAACGAGGAGTTCAAGTCAAGAATTACAGATCACTATCCCGGATATGAGGAAGTTGATGCTACTCATGGTAAGATCGGTGATGTTGATGTAGTTTGGACAATCACACCTTCAGAAGGTAATGCTTATCAGAACAACCTCGATGAGGTTCTTCCTGCTAACGCAGACGCAGCACCAGAGGATAAGGTTGATATCTTCCTTGTAGAGGCTGACTACGCACTTAAGTATGTAAACGCTGACGTTACTCTTCCTTTAGCAGACCTCGGCATCACAGATGCTGACCTTGCTGATCAGTACGAGTACACAAAGTCAGTTGTTACAGATGCAGACGGCAAGCTTAAGGGTGCTTCATGGCAGGCATGTTCAGCTGGTCTTATCTACAACAGAGAGGCTGCTAAGGACGTTCTTGGTACAGATGATCCTGCTGAGGTACAGAAGGCTGTAGCTGACTGGGATAAGTACGTTGAGACAGCTAAGGCTGCACAGGCTAAGGGCTACAAGATGTGTTCAGTAAACGACACATTCCGTACATATTCTAACAATGTATCTGGTAAGTGGGTACAGGATGGCGCAATCGTAGTTGACGCTAACATTAAGAAGTGGGTTGACGACTCTAAGGCTCTTGTTGATGCTAAGGCTGAGACAACAGATGACCTTTGGGGCGATGACTGGGCAAAGGGTAAGACAGCAGACGGAAAGATCTTCTGCTACTTCGGACCCGCTTGGTTCTTCAACTTCTGCCTTGACGTTGATGATGAGAAGACAATCGCTCATGCAGGCGGTTGGGGATTCTGTGAAGGTCCTCAGGGTTACTTCTGGGGCGGCACATGGATCTGTGCAGCAGCTGGTACAGACAACCCGAACCTTGTTAAGGACATCATCCTTACAATGACAACAGATAAGGCTGTACTTAAGGAGATCGCTGTAGCTGATTCTGACTGTGTAAACTCTAAGTCAGTTCTTGCAGACCTTGCATCAAGTGAAGATGGTAACATCGCACTTCTTGGTGGCCAGAACCCTTACGCACAGCTCGCAGCTGGTGCTGAGAAGATTGACCTCTCTAACCTTTCTGATTACGATCAGGGATGTAACGAGTCATTCCAGCAGACAATGAAGACATACTTCATGGGTCAGGCTACATATGAGGAGGCTCTTGAGGCATTCTACAAGTCAGTTGAGGAGAAGTATCCTGAGCTTACACACTAATTAGAATTTGATTCTGATTACAATATAGTAGTGGTATTGTGCCTGCCTTAGCGGGCAGGCACATAACCGCTATTTTTTTAACCCTATGTACAATTTGCTGTAAATAATTAAACAAACAGGGATGTTTTTTGTTCATATTGTTAGATAGTTGTGGTATAATAGTACCACTGGGAAGCAATGCTGATGAATGCGCTTAATACGTGCTTTTGAGGGTGTTCATTAGCACTGACGGGCTAAAAATTATTAAGGAATGGGGGCTACACAATGGCTAAAGAGAAGAAAAAGACCAGTCAGGTTGTCAAGTACAACAAGTGGGGATATATATTCTTAATACCCTTCATTGTTGTATATCTTATCTTCCAGTTGATTCCGCTTTTCACTACAATTTACAACAGTTTCTTTGAGAACTATATGAGCGGACTTAAGCAAGTCGGACCGAATTGGATCGGACTTACAAATTACATCACTATTTTCAAAAACGGTGATGTACCGAAGTATTTTTCCAACACGATGATAATGTGGATAGCAGGCTTTATTCCGCAGATAGTATTATCGCTTTTACTTGCGGCTTGGTTTGCAGATACGAGACTTAAGATTAAGGCGTCCGGTTTCTTTAAGACCGTTATATATATGCCTAATCTGATAATGGCATCCGCATTTGCAATGTTATTCTTTACATTATTTGCAAGAACAGGCCCCATCAACAGCATGCTTATACAGATGGGTGTATTGTCTGAGCCTTATGAGTTCATCACTTTCACCGGTTCAACAAGAACGCTGGTTGCATTTATGAACTGTTTAATGTGGTTCGGTAATACGACCATCCTTCTTATGGCAGGTATGATGGGTATAGATAATGCCTTATTTGAAGCGGCTCAGGTAGACGGAGCTACGTCGACGCAGGTATTCTTTAAAGTAACATTACCTCTGTTAAGACCGATTCTTTTATTTGTTATGATCACATCACTTATCGGTGGTCTGCAGATGTTCGATGTACCGCAAGTCTTAACAAACGGTGATAAGACCGCGTTAAGAGAGATAACCACGATGATTATGTACCTCAATAACCACCTATACAGCAAGAACTACGGTATGGCCGGTGCGTTGTCCGTATTCCTGTTTATTATCACAGGTATATTGAGTATTATCGTATATAAGTTCTCGACCAGCGAGAGCAATGAATAGGAGGGAATAAGAATGAGTGTGCCAAACGAAGAATACAATGACGTAGAAGGCGGCTTGGGTTTATTCGCCAGAAGACTTATAGCATATATACTTTTGATATTGCTTACATTCCTGTGCTTGTTCTGGTTCTATTTACTGTTTGTTAATTCAACCAGATCGAATTCAGAAATGGGTCGTGGATTTACATTGATTCCCAGTACCCATATAATGGAGAACTTTAATAATGTAATGCATGGAACTTTGCCGATTCTTACAGGAATGCGTAACAGTTTCGTAATTGCAGGTCTCTGTGCCGTAATCAGCACCTATTTCTCGGCAATGACGGCGTATGCGATCCATGTATATGATTTCAAGGCTAAGAAAGCAATCTTTACTTTCATTCTCGGAGTGATGATGATTCCTACACAGGTTACAGCTCTTGGATTTGTTAAGTTGGTTGGTAATCTTAACCTTATGAATTCATTTATTCCGCTTATTGTTCCTTCAATAGCGGCGCCTGCCACATTCTACTACATGAAGCAGTACATGGACAGTACTCTTCCTCATGCAATAGTAGAGGCAGCAAGAATTGACGGCTCATCAGAGTGGAGAACATTTAATACTATCTCACTTCCGATTATGAAGCCGGCCATAGCAGTACAGATGATCTTCACATTTGTGGCTAACTGGAACAATTACTTCACTCCTGCTCTTATCCTTAAGAAAGATGAGATGAAGACATTGCCTATCCTTATAGCACAGTTAAGATCGGCGGATTTCCTTAAGTTCGATATGGGACAGGTGTATATGGCCATAGCAGTATCCATTGCACCGGTTATCATAGTATATATCATACTGTCGAGAAGCATTGTAGGCGGTGTGGCAGTAGGAAGCGTTAAGGGTTGATTAACCCAACTCAGGTGTAGATAATTAGCCACCCGAATCGACTAAATACCGATTTGGGTGGCTTTTTGCAATAGAATGTATGGGGTATACATTATGAAAGAAGCTAAAAACAAGAAATTCTCATTAAAGCTTAAGAGGGGTAATAAGACAGGGGTAATCGGTAAGACTAAGAAGGAGAGCAAGATTAAGCTCTTACTTAAGAAGATAACCAAGATATTCTCCGGCTTTACATTTAAGCTTATAGCAGTGTGTGCCGTGCCTATGCTCGTAGTGGCATTGGTGATTGTCACATTATCTGTTCGTACACTTAAGAATTCCATTGAATCCGAGATTGAGAAGTCTCTTCATATTGTTGCGGCATCTGTTGCAGAGACCTATAACAACCTCTATGAAGGAGATTATAAGCAGGATAAGGGCGGTAAAGTCAAGAAGGGAGAGAATACCATATCCGGTGATAATGACCTTATAGACGCCCTCAAAGAACAGGCCGGATTTGAGATATCATTCATATACGGAGATATGCGTCTTCTTACAACCATGAAGAAGGATAACGGTGAGGGAAGGCGAATCAACGGAAGCAAAGTTAATAAAGAATTGGTCGATCCTATCAAGGCCGGTGAAGAGTTATTCATTAAGGGCGTTACAATTAGTGCTCTTAATGATAAGGAAGGTAACGGAACAGAATGTTATCTGTATTATATGCCTTTGTATAATTCAGACGGATCCGTTATCGGTGCAATAGAAGTAGCTACTCCTTCAGATTATGTATCTAAGACAACAGGCAGTCAGACGATTACGATTCTTGTTGTTGCAGCCATATTTATAGCAATAGCAATAGCCTTTGCCCTGCTTATTTCCGGACGAATGGGTCGTGCCATGAAGAAGACCAAGGCATTCCTTGATACAGTCAAGGAGGGTAATCTTGTTGCAGAACCCAGCAAGACTACTCTTAAGCGTAAAGATGAACTTGGAGATATCTACAGAACATCGGTTGAGTTGCAGCAGTCCCTTACCGGAATTGTGAGCAGTATCGTGGAAGCCGCGGAAGCCTTGGGCGAATCTGCAGGTACGCTCTCTTCAATGGCGGAGAATTCCAGCAGCACTGTGAGCGAAGTAGCGGATGCCACAGGACAGATTGTTGAGAGGGCAAGCTCACAGGCCTCGGATGCCAAGTATACAAGTGACGGCGTTAATGATATGAACGAGGATATCAAACAGATTAAGTCAGATATGGCTGGTCTTGTATCATATGCCGAATCTATGGCAGAGGCAGAGCAGAAGAACAGAGATATCGTCGAAGAATTGCATGAGCAGTCAGATAAGACAAGAATCTCTCTTGATAAGGTTCAGGAACAGATTGACAGAATGAATAAGTCTGTTCAGAGTATTGAGAAAGCAACAACATTAATTACGGATATTGCCGATGAGACAGAATTACTGTCGCTTAATGCATCAATTGAAGCCGCCAGAGCCGGTGAGGCCGGAAGAGGATTTGCGGTTGTTGCAGAGCAGATCGGTAAGCTTGCGGATCAGTCCAATAACTCGACAGGCGAGATCACGATGATCATCAAGGAAGTAATGGATGTTGCCAAGGACACTGCAGCCATAATGCAGGAAGTATATGATGCGATGGATGTGCAGCAGCATAAGCTTGATGAGACAAGAAAACAGTCAGAGCATGTATCAGACAGCGTAGATAAATCTATTGAGAATATATCTGAGATAAGCGGTAAGGTAGACAGACTTCGTGAATCCAGTCACGACATCAAGAAATCAGTTATTACGCTTGCAGAAGTATCCGAGCGTACTGCAACCACTGCTGAGAATACTATCACCACTGTTGAGAGCATGCAGGATACAATGACTGAGCTTAAGACCGCGGCAGAACGACTTACGGTTCTGTCAGACCGTCTTAACGATTCGCTTGGAGCATTTAGGATCTAAAAATCTGCGCCGGCGTGGAGATACTTAATGGATCAGAAATCTAGGATTAGAGAAGTACTTAAAAGACTGGATAATAAATACGGTACGGATTATATATGTTATCTGGAGCATGAGAATGCGTGGCAGTTACTAATCGCTACGATACTAAGTGCGCAGTGTACCGATGCCAGAGTCAATATTGTGACCAAAGATCTGTTTAATAAGTATAAGAGTGTGGATGATTTTGCAGAGGCCGACCTTAAGGAACTTGAGCAGGACATTCACTCTACGGGCTTCTATCATAATAAGGCGAAGAATATAATCGCCTGCTGTAAGGATTTAAGAGATAAATATGCCGCTGAGGTACCTTCTGACATTGAGGCCCTCACGGCTCTGCCCGGAGTCGGTCGTAAGACTGCCAATGTCATAAGAGGCAATATATATCACATCCCGAGCATCGTTGTAGATACTCATGTCAAACGCATATCTAACAAACTGGGAATAACTAAAGAATCAGCCCCTGAGAAAATCGAATTCGACCTAATGAAGAAACTTCCGAAGGATCATTGGATATTGTGGAATATACATATAATTACTCTGGGTCGTAGTATATGTAAGGCTCCCAATCCTGATTGTAAGAATTGTTTCTTAAACGATATCTGTCCTAGTACGCAGACACGTTAGGGTACATCTCGTTAAGCTTACGAAGAATTGATGAGACCATAATGGAGTTAAGGGTCTCTGCATTTCTTTTTAACCAGGCAATCTTCTTATTATCGCCCTGCGCATCATATAATTTGGCAGCAAGAAAATATGTGGAACTGACATCGCTTCGAATCTTTACCGCATATTCAAGGACGGTAAGAGCCTCGCTGTCATGATTAAGTTCATGAAGTCTCTCTGCAAGATTATTAAGGGTGCGGACAAGCAGTGTGTAGTTGGTATCCGCTCTTGATAATGTAGTAATATTGGGCGCACCGTATTCAAGTTTAAGGTCTGTGTTGGTAATACCGGTGAAGTTGGCTATGGGTTCATCCTTAAGCGAATTAAGCTGATTGACACATTCCTTGATCACATCATCATCATTCTCAATATTAAGTGGAAGATCATCATAAGGGATAACAAGGAAATCCACATTATCCAAAGGCTTTCTTCTGACACTGTTGGCTCGTATTTCCTTGGCCCAATAATCCTCACGGTTTTTCTTAATACGTCTGTTGGAACGGCGTATATTAAGCATGAAAATTACGGACAATATTACGAAAGTAAAGAATATCGGAAATTTGGTAAATCCGCTTGCTAATGCAGGTATATTCATATATAATCCTCTTTGTAAGTTACAGAATTTATCGTGTTTCTACATATAAAATGTAGAAACCATGCATGCACTAAATGCTATCAAAGGAAAGTCATATGAGTAAGAAAACTCGCAAAATTATGTCAACCATAATCATACTTGCACTGGTTGTAGTTATGGTAGGCGGTGTAATCGCAGCCGCTATATTATAATTTATCACAATATGAGAAGAATATCACTATTATTAATCACAATATCGGCTGTTGCGGCCGTGTCATATATGCCAGTTATTGATTCAATGGCAGCGGGATCATCATTAACACCCACTATGACCATATCCGACGGTATAACCATAGGTGATTTGGACATGTCGGGCAAGACTTACGATGAAGCCAAGTCTGCAATTGAGAGCAAAATAAGCAAGGCATGTGAAGCGGACATTACGGTATACTGTGTCGATAACGAGAGTGCCGTATTGCATATGGGTGACATATCGCTTACATGGAATAATCCCGACGTGGTGGATGAAGCGGTTGCCTACGGCAATAAGGGTAATGTTGTTAAGAGATATAAAGATAAGAAGGATATAGCAAGAGAGGGAGTTAAGCTTCCTATATCATACGGATATTCAGAGGCGGCAATCAGGCAGTTCGTGCAGGAACAGTGTATTATATATAATCACGAGGCTGTGGATGCCACATTAGAGAGAGTAGACGGCGGATTTAACATAGTTTCCGGTATGGAGGGAGCTATTGTTGATGAAGATGAAGCGGTAAGCTTTATTGAGAACTTCATCACGGGTACCTGGAGCGGCAATCCCTGTGAGATTGAGCTTCCGGTTAAGACTGATGTTCCCAAGGGAACAGAAGAAGATCTGTCACAGGTAACCGATGTATTAGGGACTTTCTCTACCAGTTATAAGACATCCGGAGCAGATCGTTCAGCCAATGTGGCCAACGGATGCAGACTTGTTAACGGAACTACGGTATATCCCGGTGAAGAGTTCTCGGTATATGATCATATTAAGCCTTTCTCAGAGGCTAACGGATATCATATGGCAGGATCGTATGTTAACGGTCTTGTAGTAGACAGCTTAGGCGGCGGAATATGCCAGGTTTCCACAACATTATATAATGCGGTAATTCGAGCGGAACTTGAGATAGTGGAGCGTAACAACCACTCGATGGTAGTCTCTTATGTACCGGTATCACAGGATGCCGCAATATCGGAATCTTCAGGTAAGGATTTCAGATTTATCAATAATACGGACTATCCCATATACATCGAAGGTTATACTACGGATGAGAAGAAGATAGTGTTCAATGTCTACGGCAAGGAGACAAGACCTTCTGACAGAACGGTTGAGTTTGAGACCAAGATATTGGAGACAATAGTTCCCGACGGTGAGAAGATTATAACTCAGTCGGATAAGCCTGTTGGTTATTCATCCGTGCAATCGGCGCATACGGGATATAAGGCGCAACTTATTAAGATTGTTAAGGAAGGCGGCACGGAAGTAAGTCGCGAAGTGTTCAATACAAGTACCTACAATGCGGTGCCGCGAACTGCGGTTATCGGTACTGCTTCGGCAGATCCTGTGGCGATAGCACAGATTCAGGAAGCGGTGGGCACAGGCAGCATAGATTACGCAAGATCTGTGGCCGGAGCATATGCGGCGCAGGCAGCAGCGGCAGCCGCTCAGGCAATAGGAGAGCAATGAAGACAGGTAAGGAATCAGAGAGCATAAGCAGTAGACGGCCTGTACTTAAGAATACGGATAATAAGGGCGCAGCTTTTAACTTAAGCTGCGCTTATTTATCACAGAAAGACTGCCTGATTGGAGCGCTTCCCGGGGATTCCATAGTAGTGACCAAGTGGATTGGATTATACGGTTCGGTACTTCTTGCAGAGAACAGATATGATGAGTTAAGGTCAAGGTATCCTGCTTTTATCATGGATGATGCCATTGGATTTAGACAGTTTCTGAGTATTGATGCAGAGGTCAAGATAGCATTGGAGCATGGCGACAGATGTATGTATGCATGTGGCGAGGGTGGACTGTATGCCGGTTTATGGAATGTGACGCGAGCGTCAGGGGTTGGTATGACAGGATATTATAAGGATATACCCATAAAGCAGGAGACAGTGGAATTATGTGAATTCTACGACATCAACCCTTACAAATTAAGGAGCGAAGGATCGCTTATTGTGGTAACATCAGCACCTGATGAACTTAAGATGATGTATGCCGATGCGGGAATTCCTTCGTCGGTAATCGGATATATTACGGAACACAAAGAGAGAATACTAATTTATGCTGATGAGAAGAAGCATATCCAGAAGCCCGCAAGGGATGAATTATCTAAGGTTTTGTGTTAAAATAGGCGCGTAGGCTTATTATATTTGGGCACAGAGAGGTGGAGGCCATGAGAGAAGAGATACTCAGAATACTTGAGAAAAACAGCAGAATCGGAATAGATGAATTGGCGGTCAGAATAGGGGCCGATGAGATAGTGGTAGCGAATGAGATCAAAGCCATGGAGGCGGAAGGTGTGATATGCGGATATCATACCCTTATAGATTGGGAGAAGACATCCATCGAGACAGTATCGGCGCTTATTGAGGTGACGGTTACTCCTCAGAGAGGACAGGGCTTTGATGTGATTGCCGAACGTATATACAATTATCCCGAGGTACAGGCGGTATATCTGATGTCGAGCGGCTATGATCTGCTTGTTAACATGGAAGGCAAGACTCTTAAGGAAGTAGCAAGTTTTGTGTCGGATAAGTTATCTACACTTGATTCGGTGGTAGGAACGGCGACACACTTCGTACTTAAGAAGTACAAGGATCATGGCACGATATTAGCTAAGAAGAAGACAGATGAGAGGGAGAAATTCGTATTATGAGAGACCCGTTGTCAGCTACAGCAGTAGCACTTAAACCATCAGGCATCAGAAAATTCTTTGATGTGGTTAACGAGATGCCTGATGCAATATCATTAGGCGTCGGTGAGCCTGATTTCGACACACCGTGGCATGTAAGAGAGGAAGGTATATTCTCACTTGAGAAGGGCCGTACTTTCTATACGTCCAATTCAGGACTTATAGAGCTTCGTAAGGAGATATATTCTTACTTAAGCAGGAGATTCAATGTATCTTATGATCCCAAGAGTGAGATGCTTATAACAGTCGGCGGATCAGAAGGAATTGATATGGCTTTCAGAGCAATGATCAATCCCGGACAGGGTGAGGAAGTTATTATTCCCCAGCCAAGTTACGTATCATATGAACCCTGCGCAATCCTTGCGGGAGCTAAGCCTGTGATAATTGACCTTAAGGCCGAGAATGATTTCAGGTTAACTGCCGAGGAACTTAAGGCAGCAATTACGGATAAGACCAAGATACTTGTGCTTCCCTTCCCCAACAACCCGACGGGTGCGGTTATGGAGCGTAAGGATCTTGAAGCCATAATTCCGATTATTATTGAGAACGATATATACGTATTATCCGATGAGATATATGCGGAACTTACTTATACCGGGGACGGTCATGTATCAATAGCTTCGCTTCCGGGCATGAAGGAGAGAACTATTCTTATCAATGGTTTCTCCAAGGCTTATGCCATGACGGGATGGAGATTGGGATATGCATGCGGACCGGCTAATATTATCTCGCAGATGACCAAGATACATCAGTATGCGATCATGTGTGCGCCCACAACAAGCCAGTATGCAGCAGTCGAAGCGCTTAGAAATGGAGATTCCGATGTGGAAGAGATGAGAGATGCCTATAACCAGAGAAGAAGGTATCTTATCAATACGTTTAAAAATATGGAATTGCCGTGTTTTGAGCCTTTCGGAGCATTCTATATATTCCCCTGTATTAAGAAGTATGGGCTTACCAGTGAAGAATTTGCCACCAAGTTACTTATGCAGGAGAAGGTTGCCGTTGTTCCCGGCACAGCATTCGGTGACAGCGGAGAAGGATTCCTTCGCATATCTTATGCATATTCGATGGAAGCCCTTAAGGAAGCCCTTGGTAGAATACAGCATTTCGTAGAAGGATTGTAATATACATTGAGCGAAGATAAGAATATATCATCTGCCGAATTTAATAATATTCAGGAGAGGGTTAAGCAAAGACCGCTTAACCGTAAGAAGTTACTTCGACGTACCGTTATCACCGCATCCATGGCGGTGATATTTGGTGTGTTGGCATGTATTACTTTCCTTGTCTTAGAACCCGTATTTACCAACATTCTTCATCCTGAGGAAGAGCCTGAGGTGGTTGAGATTCCGATGGATACCGATGAGATTCTTCCGGAGGATATGATTCTTGAAGAAGAGACGCCCGAGCCTCCGATTCAGATTATTGAGAGAACTAATGACGTGGATCCGATGACCGTATACAGAGATCAGTATACGGATCTGTATTCTGTTGCGTCAACCGTTCAGAAATCCATGGTTAAGGTTATGGGAGTCAGCAGTGATGTCGACTGGTTTGATAATTCTTATGAGAATAAGAATACAACGGCCGGACTCTATATCACCGATAACGGCAAAGAATTGTTGATATTATGCAGAAGTGATGTGGTTAGGAATGCCGAGAAGATTACGGTTACGTTAAATGATTCAACCGTTGTTGAGGGAAATATCAAGGCATCTGATGTTAATACGGGGCTGTCTGTTATTGGCGTACCGATGGAAGGATTATCGGATGAGACCAAGGGCAGTATGGTTCCTGCAACCTTAGGTAATTCAAGAGTAGCTTCAATATTGGCCACTCCCGTTATTGCTATAGGTCGCCCGTATGGGGCAAGTGATTCCATAGGTTACGGCATGATAACATCCAAAGGTAACGTGGTTAATCTAACCGATCAGAATTATGAGATGTTTACCACGGATATATACGGAAGCAGCGATGCCACGGGAATAATCATAAGCTTACGCGGCGAGGTCCTTGGAATAATCGATCAGAGCCATAACAGTAACGATATGAGGAATCTTATTTCCGCCATAGGAATATCGGATATTAAGAAGACTATAGAGAGAATGTCAAACGGAAGACCAAGAGTATATCTTGGAATCAACGGAATTGACGTAACAGAGGATGCAAGCAATATAAGCGGTGTTCCCAAGGGCGCATATGTTACGGGAATAGTAATGGATTCACCTGCAATGAATGCCGGAATCCAGAGCGGTGATGTTATAGTAAGAATGGGAAATACGGACATTGACTCATTCTCAGATTTCACCGAGATTATTGAAAGAAGCGAACCGTCGGTTACAACGCAGATATCAATCATGCGTCAGTCCGGCAATGAATACAGAGAGATTGGTTTGGATGTGACACTGGAGGAGATGCCATGAGATACCTCAAAGACCTGACAGAAGGCAGCAGGGTAAGTGATATATATTTAATCAAGCAGCGTACGGCGGCTGTAACTAAGAACGGCAAGAATTATCTTAATGTCATAATTCAGGATAAGACGGGAACCATCGATGCCAAGGTATGGGAGCCCAACAGTGCCGGAATTGAAGATTTTGATGAGAAGGACTATGTGGAGATAGTCGGCGATGTCAGCTCTTTTAACGGAGCGTTACAGGTTAGCATTAAGAGAGCCAGAATAGCTCATGACGGAGAATACGATCCTTCAGATTATCTTCCTGTCAGTGATAAGGATATAGAAGCTATGTATAAGGAACTTACAGATATCATAGCTGACATACAGAATCCATATCTTAATAAACTGCTTCAGGCATTCTTTATGGAAGATGAGTCATTTATCGCCAAGTTCAAATTCTCTTCGGCTGCCAAGATGGTTCATCATGCGTTCGTCGGAGGCTTGCTTGAACATACGTTAAGCGTTACCAAGAATTGCCTGTTTTTTGCATCACAATATCCTGCACTTAATAAGGACCTTTTAGTTACGTCCGCAATATTTCATGATATAGGTAAGACCAAGGAGCTCTCTCCTTATCCAGATAATGATTATACAGATGAGGGAGGACTGCTCGGTCATATTGTGATGGGCACTGAAATGATAGGCGAGAAGATCCGTACAATAGACGGATTTCCGACAGTACTTGCCAATGAGCTTAAGCATTGTATCCTGGCTCACCACGGTGAATACGAATTCGGGTCTCCCAAGAAGCCTGCGATTATCGAGGCGGTTGCGCTTAATTTCGCAGATGATCTTGATGCGAAGATGGAGACATTTACGGAGTTGCTTAATAAGAGTCACAATCCCAAGGAATGGCAGGGATTTAACAGACTTCTTGACAGTAATGTAAGAGGAACGAGACTGGAATAGAGATATAACGGAGAATAGCATGCCGTATAATAAGGGAGATATTCTGACAATAGATATTACCGATATGGGCATAGGCGGTGAGGGTATAGGCAAGATGGACGGCTATACCCTTTTTGTAAAAGATGCCGTGATTGGGGATAAGGTTAAGGTAAGTATAATGAAAGCCAAGAAAGGCTATGCATATGCTCATCTTGATGAAGTGTTAACTCCTTCACCTGACAGAGTAACGCCGCCATGTCCCAAGGCCAAATCCTGTGGCGGTTGTTCGCTACAGGCGCTTGCTTATCCTGCGCAGCTTAAGCATAAACAGGATAAGGTAAGAAACGATCTAATAAGGATAGGCGGATTTGATGCGGAATATATCGACGGGATCCTTAAGGATATCGTTGGTATGGATAAGCCCGTAAGATATCGAGGCAAGGCTCAATTCCCGGTAGGAAGAGACCGAGATGGTAATATTATCACGGGATTCTATGCCAGTCACAGCCACAATATCATTCCGATAGATGACTGCATTATAGGTGCGGAAGAATACGCTGATATAATGCGGATAATCAAAGATCACATGAAACACTATGATATCCCGCCTTATAATGAGACATCAGGAACGGGAATTGTTCGTCATGTGCTTATCCGCAAGGGCTATGCGACCGGACAGATCATGGTCTGCTTAATCCTTAACAGAGGCAAGGCATCCCATAAAGTCGGAATTAAGCCCATGTATCTTACAGGGCAGAACGAATTGATAGATAAGCTGCAGAGGATTACAGGAATGACATCCGTGTCAGTTAATCTTAATACCGACAGAACCAATGTGATCATGGGCGATGAGACTGTAACGATTTGGGGTGAAGATAAGATAAGCGACATTATTACTCCTAATGACAGTGACGGGATTACCTATGCCATTTCGCCCAAATCTTTCTATCAGGTTAATCCCATTCAGACGGACAGACTCTACTCTCTTGCCCTTAAATATGCGAAGTTGACAGGCTCTGAGATTGTCTGGGATCTGTACTGCGGCATAGGCACGATTTCCCTGTTTCTCTCAGGCAAGGCAGGTCATGTGTACGGCGTTGAGATTATCCCCGAAGCCGTGGAAGATGCTAAGATCAATGCGAAGAATAACGGTATAGATAATGCCACATTCTATACAGGTAAAGCGGAGGATATTAAGTTATCGGAAGAACCAAATGTAAGTATTGACCAGGGCGAACCATCCAAGGATGATACGATAGTTCTTCCCAGACCTGATGTGATTGTAATTGATCCGCCCCGTAAGGGATGTGATGAGGTACTTATAGATACGATACTTAAGGCTAAGCCTTTAAGAATAGTGTATGTAAGTTGTGATCCTGCGACGCTTTCAAGAGATCTTAAGTTATTAACAGCAGGAGGTTACCGGCTTGATGAGGTTACTCCTGTTGATATGTTTCCTCACAGTATTCACTGCGAATGTGCCGTGGCTCTTCACAGGGTTTAGATTTGTGGATTAATCGGAGGTTATAATTGATTAATAATATAGTATTAATGATTTATCCGGTATTGTTGTTAATCTTTGCTTTCTATAAAGCCAAGATTAATAAGAGTGACTCAATTGCAACTGATTATATCAGTATAGAGCAATCCAAGATGATTCAGGCCATAGCCTGTATCAGCATCATATATCACCATATCACCCAGAAGGTTACTTCATACGGTGCTGTATACAGAGGACCGATAACTCTGTTTAATTTCATCGGATTTCTGTTTACTGCAATCTTCTTTTTTTTCTCGGGATACGGGCTTATAACAAGTGTTTATTCCAAGCAGGATTATCTAAATACATTTATCACTAAGCGTCTTCCCAAAGTGTTGCTTCCGTTCTGGTGCATCAATCTGCTCGGTGTATTGCTTAATCATTTCGCATACAAGATAAGATACGGTTTGACTGATGTATTAAGTGACGTTACGGGTATAACCTTAGTTAACAGCAACGGATGGTTCATTATTGAGATTGCGATAATCTATCTGTTATTCTATGCCCTGTTCTCACTCATTAAGAATAAAGATGTGGCGTTAATCTTATTAAGTATAGCCATAATCCTTATAATCATTTACAGTTTCTCTCTCGGTCATGATCCCGAGGGTGATAAGTCACATTGGTTTAGAGGTGAGTGGTGGTATAATTCCTCGGTCACTTTTATTTTCGGAATGCTATATGCCAGATTTAAGAAAGCATTGGACGGATTCCTGTTTAAACATTATAAGTTTAAGACAGCGATATTTGCGATTCTTTCCATAGCAGTAATTAATGCATCCGTGTTTGTCCTTGTCCGCTACGGTTATTATAATGAGGGACTTGAAGGAAGAAATGACGCAATTGTCACTTTGGTGGTTCAGAGTATTGCGTGTATAATCTGTACGACATTTGTGCTGCTTCTAAATATGCGCATAACCATTGGCAATGTCTGCCTTAAATATATTAGTCGCATGAGCGTCGAACTATTCCTAATACACGGGTATTTCGTTAACAGGATATTTGTCGATGTCAGTATGCCGGATCCCGTAAGATATGCAGTGATATTGATATGCAGTATATTATGTACGGCACTTGTATCACCGGTTGTAAATATAATAGTTGATAAGACGGTGGCTTTTCTTAATCCGAAGAGGATATTTAACGATACGCTTGAGGCAGAGATTGCAGCCAAGAAGAGACAGAAGCAGATTAAGATTATTACAACGGTTGTAGCATCGGCAATTGTCATTACACTGATAACAATTCTTACCATGACATTCGGAAGATATATGTTTGCTAAGAGTGAATATGAATCGGAGTGTAAGACACTTACTACGGCAGAAGTCGGAGATAAGGTACTATGGGGGCATTTTGATACCGATCCTTCAAGGCCGGGACATGAGAGGGTAAGTTGGATCGTAATTAACAGGGAAGGTAATACGTTGACACTGTTATCTGATAAGGGTATTACCGGCAGCTATTATCACCAGAAACATGAGATGATCACGTGGAAAGATTCGGATTTAAGAGCTCTTATCAATTCACCGCTATTTATGAACATGTTCAGTAAGTACGAGATTAACAATGTAGATAAATCCGGTGAAGATTATTTCTCTTTGCTTACCATGGATGAAGTTTTGGCGGTATTTCCCGATGATGATCTAAGAAAGCTTGAAATAACGCCATATGCCGAGATTGAAGGAACAAATACAAACAGAGTTAAGAAGATGCATCAATGGGATATGAGCGGTTATGATTCTTCCTGGTGGTGGCTTAGGGGAGAGAATACCGAAGGAGAGATATTTGCTCCGATAGTTGAGATAGACGGTTCTATAGCCGAGAATACCAAATATGTCAATAAACCGGGGGGAGCCGTAAGACCTGTAATCAGGGTAACTATACCCCTAGAATAGGCTTTAATTCTTAGATAAAATGCATTACAATCAGTACTAGAGTACTTGGAGGTATTGATGACACTATATTACCTGACATTTTTGATAATATCGCTTATGTGTTCGGCGGTTTACCTCATACAGTGGAAGAAGAATTACAGTATATACTATACTCTGGTATTTCTGTTGATCCCGATGTCCAATATCGGTCCTCTTATGTCATCGGTATCCAAGACTATCGGAGAACTGATAATATCGACTAAGATTACTTATTTGGGCGGCTGTTTCCTTCTTATGATAATCATGTTCTATGTATTTGAACTGTGTCATATCAGGATAAACAAGTATATTAAGGCCGTATTTGTAATATGTAATAGCATAGTCTACGGGACGATCCTGGCAATAGGATTCTACCCGTGGTTTTATAAGAGAGTATCGGCATACACAGAGAACGGTATGTTGATGTTAAGCAGAGAATACACCATAGTACATTCCCTCTTTCATGTACTTGTATTTATTGAGTATTTCTTAAGCATTCTGGCGCTTATATATGCTTTCGCCAATAAGAAGGACGTATCACGTAAGAGTGTATATCTGCTGCTTTTTACGCAATCAATCTCAATTGTTGCATTCTTCTTGGGAAGAAGAGTATTGCCCAATATAGAGATTCTGCCTGTTGTATATGTAATGGATCAGGCAGTGTACCTTATAATAGCCAGTCGAACGACCTTGTATGATATTGATGCAACGGTTGATGAATCTGTTGAGAAACAGGGCCTTATAGGATTTGCCTCCTTTGATTTTCAGTATACATATCTTGGAAGCAATGAGGCAGCCAAGAGATTTCTTCCTGAATTAAGCAGTTTGTACGTGGATGCCAGCATAACGATTAACAAGGACATGGCTAAGATAATGTCCTGGATCAGAGAATTTGAGAATGATCATACCTATACTGTTCATACGGCAGAGGACGGAGATAAATACTACAAGTATGAGGTAGGATATCTCTATGACGGACAGAAGAGCGTCGGATATCAGATCATGATGACCGATGTGACTCAGGAGCAGAAATATTTATCGCTTATCAATGATTATAACAGCAATCTTAAGGCTGAGGTTGAGCAGAAGACGGAACATATTATGATGCTTCAGGATTCCATGGTCATGGGTATGGCGACCATGGTCGAGAGCAGAGACAATTCAACCGGCGGACATATAAGACGTACATCGGATGTGGTTAAGATACTGATCAAAGAGATAATGAAGGATACCTCATGGGGTATTGATGAGGAATTCAAGAGAAGAATGATCAAGGCCGCACCCATGCACGATCTTGGTAAGATAGCGGTTGATGATGACATACTTCGTAAGCCCGGAAGGTTTACTCCGGAAGAATACGAGAAGATGAAGATCCATGCGGCTGAGGGAGCCAAGGTGGTTCGCAAGGTATTGGCTGATATTGATGATACGGAGTTTAAGATATTGGCGGAGAACGTTGCTCATTTCCATCATGAGAGATGGGACGGAAGCGGATATCCCAACGGACTTAAGGGTGAGGGTATTCCTTTGGAAGCAAGGATCATGGCAGTTGCGGATGTATATGATGCGTTAGTCAGCAAAAGATGCTACAAGGACAGTATGTCATTTGAAGAAGCCAAGAGCATTATCTTAGACGGAATGGGCAAGCATTTCGATGCAAGACTTAAAGAGCCTTTTATGGCGTGTGTAGCGAAGTTAGAAGAATACTATCAAATGGAAGAGAACAGGGCATAGAGATATCTGTGTCGGAGTGGATATATGAATCAGAAAGTACTTACCGTATTGGAGTACAACAAAATAATAGATAAGCTTGCGGAATATGCGACATCAGCTCCCGGAAGAAACATGATATATAAGTTGCAGCCCTCCTCTGATATAACTGTTGTTAAGAAGACTCAGAAGGAGACGGCGGATGCTTTATCAAGACTTATCAAAGGCGATAGTCCGTCTTTCGGAGCCAACAGGGACTTAGCGCCCTGGCTTAAATCTCTTGAAATAGGAGCAACACTTCAGGCTCCGGAATTGCTTAAGATTGCGGACTTTATAGATAATGTCGGAAGAATAATATCATACGGTCGCAGAGCAAACGATGATGATAAGGGCGATTCTTTAACGGAGATGTTTGAAGCATTGATCTGTCCGGATAAGACGGCGGCTCTTATTCATAAATGTATTATTTCTGAAGAAGAGATAGCTGACGATGCATCCCCTGCACTTAAGTCAATAAGAAGAGAGATAGTATTATGCGGAGAGAAGATACATAAGCAGCTTAGTTCCGTATTAAACGGCAACTTAAGGACGTATCTTCAGGATGCGGTCATTACTCAAAGGGACGGAAGATACTGTATACCGGTTAAGTCCGAATACAGAAGTCAGATCCCCGGAATGATTCATGATCAGTCAAGTACCGGCTCTACGGTATTCATTGAGCCTCAGGCAGTGGTCGAACTTAACAATAAGATAAGGTCATTACGTGGAGATGAAGCAAGAGAGATAGAGAAGATACTGGCGCAGTTAAGCGAGACTCTGGCTCCGGATATAGGTATTCTTGCATCCGATCAGAAGCTTATGACCAAGCTGGATTTCATATTTGCCAAGGGGGCATTGGCGCTTGAATATAACGCCACGGAACCCAAGTTTAATGACAGACATGTCATTAATATCAGAGGAGGAAGGCATCCCCTGCTTGATAAGAACAAGGTGGTTCCCGTTGATATAAGACTCGGAGATGATTTCGATCTTCTGGTCATTACCGGACCTAACACCGGAGGTAAGACGGTATCGCTTAAGACAATAGGTCTGCTTACACTGATGGGTCAGGCGGGGCTGCACATTCCGGCTAAGGACAGGTCAGAACTGTCGATTTTTACCAAAGTGTATGCAGATATAGGAGATGAGCAGAGTATTGAACAGAGTCTGTCAACATTCTCATCTCATATGAAGAATATAGTTGCCATTCTTAAGAACGCGGATGAAGACAGCTTGTGTCTTTTTGATGAGCTTGGTGCGGGTACGGATCCTACGGAAGGAGCGGCCCTTGCAACAGCAATACTTGACCATCTTCACAGAAGAGGTATAAGAAGTGTTGCAACCACTCATTACAGTGAACTTAAGGTATATGCTCTTACAACAGAGGGAGTTGAGAATGGTTGTCAGGAATTTGACGTATCTACTCTTTCACCCACATATAGGCTCCTTATCGGAGTCCCGGGTAAGAGTAATGCATTCGCCATAGCCGGTAAGCTCGGACTCAGAGAAGATATCATCAATGAGGCCAAGACCTATATAACCGAAGATAGGGAGAATTTCGAGGATCTTATATCAGATCTTGAAGACAGCAGAAGAAGCATTGAGAAAGAACGTGAGCAGATAGCCGATTATAAGGCTAAGATCAAGATTCATCAGGATGCCTTGGAGCGTAAGAGAGATAAGATTGATGACAGCAGAGAAGCAATTCTTCGTGCAGCAAGAGAAGAGGCCGCCGAGATATTAAGGGAAGCCAAGGATGTGGCTGATGAGACCATCAAGACATTCAGGGAAGCCGGTTCTTCTGCTACGATTAAGGAACTTGAGAAGGCAAGAGATAAGGTAAGGAATAAGCAGAAAGATAATGCTTCTAAGTTAGCAATCAAGACGGATGATGCCGCAGGTAAGCCTGCGGACCGTAAATCCATTAAGCTTGGAACGGATGTTAAGATAAGATCACTTGGCCTTAAAGGAACCGTAAGTTCCCTTCCTGATGATAAGGGAGATCTGTTCATTCAGTGCGGAATAATGCGCACCAAGAGTAATTTAAGCGATATAACGATACTTAAGGAAGAACCGATTAACTTAAGTAAGAAGAACGGTCCGAATAAGAATTCAAGCAATATGGGCAAGATTAAGACCGGCAAATCAATGTCAGTTACCTCGGAGCTTAATCTCTTAGGTAAGACGGTTGATGAGGCGATCTATGAGCTTGATAAATATCTTGATGATGCCTATCTTGCGCACATGCCCAGTGTAAGAATCGTACACGGTAAGGGTACTGGAGCATTAAGACAGGCAGTACACAGCAAGCTTAAGAAGACCAAATATATAGACAGTTACAGACTCGGGGAATTCGGTGAGGGTGATGCGGGTGTCACCATAGCCACATTTAAGGGATAATCGTCCGATATATGATTATTCCGGCCGGTAGAGGAGGAGAGAAATGGCAGTAAAACAGAAGATAATGATTGTGGACGACGATTCCAATATCGCAGAACTTATAAGTCTCTATCTTACCAAGGAGTGTTTCGACACACAGATATTCGGTGACGGTGAATCCGCGCTCGCGGGCTTTGATACCTTCGCACCTAATCTTGTGTTACTTGATCTTATGCTTCCGGGTATAGACGGCTATCAGGTGTGCAGAGAGATAAGAGCCAAGAGTACGACTCCCATAATTATGTTATCAGCCAAGGGGGAAGTATTTGATAAGGTCCTTGGTCTTGAGCTTGGTGCGGATGATTATATGGAGAAACCTTTTGACACCAAGGAATTGGTTGCAAGAGTCAAGGCCGTATTAAGACGTTATAAACCCGCAACCGAAATCGCCGAAGAGCCTGGAATCAAGTGCGTGGAGTATCCGGATTTATCCATCAATCAGACCAATTATTCGGTTATATATATGGGTAAGAGCGTGGATATGCCGCCTAAGGAACTTGAACTTTTATTCTTCCTTGCTTCATCCCCCAATCACGTATTTACAAGAGAACAGTTGCTTGATCAGATTTGGGGTTATGAATATATAGGTGATACCAGAACCGTTGACGTTCATATCAAGAGATTAAGAGAGAAGTTGGGCGATCACGAACACTGGCGTATTGCGACCATTTGGGGAATAGGTTATAAGTTCGAGACTATCGGTTAGGTTTATGCGTAAGACTCTGTATCTTAAATTCATACTGGCGTACGTTATTTTTGGTGTGTTCAGTTTCATAATGGTGGCAACATTTGCCTCAAGCATGACAATGGAGCAGCTTAAGCGTGAGAAGGCGGAGACTCTGTATAAAGAAGCTACGCTTATAGCCGACACCTATGCGGCAGACCTCTACACCAATAATGTAGGCTTAGATACTGTTAAACATGAACTTGACGCGATAGATGTCTATCTTAATTCGGTCATATGGATAATCAATCCCTCCGGCCGACTGATCATGGACTCATCCAAGCCCCTTAATCTTGATGATGAGATCGTGGTTGAAGGCTTTGATCCCACCATTATTTCCGGGGGATATTACACTACCGGTGATTTCTTCGGAAGTTTTGAAGAAGAGCAGTTATCGGTACTGGCTCCCATAACAACGGAATATAAGGTCAGAGGATATGTGGTGATCCACACCTCTATGGATGAGCTTACCAAGTCTAAGGAGAGCCTTCTTTCGATTTCTTATATTCTGATGGTTTTGATCGTGTTATTATCAATGATCATCCTCATATTCTTCACGGAGTTTGTCTATATTCCGATAAGAAGGATTACCGATGCCACAGAGCAATATGCTGCTGGTAACATGCACTATGAATTCACGATTGATTCGGATGATGAGATAGGTTATCTCGGATCTGCGCTTCAGTACATGGCAAGCGAGATATCCAAGGCTGAGGATAATCAGAAGAAATTCGTTGCCAACGTATCTCACGATTTCCGCTCTCCTCTTACATCGATCAAGGGTTACTTAGAAGCCATGATAGACGGCACCATTCCGCCCGAGATGCATGAGAAATACTTAGGAATTGTGCTTAACGAGACCGAGCGATTAACCAAACTTACCAACTCGCTTCTTACCCTTAATAATCTGGGTGTTAAAGGAGTTGTGCTTGAGAAGACGGTATTTGACATTAACCGCGTTATAAGGGATACGGCCGCATCCGCAGAGGTGCAGCTTATGAATAAGAATATTTCGATGGAGCTTGTGCTTACGGGAGACGAACTCCCGGTGCTTGCCGATATGGGTAAGATCCAGCAGGTACTTTATAATCTGCTTGATAATGCGATCAAGTTCTCGCATCATGACGGCCAGATCAAGATTGAGACCACTGAGAAGCACGGCAAGGTATTTATCTCCGTTAAGGATAACGGAATCGGAATTCCCAAGGACAGTCTTAAGCTTATATGGGATCGATTCTACAAGACGGATTTATCACGAGGTAAGGATAAAAAAGGAACCGGACTGGGTCTTTCTATCACCAAAGAGATTATCACCGCCCATGACGAACACATAAATGTGATATCAACCGAGGGGGTCGGAACGGAGTTTATCTTCTCTCTTCCCATAGTGGATGAAGAGGACGATTATTAGTCTTTATTAACAATATTTTAATAAAAAGTTTCTTGCCCCGTTGCGTGTAATGTAGTAATATAGGACAAGATGATTAGACTCATACGGAGGAAGTGTTATGGATTCAAGAGAGATTTTACTTAAACTTAGAGAAGATACGGGCATGAACAGAAGACAATTCTCAGAGTATTTCGGAATCCCTTACAGGACAATACAGGACTGGGAACTGGGCAATCGAAGAATGCCTGAGTATCTCCTCAGACTTATGGTATACAAGGCTAATATGGAGAAGTTGGTCAAGTCAGACAGCAAGAACGGTAGATAACGGTATAACCATGAAGAGATTATCAATGAGGATATGCACCCTTGTATGCATATCCTTATCTTTATTATGTATGGGTTGCGGAATTACTGCTCATGATCATATTAAGGTTCATGAGAAGACGCTTAAGCTTGGTCTTGATAAGCCCATGGATATTGTATTTATTGCCGATTCTCACATATCTATGTGTGATGAGAGAGATAAGGATGTCATTGATAAAGCAGGTTCAAGGTATGATGCATTTGTTTCACCGGACGGTCTTAAGGCGGATGAGATGTTCGCAGAGCAGATGGCATATGTTAAGGAGATATCGCCCGATTTGCTTATCTTAGGCGGTGATATAACAGATTCTGCCATGTATGCTTCGATAGAGTATGTCAAATCAGAACTTGATAAGACAGGTACTGAGTATATATATGGAATGGGTAATCACGATTTCGAATACGGATCCGAGTACTTCTCAGACAGAGCATATTCAGAATATCTTCCGAGATTTGCCGATATAAGAGAGGCGTCAGACGGATATCAGGTCCGTGAATATGACGGATGTGTCATACTGGTTGTGGATGATGCGAATAATCAGGTGACACAGGGAGCGCTTGATAAACTTAAGGAGTTAAATGACTCCGATAAGCCTATCATTCTATGCACCCACGTCCCGATAGAGCCTGACGAAGGGTATTCGGCAGAACTTATGGATAAGTCAATTGAAGCCTGGGGAGCATATGATGACGGAAGAAGCAGAGTCCTGCTTGGAGATCATGCTTGCATACCCAACGATATAACAAGGGAATTCATTGATATTGTCAAATCACCTGACAGCAATGTTAAGATTGTAATGTCGGGTCACATTCATTTCTATAATGAGAGCAATTTAACTGAGAATCTAACGCAGACAGTTACCGGTGCCGGATTTGAAGGAGATATTATACATTTACATTTAGAGTAAGGGCATTCGATTACATCGCTTTGAATAAACTACTTAAGCAACCGTATCGGATGGAGGGAGAGATAATTATGAAGATTGGTTTTGATAACGAGAAATATCTTAAGATGCAGTCGGAACATATCAAAGAGAGAATCGATGAATTCAAGGGTAAGTTATATCTTGAGTTCGGCGGTAAGTTATTTGATGACTTCCACGCATCAAGAGTTCTTCCGGGATTTGAACCTGACAGTAAGCTTAAGATGTTATTACAGCTTAAGGATCAGGCTGAGATAGTAATAGTCGTAAGCGCTGAAGATATTGAAGACGGCAAGGTAAGAGGCGATTACGGCATTACTTACGATATGGATGCATTAAGACTCATGGATGCATTCCAGGAGATCGGATTATATGTAGGAAGCATCTGTGTTACCAAGTATGCCGCTCAGGCAGCAGCCGACCAGTTTATTGATAAACTTGCCGAACTTGGGATCAAATCATACAAGCACTATAAGATTGCGGGTTATCCTTCGGATGTAGCCAAGATAGTAAGTGATGAAGGTTACGGAAGGAATGAATATATTGAGACAACAAGACCTCTTGTAGTCATTACTGCTCCCGGACCCGGTTCGGGCAAGATGGCTACATGCTTATCACAGGTATATCATGAGCACAAGAGAGGCGTGGATGCAGGTTATGCGAAGTTTGAGACATTCCCCATATGGAACCTGCCTCTTAAGCATCCTGTCAATATGGCATACGAGGCTGCAACGGCAGATCTTAATGATGTCAACATGATCGATCCTTTCCATCTTGAGGCATATGGAGAGACAACGGTTAATTACAACAGAGATGTTGAGATATTCCCCGTTCTTAATTCGATGTTTACTCAGATCCTGGGTGAGAGTCCTTATAAGTCACCTACGGATATGGGTGTAAATATGGCGGGCAACTGCATTATCGATGACGATGTATGTCGTCAGGCATCCGAGCAGGAGATCATCCGCAGATATTATCAGTGCTTATGCGACCTTAAGAGAGGTAAGGACTGTAAGTCTGATCTGTATAAGCTTGAACTTATCATGAAGCAGGCATATCTTACACCGGAAGACAGGTTGGTTGTAGGTGCCGCGCTTGCAAGAGAAGAGAAGACCGGTCATCCTGCGGCAGCAATAGAACTTCCGGACGGAACGGTAATGACGGGCAAGACAACGGATTTACTTGGAGCATCTGCAGCGGTATTGCTTAATTCGCTTAAGGAACTTGCCGGAATAGATCATGAGATACATCTTATCTCAAGAGAAGCAATAGAACCCATACAGAGACTTAAGACGGGATATTTGGGAAGTCATAACCCGAGACTTCATACGGATGAGATACTTATAGCGCTGTCTATATCCGCAGCTACTGATAAGAATGCTTTACTTGCACTTAATCAGATACCCAAGTTACGCGGATTGGAAGCTCATTCATCAGTACTGTTATCAAGAGTTGATGAACAGACATTCAAAAGATTGGGACTCAGACTTACATGTGAGCCCAAGTACGAGGAGAAGAATAAGAAATATCATAAGCATTAAGGGTAAATGCTTACAATGGAGGATACCATGAATAGTTACATTAACTATTACGAGGGGTCAGATAACAACTATCAGAATAACGGTTCAGGCGGCCAGAGGCCCGGTCAGGGCGGAAGAGGCGGCAACGGTAATAACGGAAGCAACAATGCACCCAGGAAACAGAGCCTTCTGTTCCTGTTGATCGCATGCCTTGTTACGCTTTTATTTATGAGTTATTTCATGAAGGCGGTCAACGGTGCTACCACTCAGGAGATATCATATGATAAATTCGTGGAGATGGTGGATGAAGGCAAGGTTGAGAGCGTATTTGTCAATTCGGATAAGATAGAGATTACGCCTAAGACAGAGGCAAATACGGATGCCAAACCATCGTCGACAGATCCCATGAGTCTGTTTAGGACAACAACTCCGGCAATTACCTATTATACAGGTATAAGTGAGAGCAATGATGCACTTACTGAGAGATTACTTAAGGCAGGGGTTGAGATCAATAATGAGATCCCGGATAATTCCGGATGGTTATTATCTATCCTGCTTACATACGTCCTTCCCATACTCTTATTATGGGGAGTGATGAGTCTGGCTTACAGACGTATGTCTAAGAGTGGCGGCGGAATAATGGGTGTAGGAAGATCCAATGCCAAGGTATATGTTCAGAAAGAGACAGGCGTGACATTTGCCGATGTTGCAGGTGAAGATGAGGCCAAGGAATCACTTGTGGAAGTCGTTGATTTCTTACATGATCCCGGCAAATACACTCATATAGGAGCCAAGCTTCCCAAGGGAGCTCTGCTCGTGGGACCTCCCGGAACGGGTAAGACACTTCTTGCCAAGGCTGTTGCGGGTGAAGCTCATGTACCTTTCTTCTCACTTACGGGTTCGGATTTCATTGAATTATAC
Organism: uncultured Lachnospiraceae bacterium; assembly: GCA_902778165.1. Lineage (GTDB taxonomy): Bacteria > Bacillota > Clostridia > Lachnospirales > Lachnospiraceae > Colinaster. The sequence continues at coordinate 147,507 of CACYWQ010000001.1, forward strand.
GTAGGTGTCGGTGCAAGCCGTGTAAGAGATTTGTTTAAGGAAGCCACGAAGATGGCTCCCTGTATCATATTCATAGATGAGATAGATGCCATCGGTCGAAGCCGTGACAGCAGATACGGCGGCGGTAATGAAGAGCGTGAGCAGACTCTTAACCAGCTTCTGTCTGAGATGGACGGATTTGATACCACCAAGGGTATACTTGTACTCGGTGCTACCAACAGACCCGAGATACTTGATAAGGCCCTTCTAAGACCGGGACGTTTCGACAGACGTATTGTTGTAGAGAAACCCGATCTTAAGGGAAGAGTCAACATCCTTAAGGTTCATGCCAAGGATGTTAAGATGGATGAAACAGTAGATTTCGAAGAGATAGCTCTGGCCACATCCGGTGCGGTTGGATCAGATCTTGCCAATATGATCAATGAAGCGGCCATTAATGCAGTCAAAGAAGGCAGGCAGTTAGTCAGCCAGAAGGATATGTTCGTTGCGGTTGAACAGGTATTAGTCGGCAAGGAGAAAAAGGACCGCATTATGTCTAAGGAAGAGCGCAGGATCGTCTCTTATCATGAGGTGGGTCATGCACTTATATCAGCTCTTCAGAAGAACTCAGAACCCGTACAGAAGATTACGATCGTTCCTCGTACAATGGGCGCTTTGGGATATGTTATGCAGGTGCCCGAAGAGGAGAAATACCTTAATACCGAGGCGGAATTAAGGGCTATGCTTGTAAGTACACTCGGCGGAAGAGCGGCTGAAGAACTGGTATTTGATACCGTTACAACAGGAGCATCCAATGATATAGAGAAAGCAACGGGAATAGCAAGGTCCATGGTTACTCAGTACGGTATGAGTAAGAAGTTCGGTCTTATAGGACTTGCAACTGTTGAGAGTAAGTATTTATCGGGTGAAGCCACACTTAACTGTGCCGAGTCAACGGCAGCACAGGTTGATGAAGAGGTAATGAAGATCTTGTCCGAGAGTTATGAGCAGGCCAAGAAGCTTCTTAGCGAGAACAGAGAAGTACTTGATAAGATTGCCGAGTACTTAATTGAGAAGGAGACTATTACAGGTAAGGAATTCATGAAGATATTCAGGGATCTTAAGGGATTACCTGAGCCTGACCCTGAGGAAGAGAAGGCAGCCCGTATCAATATGAAATAAAGGGTATACCTTACAATCTTAATAAGACAAACAAGGTCATCTGTGGTATCATACATAAGGGATGATAATACTATGTCGAATCAGAATAACAACCAGAAATACAACGAATTAGGGGATCAGATTAAGAATTCGGTGTTGGAAGCGCTTAGTACCGGTGATTTTACCGGATTAAGCGACAGCATCACCAAATCTGTTAATGTAGTCATAGGTGACGTGGGAGATCATATCTCACGTGCGGCTTATACTGCGGCCAACAGTGCCCAGACAGGTGCAAGGAATGCCGCAGCTGCGGCTACAGCCAAGAGATTCCATGATGAGCAGGCTGCAAGGATTCAGCGCAACAAGGAATTACGCGCAGCTGCTGTTAAGAGAAATCTTCAGAGAGTCAGATACAATGATGCCGGAGCTTTCTCAAGTATATTAAGAATTGTTTTCGGTTCATCGATTGCTTTCTTCTTTGGAATAGTTTTCCTTGGAGCAATGGTCAGCTTTACAATGGCAGAACTCGGCCCTGCCGTATTTGTGGCACTTATGACTCTCCTCGGCGGATGGATGATATACAGCGGCATATCGACACGTAAGATGCTTGGATTCGCCAGAAGGCTTAAGGAACTGGTTAAGGATAAGTTCTACGTATCCCTTAAGGATGTTGAATCTGCCACGGGACTTGATCATAAGACTACTGTAAGAAATGTTAAGAAGGTTCTTAGGAAGGGATATTTCCCCGAAGGATATATAGATGAGGAAGAGACCACGTTCATGGCATCCAAGGCTATATATGACCAGTATCTTAAGACCAAGAAGACGATGGTTGAGACAGCCAAGGAAGAGCTTAACAAGCAGGGTGTAGCCACAGAAGAAGGCGGACTTACATCTGAGCAGCTTACAGAGCTTAACAGCATGATAAGCGAAGGAACCAAGACCATCGTAAGATTGCATGAGCTTAACGATGAGATTCCCGGAGAAGTCATTACAGCCAAGCTTGACAGAACCGAAGCCCTTCTTCAGGATATATTCGGAAGGGTGAAGGATCACCCCGAGCAGATGAAGAACTGCCATAAACTTATGGACTATTATCTTCCGACGATGCTTAAGCTCGTAGAAGCATATGCGGAGTATGATAAGGTTGCAGAGCCGGGCCCTGATATAATCAAGGCTAAGGATGAGATAGAGAAGACCATCGATACTATCAACGGAGCATTCTCGGAACTGCTTAATAAGTTATTCAGAGATTCCGTATGGGATGTAACGGCAGATGCAAGGGTATTACAATCAATGCTTGGACAGGACGGTCTGGCTAAGGACGATATAGATGATCTGTCCGTATCGATAGCGGATACAGAGATTTAGATGGCGGAGTAAGTATTTTTTAACTTATATAGGAGGGAATATAATATGGCAGAAGAAGCAGTATTAACAGCAGAAGAGACAGTGGCAGCACCTGCGGCACCTACGGTAGCTGAGGCTACGGCAACAGCAGCATCCGCTACATCAGCAACCGCGTCGGCAGCAGATGACCTTGACCTTACGGCAGAAGATAAGGAGAAGATTAAGGCATATGCCGAGAAGATAGATATAATGGACAGCCAGATGGTATTACAGTACGGTTCGGGCGTTCAGAAGCAGATTGCGGATTTCTCAGAGACGGCACTTTCAAGTGTTAAGACCAAGGATCTCGGTGAGATCGGCGATATGCTTACAGGCGTTGTAACGGAACTTAAGGGCTTTGATGCCAATGAGCAGGCTAAGGGGCTTAAGGGATTATTTAGGAAGAGTACTGCCAAGGTTACGGCTCTTAAGGCCAAGTATGACAAGGCAGAGAATAATATTAACGGTATTGTCAAGGCAATGGAAGGTCATCAGGTTACTCTTATGAAGGATGTGGCTATGCTTGATCAGATGTATGAGACTAACCAGCAGTACTATAAGGATCTCACACTTTATATCCTTGCAGGTAAGGAGAAACTTAAGGTTGCAAGAGAAGAAGAACTTCCCAAGCTTCTTAATAAGGCTGAGCAGACAGGTCTTCCTGAAGATGCACAGGCAGCCAAGGATTATTCTTCTATGATCGATCGTTTCGAGAAGAAGATATATGACCTTGAACTTACACGTAACATCTCTATGCAGATGGCTCCTCAGATCAGACTTATTCAGTCCAATGACACAGTTATGTCTGAGAAGATTCAGTCAACCATTCTTAATACCATTCCTTTATGGAAGTCACAGATGGTTATCGCTATCGGACTTGAGCATTCACAGGATGCAGCCAAGGCTCAGAGAGAAGTTACGGATGCCACCAATGAACTTCTTAAGAAGAATGCAGAGGCTCTTAAGATGGCTTCTATCGATACGGCTAAGGAGAGTGAGAGAGGTATCGTGGATATCGAGACACTTACTCAGACCAACCAGACACTTATCGATACCCTTGACGAAGTTATGAAGATTCAGCAGGAAGGCAGAGTTAAGCGTGCAGAGGCCGAGAAGGAACTCGCCCGTATCGAGACCGAGATGAAGAATAAGGTTTTGGAAGTCAGCAAAGCCTCAAGATAACAGAGACAATCATAAATGGTTTTTTCCGATTTAGCATTTATATTTCACTTTTTTCCAATATTTCTGATCGTATACTATATTGCGAGAGGTAAGGCTCGCAATATAGTATTACTTTTGGGCAGCTTAATCTTCTATGCATTAGGCAGCCCTATTTATGTATTGCTTCTTATCGCATCGGTTCTGATTAATTACCTGATAGCCAACAGAATACAGGCTGTATATGCACTTAAGCGTATTGAAGCGAAGTTGGATTCGGATACCGCTGAGAATAAACAAGAGGAGACTGAGTCTTCAATCGAAATAATCGATTTTGATAAAGAGGACGAAACGTCTGAAGATGAAGGTAAGACAGAAGAACATGTTAAACCGGGTGTAGCTGCAACGATATGGCTTATAACCGGCCTTATCTATAATCTCGGTGTTCTGTGTGTGTTCAAATACCTTGATTTTATCTTAGATGTTACGGACAGTGCATTCGGAACAGGAATTAAAGGACCGGGACTTGCACTTCCCTTGGGTATAAGCTTCTATACCTTCCAGATGATATCATTTATCGTGGATGTATACAGACAGAATACGGAGAACAGAGTAAGTTTCATTCATTTTGCGGTATATTCTACGATGTTCCCGCAGATTGCATCAGGTCCCATCACAAGATACGGTGAAGTCATAGAGACTCTTAAGCGTAAGAAAGGTGTTAAGACCGCATACCTTGAGAAAGGTATGATTGCTTTTATATTGGGACTGGGATATAAGGTATTGCTTGCCGATAAGATAGCGGCACTTTGGAATGATGTATGGAGAGTAGGTGCTTACGGAATAGATGTGGCCACTGCATGGCTTGGTTCCTGGGCATATTCCATGCAGATATATTTTGATTTCTGGGGTTATTCATTAATGGCGATGGGTGTAGCCGGAATGCTTGGCTTTAATCTCCCTATCAACTTTACGGAACCCTACAGTTCCAAGACAATGACGGGATTCTGGCGTAACTGGCATGTCACACTGGGAAGATGGTTTAAGGATTATCTCTATATTCCTCTTGGAGGCAACAGATGCTCTAAGATAAGAATGTTATTTAATATGCTTGTGGTATGGCTGCTTACGGGCATATGGCACGGAGCGGGATATAACTTCATTATTTGGGGCCTATTCTTATTTGCCATCTTAACGATAGAGAAACTTACATACGGTAAATGGATGGAGAATACCAAGGTGATCGGTCATATATATATGATCATCTTAATCCCCATATCATGGACCATATTTAATATTACTGATATAAGCGAACTTGGCGCATATCTTATGCGTATGGTGAATATTCCCCTTGAAGGAATGGTTGTATACGGATTCAATCAGTTTACTGAGCTTATTGGAACATACTGGTGGATCATGGGCTTATGTATATTGTTTGCAACTCCTTTCCCCATGCGATTTATAAGAAAATACAAGAACAATATGTTTACCAAGCTTATTTTGCTTGCTATATTCTGGTACAGCGTATACCAGGTTGCGATTACGGGTGACAATCCGTTTATTTATTTCCAATTCTAGTATGGCAGAGAAGATTAGAAAAAAGAAAAACAAAATAACGAAATGCCCGCTTTTTATACTTGTATGTCTTACAAGTGTGGGAATGATGATATACGGAGCACTGATGGCATTTAAAGGGGAATACGTATGGGAACTTACATGGGACCATCCGGTATTTGCCGCCGTTTTGCTTGATGAACGCCCTGTTAAGGAAGCAGAAATAAAAGAACCTGTTGCAGTAGCAGAGGGCGAATCGCCTATAGAACTTATGGCTGAAGAATCATCGGAAGAGCCTGTAAGTGAAGAAGAATCATCAGAAGAAGAGCCTGAGAGCGAGGAACCGTTAATAAGTGATGAAGAATACATGGAGATGTACGGACAGATTCCTTTTTTTGTTGACGGAGGCGGAGCTGTTAAATACATTAATTGGGATGCCGGAGAACCAAGATCAAGATACTATGACAATCCCGGTATAAGGCCCATTACCTCAGAGTATCCATATGTACATGTGACGGATCCCTTAAGTTATTATGACAGATGCTTATTTGTCGGTGATTCAAGAATCGGCGGATTGGGCACATATGCCGGCTGGGATACGGCATTCTTTGCATATAAGAACGGACTTACCGTATACGGAATGATGGAACAGAACCTAAGCGTTATTAACGGTATGAATGCAACTTTCCCGGAATTGCTTCAGGTAGGTCCGTATAAGCGTATATATATAATGCTTGGAATTAATGAGATAGGCACAAGTACCGAGAGCTACAGCGAGGAATTCGGTAATATATTGGCTACTATCCGTCAGTATCAGCCGGATACGCCGATAATCATACTTGCCAATACTTTTGTTACCAAGTCCAAGGATTTATCGAGCAATTCGACCAACAACGGTAATATCAATTCCAAGAATGTATCCATTGCCCGTTACGCTAACGGTGAAGATATATTCTATTTCGACGTCAATCCCGTTCTTGTTGATGATGAGGGATATTTAAGAGAAGAGATATCCAGAGACGGAGTTCACCTTCTGGCGCAGCATTATTACCTCTGGGTTGATTGGATGAATGAACACGGATTCAGGGAAGAGGGCGTGGAATATGCCGAAGATCATCCCGAATGGGCAGAAGAATCAGAGGATTCTTCGGATTCAGAGTCCGATGAGGATTCAGAAGACACTGACTCGGATACAGATAATACGGATTAACAGTTCGAAGATGCGATAGGATATAATGATGAGCAAATCATTTGATGATCTTAGGCAACTGCATAAGGAATTCATATACAAAGGCTATTTGATCAGTAGAATACCCGACCCTAAGTCAGAAGGTACAGGTGAGGTATACCATGTCTGTTTTGATATGGAGATTACCGGCTTGTCGGAATTTAAGGCCGTATGGGATTTCCCTGTAAGCGCTGTGAAAGGTGCGACAACACCTGTTAAAGACATCGATCTGTCGGATGACCCCATATTTAAGGAGCTTATATTTGCCTTGGGACTTACTGAGTGTATCAGTTATTATAAGATAGCCTGTCCCAAGGAATTCAGAATAGATTGCGCCAACTTAAGTAATGAAGAGATTCTGTGGTGGCGTAAGCTTATATATAACGGACTCGGAGAATTCATGTACCGTAACGGAATGTATGTTACGGAAGAAGAATTGGTTAACATAACTTGCGTGGGCAGTTCGGTTTCAACACGCAGATCTTTGCATGATAGTCGCAGTTATAGCGGATATCTGGTGCCTGTAGGCGGAGGTAAAGATTCCGTTGTCAGCTTAGAGATTCTTAAGAATGAAGATATAGTCACATATACAGTTAACGGCAATGATACGACCCGTGCCGTTATAGATGTGTGCGAATACAAATCAGGGGATTATGTGGCAAGAAGAGTCCTTGATAAGAGGATGCTTGATCTTAACAGTGAAGGATATCTTAACGGTCACACACCTTTCTCTGCGATAGTTGCTTTCTCATCTGTTATTACAGCCTATATCCTTGGTAAGAAATATATTACCTTATCTAATGAGAACAGCGCAAACGAATCCACGGTTCGTGGAAGTTTCGTCAATCACCAATATTCCAAGAGTTATGAATTTGAGAAGGATTTTATGACGCTTCTTAGAAGCATCACCGATTCCGATATACATTATTTCAGTATGTTAAGACCCCTTACGGAGCTTCAGATAGCGGCATTATTCTCTGATGCAATACCCTATCATAAGGTGTTCAGAAGCTGTAATGTCGGAAGCAAGAAGGGCATATGGTGTGGAGATTGTCCGAAGTGTCTGTTCGTATATATTATCCTCTCACCCTTCATATCAGAGGATAAGCTAACAGAGATATTCGGTTCCAAATTGCTTGATAAGGAGAGCCTTGATAAGGATTTCAGGGAACTTATCGGAATAGAGGAGAATAAACCTTTTGAGTGTGTCGGTACAAGGGCGGAAGTAAGTGCCTGTATGAAGCACTACAGACTAAGGGGAGGCATAAGTCTGCTTACGGATCGATATGCGGATTATATTGATGCAATGCCTTATGATGGAACTTCACCGATTATTTCAATGTTATCTGATTGGAATAACGAACATAATGTTCCGGATAGAATAAGTGATATGGTCCGTAAGGCCATTGAAGAATATGCAATATCTTATAAGGGTTAATAATGTAAAATACGGGCAACTTACCCTGTTGGAGCAATAATGATAGATTTAGACGGCAAGAAGATCTTAATATGGGGTTATGGAAGAGAAGGCAAGTCTACGGAAGCCTTCTTGTCTGCCCATCTGTCTGCAGATTCCCCAAAGCCTACAATATATGAAGGTGACAGAGAGGGAATTGATGAAGAAGCTTATGATGTAATAATCAAGAGTCCCGGCATCAGAATGGATGAGGATAACCCTAAGTATACTTCACAGACAGAACTGTTCTTAAAGGCATTTAGGGATAAGGTCATCGGCATTACGGGTACAAAAGGTAAGAGCACCACAAGTAAACTTATGCAGGAAGTGTTGGCGGCATGTACCGGAAGAGACGTTATTCTGCTTGGCAATATAGGCAAACCCTGCCTTGATTATTATGATGAGATAACAGAAGATACGATAGTTGTCTATGAGATGAGTTGTCATCAGCTTGCTCATTCTCATATTTCTCCTCATATAGCGGTATTTCTTAATCTCTATGAAGAGCATCTGGATTACTATGATACTTTGGATAGATATTTCACGGCTAAGTCGCACATAGCTACTTATCAGACGGATAGTGACAGATTCTATGTGGGAGAGAATGTCCCCCATATAGATACGGCAGCAACAACTACGATCATTAAGCCCTCAGATGTCAGAGAATATGATCTTAAGCTTAAGGGTGAGCATAACAGATACAATGCGGAATTCGTATACAGAGTAGCAACAGAATGTTACGGTTGTGATCCGAATGCTGTAATTTCCGCTCTCTCAGAGGTAACAGGCCTTCCTCACCGTCTTGAATATGTCGGTGCAAGAGGTGAAGTGACTTACTATGATGATTCGATATCCACAATCCCTGAGGCCACGATCAGCGCGCTTAAGAGTATCCCCAATGCCTGCAGCATATTGATCGGTGGAATGGATAGAGGAATAGATTACACCAAACTTACGGATTATATTATTAAACATCCCGAATATAATTATATATGCATGTATGCTTCGGGAAGAAGGGTTTATGACACAGGTGTCATAAGCGATCTTCCCAATACATATTATGAGCAAGACCTTGAAGCAGCGGTTAAGACAGCAGAGAGGATCACGGACAGGGGAGCAATAATCTTATCTCCCGCGGCGGCTTCCTATGACCATTTCAAGAATTTTGAAGAGCGCGGAGATTGTTTTAAGAAACTGATTATGTTACGATAATAGGAGCTTATGAGTAGATGATTCATACAGAATTATGAATCTGTTGATTAGGGAGAGAAGGCAATGAAGAAGATTATCATCACAGGATGCAACGGTCAGCTTGGAAGAGAACTCAATAAGTATTATGCGGATAAGAGAGGTTTGGAGTTCATCAATACGGATGTAGCCGAACTTGATATAACGGATATAGACGCAGTAATGGAACTTGCAAGGGGTGAGAAGCCATATGCCATAATCAACTGCGCGGCATATACTGCGGTTGATGCATGTGAGACCAATAAAGATCTGGCATTTAAGGTTAATACTTTGGGTGCGAGGAATCTTGCCATTGCGGCTCAGAGCGTGGATGCAAGACTTATACATATATCTACGGATTACATATTCGACGGAACCAAATCTACTCCTTATATGGAATACGATATTCCCAATCCTCAGACTGTATACGGAATCACCAAGAGCAGAGCGGAGGATTTCGTCAGACAGTTCTGTCATAAGTATTTCATCTTACGTACTGCATGGTTATACGGTGAAGGTAAGAACTTCGTAGGAACTATGCTTAAGCTTGCGGAAGATCATAAGGAAGTTAAAGTGGTAAGCGACCAGTTCGGTACCCCCACCTCAACAGCAGAACTTGTTAAGGCTATAGACAGTATAATCTTTACACATAACTTCGGAACATATCATGCCACCTGTGCAGGAAGATGCTCATGGGCAGATTTCGCGGAAGAGATATTCAGATTAGCAGGCAAGGATGTTAAGGTTATCCGTGTAAGCACGGATGAATACGGTGCGGCAGCACCCAGACCCCTTAGTTCGGTGCTTGAGAATTACATGTTACGTATGGTCGGCGGTTATGAATTCGTTGACTGGCATGATGCTTTGGTTGATTACTTAAAGGGCCTTGGATATCAGTGTTAATACTGTGATTAACGCCTTACAGGTATACGGATGAATAAGACACAGAATAAGTCTGTATCAGCTAAATATATGTGTGCCGTAATCCTTACGGTTATTATAATGCTGCAATTAATTGCAGCATTATATTTCTCTGTAAGAAAAACAGGCTGCCACTATGATGAGTACTACTCCTATTATTCATCCAATGTCTCAGCCGGACTGTCGGTTCCGGATAACGGATGGATGGATGTGTCGGATATTCGAAGTGAATTCATGGTTCTTCCGAATGAAGGCTATAACTACGGCACAGTCAAACTCATGCAGACCTATGATGTACATCCGCCGATGTATTATTATGTTCTTTATACCGTATGTTCCCTTACACCGGGAGTATTCTCCAAGTGGCAGGGACTTAGTATCAATATATTTTTCCATATTCTTACAATTATATTACTGTTCTTTATATGCAGAAGACTATACAGACAACCGGATGATGATAACGTATTATCATATATTCCGATGATCATAACAGTCGCTTTATATGGTTTTTCTCCTGCCATTCTAAGCGGAGTGATGTTTATCAGAATGTATTCAATGCTTACATTCTTATGTTTTCTTACCATATATGTTCATCTGAATATGATTGCCGGAATCGAAGAATACAGAGAGGCTGATGAGACAGAGAACAGCCATAATAGTAAGATTATTAAGAAACAGATTGAATATGCTATAGGCATATTGATTCTGTCGTTTATCGGAATAATGACACATTATTATTATATTGTGTTCTTATTCTTTACGGCGGCTTATACCGCAATTAAGCTGTTTGTCATGCCTATTTATAAGGGGAATAAGAAGCCTGATATTAAGAATGCATGTGGTTACAGTGTGACTGTAATCCTTGCTCTTGTACTATCGGTGATATATTATCCTGCGATGTTAAGTCATATATTCAGGGGATACAGAGGAACAGAGGCGACACAGGCCTTCTTTGATATCGGAAATCTTAGAGAGAGAGCAGGATTGTTCGTCGGATTGCTTGATGAATACTTATTAAGCAGAAGTTTCTATATTCTTATCCTTATAATGCTGCTTATATATGTGTACAGAAGATACAAATCAGGAAGTAACGGCAATTATGAGAGTAATTGTATGTATAATGGCGGACTGATCTATGCTGTGACCATAGGTTATTTCTTAGTTGTGCTTAAGACAGCGCTTCTTAATGCGGAAGAGGCAGTCAGATATGAGATGCCGGTATACGGCCTTATCATAATGATAATCGTATTCGGCCTATGGAACCTACTGTATGCGAATAATAGACAAGGAGAAGATGGTCCTAATAATAAGATTGGCTTATATGTATTCGAGGTAATCATGTCCGTAGTCATGATTCTGCAGATATTTAATCTTATGACAGGCAAGGTGTTATTTACTTATGAAGGTGATAGAGAAGGGATTACCTGGGCTGCGGAGCATAGGGATGATACGATAGTATATGTATACAATCCGACTAATCCATGGATGATCTGGGATGATTCGATGGAGCTTATGCAATATGATAAGATATATTTTATAAGCGGAGATAACGAATACGGCATTACTGACACGGATGTCATTAATTCGAATCATATATATGCATATTCAACCAGAAGCGATTCGGCAGAAGGTATACTTGATAAACTGACAGAGAATGACAATAATGTTGATTCCATGACTAAGATAAGGGAATTGCAATATGCAGACATCTACGAGATCAAATGAGAAAATAAATATCGCGATGTTCGGTCATAAACACATTCCGTCAAGAGAAGGCGGAGTTGAGATCGTGGTGGAACAACTCTCTGTACGTATGGTACGCCTCGGTCATAAAGTAACCTGCTATAACAGAGGCGGAAGTTATATTATGCAGGATGAGGCAGAGTATGATGAAGACCGAAACAGATACCGTGGAGTTAAGATCAAGAAGGCTTGGACTGTCAATTGCAAGGGACTGGCGGCTGCATCCTCGTCATTCTTCGCATCATTGGCAGCAGGACTTGGCAAGTATGACGTGGTTCATATACATGCCGAAGGGCCATGCCTTCTGTGCGGATTCCTTAAGGCCTGCGGCAAGAGGGTCATAGTTACAATTCATGGTCTTGATCATAAGAGAGCCAAATGGGGAAGATTCGCTTCGTGGTATATCATGAAGGGTGAGCAGGCAGCGGTTAAATATGCTGATGAGATAATCGTCTTAAGTAAACCCGTGCAGGATTATTTCATGGAATTGTACGGAAGAAGAACCGTTCTTATCCCCAACGGAGTTGAGGAAGCAAAGCAGTCTGAACCAGATATTATTAAGACCAAATGGGGACTTAATAAGGATGATTACATACTCTATCTCGGAAGAATCGTTCCTGAGAAGGGAGTTCATTATCTGATAGAAGCTTATAAGAAACTTAATACGGATAAGAAACTTGTTATAGCAGGAGGTTCATCGGATACGGATGAATACTATAACAGCCTTAAGGAAGCGGTGTTCGCCACGGAGGGTGGAGAAACTTCGAATAAGAAGGAGTTAAAGGCGGTCATTTTTACAGGATTTGTACAGGGACCGACGCTTGAAGAACTCTACAGTAATGCATATGTTTATTGCCTTCCCAGTGACCTTGAGGGAATGCCACTTAGTCTGCTTGAGGCCATGAGTTACGGCAATGCCTGTCTGACTTCGGATATTGCGGAGTGTGCGGATGTTATGGAAGATAAGGGTATGACATTTGCACACGGTGATGTAGAGGATCTAACAGAGAAGTTAACGCTTATGTGTGGGGATAAGGCGCTTGTAGATTCATATAAGGCACAGGCGGCAACATATATTACGGATAAATACAATTGGGATGATGTTGTGGCGCGTACGCTTAAGTTATATTATGCGGGTGAGGAATAACCTGCGATTGTTGATTAACAGGTGCTTATATTGTATACTTATGTAGTTCATTGAATAAAGATTAGGAGCGTATTATGGCAAACATAGCACTTATTACGGGAATAACGGGACAGGACGGATCGTATCTGGCAGAATTCCTTCTTGAGAAGGGATATGAGGTACACGGTCTTGTAAGAAGACACAGTACACAGAACACCGACAGGATTGACCAAATATTGGCAGGTCCGTATAACGGAACCAAGTTCTTCTTACACTATGCGGATATGACGGATTCAAGTTGCCTTATAAGATTGGTATCTGAGATTAAGCCTACGGAAGTTTATAACCTTGCGGCACAGTCTCATGTGGGAATATCATTTGAAGTTCCCGAATATACTGCGGAAGCTACGGGTGTATCTACGATTAAGTTATTGGAGGCACTCAGATTATACGGCGGATCGTGCAGGTATTATCAGGCATCCACATCTGAACTGTTCGGAGGAATCCCGGAGACGGCACCTCAGAGCGAGAAGACTCCCTTCTATCCCAAGAGTCCTTATGGAGCAGCTAAGCTGTATTCATACTGGATCACGGTTAATTACAGAGAGTCATATAAGATGTTTGCCTGCAACGGAATCTTATTTAACCATGAATCACCCAGAAGAGGTGAGAATTTCGTAACACGTAAGATTACACTTGCCATAGCCAATATCCTGGCGGGCAAGCAGGAGAAGTTATCCCTTGGTAATATGAATGCTAAGCGTGACTGGGGATTTGCAGGTGATTACGTAGAGGGAATGTGGCTTATATTACAGCAGGAGAAGCCGGATGACTTCGTGCTTGCAACCAATGAGACCCATACCGTAAGAGAGTTTGTTGAGGCTGCATTTGCAGAGTGTGGAATCAAGATTCGTTGGGAAGGCGAAGGAATAGATGAGAAGGGTATTGATGATGCTACAGGCAGAGTGCTTGTGGATGTCAATCCTCAGTTCTACAGACCTGCGGAAGTTGAATTCTTATGGGGTGATTGCACCAAGGCAGAGACGACACTTGGATGGAAGAGAAAGGTTGACTTCAAAGGCCTTGTAGCCATGATGATGGATTCGGATCTTCGCGCAATTGCCGGAGTAAGTACTGAAGAATATAAGGCTGGCAAGAGATAATTGATGCGGCGGTATTACCGCCTGACTAAGATATTTAAGCATATAACAGACGACAGAAGTAGGTACTCCTGTCGTCTGATTGAGTATATGGGACTAAAGGGAAGCCATGATTGAAGTATTAGTAAGCTGGATATTCATAGCCATAACTTCATATGTGATCGGGTTTGAGGTGCTTGAATTGTTACTGCATCTTATTATACACGGTAATCGCGGGGAGGCTTCGCATCCTCACGTCCTGCGTTGCCTGGTGGGCTTGGCTTGCATCAATGCTTATGCACAGATAATCAGTCTGTTTGCAGGAGTAGGTATGTGGGCGGATTATATACTTCTGTTTGCCTGCCTGTTAATAGTATTTGTTGATAAGGACCGCTTGGGCAGAGTTATGAATCTCGGATCTGCCGCAAGCGCCCACCCATACAGAAGTGTGGTATACCTGGTATTGATCCTCCTTATGGCATACGGCACATCAAGAGGATATATGCATTTTGATACTAATCTGTATCATGCGCAGGCTATACACTGGATAGAGGATTACGGTGTAGTTCCGGGACTTGCCAATATACAGAGCAGATTCGGATATAACAGTGCGGAATTTGCACTTAATGCATTGTATGGATTTAAGTGGCTTACAGGAAGATCGCTGCATACAAGTGCGGGATTCTTCGCATTGTTATCTTCCTTTACTGTTGTAGGAATAGTGGGGGCCTTTATAAGAGATGATGCCGGTAAGATATGTATAATTCCGAGGGTATCGGATTATGTAAGAATCGGGCTAATCTATTATCTTGGACTGATTTATTCTGAGATGATATCACCCGCATCGGATTATTACGCTCAGCTGCTTTTGTTTAATATAGTTATAATGTGGCTTGATGCTTCGATTGATATGTACGGGATACTCACTGTATTAATCGTATATGCCGTCACCATTAAGTTAAGTCTTGCACCACTTGTGCTTCTGGCATTGATACCGGGACTGTATTGGATCAAGAATAAGAATTATAAGAGTATTATTACCTGTCTGATATTAAGTCTGATAATCGCGATTCCGTATTTCATCCGGGGATACTTTATATCGGGTTGGATTCTCTATCCATCTACATCTGTAAATTTCGGAGCTCCTGATTGGCAGATGCCTGTGGGAATGGCGAAGTACGATGCGAAAGAGATAGGTATGTGGGGACGCGGTATCATGCGTGCCGAAGAATGGGACAGCGTTACTGCATTTAACTGGATCCCCGGATATATTAGTTCTTTATCTGTCATGGAGAAACTGTGGCTTATTGGCGCTGTAGCATCTCTTATATGCGTGATTATCCTTACGATCAGGACGGCAGCATCATACAAGTCATCGATTCCGGGTGAGTCTTCAATTCCAACTAAGTCTGCGAATGCAGGCGAGTCATGTGACAAGGCCGGGCGCCTGCAGATAATCCTTCTGATGCTTATCTTATGCTTAGGAATGATTACTTGGTTTATCAAAGCACCCCTTATAAGATACGGTTATTCATATATCATCATCATTCCGCTGTTAGCTTTAGGATATTCGGTAAGGCATGCCGATAATCTGAGTATTGGGAAGCGTTCAGTGAATCTGCAACTTATATCGTTTGTATTTATATGTGTGATGATCGGTCTTCTTAAAGCCAAAGGTCTGCTATCCGATATTGTTCGGACTGCAGGTATGGAATATTATGTCAACCAGCAGGACTATATTGACGGTGATGCCTTTACCTATACAGTTGATGGAATCACCTTCTATGTAGCTGAAGATGCCGGCCAGATCGGATATTATAAGATTCCGTCTACCGTCGAAGAACGACATGATTTCGCTCTTAGGGGCCCTGAACTCAAAGACGGTTTCAGATATTCAGAATAGTTGTGATTTATGGTATAATAAACCGTCCGATGGACGGTTTATCCCGCCGGCAGAATTAGGATTCTTAATGGTCAAAACGCATAGATAAATGTGATATAATATATAAGATATTTTTTGATATTTCGGAGGATTAAATGGCTAATTTAGTACATGGCGATAAGATATACGTAGCGGGCCACAGAGGGCTTGTCGGAAGTGCGATAGTGCGCTCTCTTAAGAGAAGCGGATATGACAATATAATAGGAAGGACACATGCGGAACTTGATCTTACGAATCAGGCTGCAGTACAGGCTTTCTTTGAAGAAGAGAGACCGGATGTTGTGGTACTGGCAGCAGCCAAGGTAGGCGGCATAGGTGCCAACAGCAGTGAGCCTGCGGAATTTGCATATCAGAACATGCAGATTCAGTGTAATGTGATTAAGTGTTGTCATGACTATAAAGTTAAGAAGTTACTGTTCTTAGGAAGTTCGTGCATATATCCCAGAATGGCTCCGCAGCCTATCCCTGAGGATGCTTTGCTTACTGGACCTCTTGAGATTACCAATGAGGCATATGCGATTGCCAAGATATCGGGACTTAAGATGTGCAGTTTCTATAAGCAGCAGTATGGCGATGATTTCATAAGCTGTATGCCTACCAATCTCTACGGACCATATGACAATTACGATCTTGCCGGATCTCATGTTATGCCTGCCATGATCAGGAAGTTCCATGAGGCCAAGGTAAGCGGCGCTAAGAGCGTTGAATTATGGGGAACAGGTTCACCCCTTAGAGAATTCTTATATTCAGATGATATGGCTGATGCATGTGTATTCTTACTTGAGAATTATCAGGGTATTACGCATGTCAATATTGGTACGGGTAAGGAGATTACAATTAAGGATCTTGCTTATCTTGTTAAGGATACCGTAGGATTTGAGGGAGAGATAATTTGGAACTCTGAGATGCCTGACGGAACTCCCAGGAAATTGTGTGATGTGACTAAGTTGCATGAACTTGGATGGACACATAAGGTTGAGTTGGAAGAAGGGGTTAAGCTTGCTTACGAATGGTTTAAGGATAACGTGGATTCGGCCAGGGTATAAGCGGAGTATAGGATATGCATTCTTTTGATATAATGGACGTTTTGGGGATTGTGGCGGTTTTCGCCATGCCCTATATGTCCGGATATATAATCAGGAATATTGCAGGTAAGAAGGAGATCGGTCAGATTGAGACATATCTGTCGGGTTTCCTTTTTCTTTTTTTGATGCAGGGACTGCTTATAAGCACCTCATATATCGTACTTAACAGAAGCTTTGATGAGATTTCGGCATATGTAAGAAACGCATATATCGTGATAGCCGTGGTATTTGTAATAGTCTTTATTCTTACGCACACGCTGTTTATCACTAAGGATGCTCCTGACAGATACAGTCATAAGCTTAAGAAAGAAGAACTTATTATGATTGGAATTACATTTGCAATTTTCGTTCTTCTCTGCGTCAGAATTATCAGAATCATGGATTATGTGAGAGAAGATCATATGCTTCCGATGGTTCGAATCATCCTTAACACCCGAACAATAGATGTATATAACCCAATCACTTCGACTCCCTACGTGTACGGTGTGTTAAGTTCGCGTAAGATCATTACACTTCCCATATATTATGCATGTATCTGCGATATATTCGGTCTTAATGAGATTGCCCTTCTATACGTGGTATGTACGATACAGACGATTATCTGCACTTATATGTCATGTGTATTATTCATTATTCCTATGATCAAAATAAGAGAGAGAGTATTCTTATACGGGATATTCGTGGGAGTACTCATGCTAAGCGGAGATTATTTTAATAAATCGATAGGTGCAAGACTGTTATGGAACGGTTATGCGGGAGATACCATAGTATCCGTTGTTATGATTCCGTATGTATTGTATGTGATCCTTTGTGCATACAGAGATAAGAAGGTTAAGTTATCTTATGTTCTTAAATTCCTTCTTGTGCTTATATCATCGGTATTTATGATAAGCCTGGCTAAGGGTGCGCTGTTAATAGCGATCACGGCAGGAATTGCATGTATAAGTTGTATTATCGTAGGCAAGAAGGGTCAGATATATGATGACAGTACCCTTATAGTGGAGGAATAGAGTGAGCAGAATAGCAGAGACAATGTATGTATTCTTCCAGAACAGCAAGACCGAAGGAGCTTATATCCTCTTATTTGCCCTAAGTATCGTGATTCTGTATTCCGTAGGCAAAGACAGATTCAAGTTTAACTTAGTCTATCCCTTATTGCTTATGTTGGGTGTTGCATGTAATCCGGTGACGATATGGACCTTATCGCTTATATTCCCCGTGATTAAACATTACAGCATGATACCGATGCTTATTCCGATATTTGTATACATTCCTTATGCGATAACCGAACTGTTATATAAGACCAAGACCGTAAGAACCAGAAGAATCGTAGCTGTATTATTGTTCATATACGTATCCATCTGCGGCAATTTCTTGGGGGCCTTCCCGGGCAATACCCGTACCGATATCAATCATTATGATGAGGGTAAGAAGCAGATTGTTGAATATCTTGATGTCAATAAGCCTAATCTTGTGCTTGCGGATGATGATATACTGCCCTTTATCTCTTCATACGGAGATATGATTCCGCTTCTGTACGGACATAATATCATGCAGCCTGACAGTGATCTGGGAGTTAAGGACAGCTATGATGAAGGAATATTCTATATACACGATTTAATGTGGAAATCCGACGTATATATGGATGAGATTACGAGTGTCGCCGCATCTATGGGATGTGATATAATAATCATTAAGAATTACGAGGGAGCAGAGGATAGAGAAGGAACCTTTAAGAGGGTCCTTACAACCGATGATTATATAGTATACAGGAGTGTAATCTGATGTTACTTAGCGTGATAGTGCCTTGTTATAACGAAGAAGAGAATATAAGGTATTTCTATGATGAACTTAATAAGAATGCGAACTTCTTTAAGGAGAAAGCATTGGACATTGAGATAATCTATGTCGATGACGGTTCTAAGGACGGTACGGTTCGTGAGATTAAGGCATTAAATGAGACTGATAACAGAGTTAAACTTGTATCTTTTTCACGTAACTTCGGCAAGGAAGCTGCGATATATGCAGGATTTGAGAAGTCCAAGGGAGACTATGCGGTTGTAATGGATGCCGACTTACAGGACCCTCCTGCACTGCTTCCTGAGATGTTTGAATATATTGAACAGGGTTATGATTCCGTTGCAACAAGAAGGGTTAATCGTAAGGGTGAGCCGCCCATAAGAAGCTTTCTTGCAAGGAAGTTCTATAAGATCATGAATAAGATCAGCAAGACCGATATCGTGGACGGAGCCAGAGATTACAGGCTTATGACAAGACAAGTCGTTAATGCGATTCTGTCTATGGGTGAGTATAACCGATTCAGCAAGGGCATATACGGCTGGGTAGGCTATAAGACCAAATGGCTTGAATTTGAGAATGTTGAAAGAGCCAAGGGAGAGACCAAGTGGAGCTTCTGGGGATTATTCTTATACTCGATTGAGGGAATAATAGCATTCTCAACCGCGCCTCTTGCAATAGCCTCTTTCTTAGGAGTGTTGTTCTGTGTATTGGCATTTGTGCTTATTATATTCATACTGATCCGTTCCATATTCTGGGAAGATCCCACAAGCGGATGGCAGTCACTTGTGTGTATTATCTCGCTTATAAGCGGAGTGCAGTTGCTGTGTCTTGGGATACTCGGACAATACTTAAGTAAGACTTATCTTGAGGTTAAGAACAGACCTAAGTATCTTGTGAAGGAAGAATTGTAATGATATCTATTGTTACGCCCGTATATAATGCAGCCGGATTCATAGAGGATACTCTTAAGATGGTACCGTGCCAGGATTACAAAGACTGGGAGTGGATACTCATAGAGGATGGCTCGACCGATAATACAAGACAGATTCTTAAGGACTATGAGGCATCACCTGACAGGGATGTCAGGATTAAGATTCTGTTCCTTGATGATAATGGTCACGGAGCGGCAGGAGCCCGTAACAGAGGACTTGATGCGGCTAAGGGAAGATATATTGCATTCCTTGATGCGGATGATGTTTGGAAAGATGATAAGTTATCAAGACAGCTTGCATTTATGGATAGGACCGGTGCAGCATTTTCATTTACGGCATATGAGTTTGGAGATGAGAAAGCTGTAGGTACAGGCAAGATCGTTAAGGTGCCGGACAGCTTAAATTATAAACAGGCATTATCAAGGACCGTGATATTTACATCTACTACGATGTTTGATACCGATAAGATTGATAAGGATAAGATATATATGCCTTATATTGCAAGCGAAGACACTGCGGCATGGTGGAGTATACTGCGAGGCGGTGTGACCGCAAGAGGACTTAATGAGGTGCTTACAATATACAGACGTCCTGCAAAGTCCTTATCAAGCAATAAGCTTACGGCAATTAAGAGAATCTGGGCTTTATACAGACAATACGAAGGATTGAGCATATGTGCCAGTGCCTGTTATTTCATAGGGTGGGCGGTAAGAGCTACCTTAAGAAGGTTATAGATTAAATAGATGAACACCAAAGAAACGATCAAAAGAACAGTCATATTGTTGTGGAGTATGCTTGGAGTAGCGATCCTTACAGCCATATACGCTTATGTATGGATGGAGATCATACATGGACGCTTAGTATGGCATGTTAAGTTATACTTCAAGGGCCATCTGCTTATGATATTCGTATATTTCGTTCTTATCTTTTTCTTCAGCAGTACCTTCGGAGGACTCAAGATAGGTTATCTTAAGCCATGGGATGTATTCTTCTCGGACATATTCGCAATAGTAATTGTAGACATCGTGAGTTATCTTCAGATATCTCTTATGGAGATAAGATTATTTAAGGGCGACGTGATGTTTACCATGGCGTTAATTCAGATTGCATTTGCAGGAATCTGGGTATTCCTAGGTGGAAGATTGTATCGGTTATTCTTCCCTCCACGCAAGCTTCTGTTAATCTACGGCGACCATCCGATAGATGATATACAGCATAAATTTGCAACAAGGAAAGATAAGTATCAAATCGTTAAGCTCATGTATATGGGCGAGGATGAGGAAGTACTTAATGATGAGATGATAAGTAAGGAATATGACGGTGTTGTATTGTGGGACGTTCCGGCTCAGATTCGCAACAGATTCCTTAAATACATGTATGCAAGAAATATAAGGGTATATATGATGCCCAAGATATCGGATGTCATCATTAAGGGTTCGGATCCGTTGCACTTATTTGATACTCCGATATTCCTTACAAGGGAATATAATCTTAAGGTTGAGCAGAGATTTGCCAAGAGGCTTATTGATATAGTCTTCTCGCTTATCCTTGCGGTAATAACTTCGCCGATTATGATAATAACCGCAATCGCGATTAAGTGCTATGACAGAGGACCGGTATTATATAAGCAGATAAGATGTACGGAAGGCGGAAGAGAGTTCCGTATTATGAAGTTCAGATCCATGATAGTCGATGCGGAGAAAGACGGCGTGGCCAGACTTGCGGGCAAGCACGATACAAGAATCACCCCGATAGGGCGATTCATAAGGGCCGTAAGAATAGATGAGTTGCCGCAGTTATTTAACATACTTAAGGGAGACATGTCATTTATAGGTCCAAGACCTGAGAGGCCTGAGATAATCAGCCAGTATATGGAGACAATGCCTGAATTTGCATTCAGAATGAGGGTTAAGGCGGGGCTAGCGGGATACGCACAGGTGTACGGCAAATACAACACAACCCCGTATGATAAGCTTAAGTTGGACTTAAGTTATATAGAGAATTACAGTGTATGGATGGATATTAAGCTTATGATGTTAACGCTTAAGATTCTGTTCTCGCCGGAAGCTACGGAAGGTGTGGATGAGAATCAGATAACCGCGGATAAGCAACACTAATCATCCGATGAAAGGATAAGTCATGGCAACTTACAATCCGGGAGCACAGGGTGTCGATATCGTCAGAATATGGAGACAATTCATAAGAAAGATTTGGTTGGTAATAGCAGCGATTATGATCGGTGCTATTATTGGTATTCTGACATATAAGTTATACAGTGAATATAAGAGTGGCAATACCGTATACAGGATAAGCAACGACTATTATATTACTCTTGATTATGAAGGGTATCCCAATGGTCCTGATTATTACAATGCTTATACTTGGGATTCGATACTTAGGGATAATCCGATTACGGAATATGCGCTTACTCTGCTTCCCGGTGTCACCAAACAGCAGATACTTGATTCTGTTACGGGTGAGATCTTAGGTGATTACAGGATTCTGACCGTACAGGTGACAGGCACCGATCCTGATTTGGTTAAGAGTATCTCGGATGCTTATAAGCAGGCCTTGCCGCATTTTGCCACGGAAATAGATATGATCTTACATATCGACCTGTGGACCGATTCCGAAATGGTCGAATATGACGCTTATACAAGAGATTATAATGCGGCATTGCTTGGAGGCCTCATAGGATTAATCATAAGTGTATTCGGAATACTGTTATATTATGTCATAGATGACGGAATCTATTCTGAGAGAGATTGGGTTGGCAGATACCCGGATATCCCGTACTTAGGATTTAAGGACAGTGAAGAAGCTAAGATCAACACCTCGCATATATTAGGCGATACGACAAGTATGGAGTATTTGGAAGCAGGGGATTTTGAATTCTCCGTAAATGCGTTTAATAAGTTGCGTGCCTCATCGGGAGTAATACTTGCTATAAGACAGGGTAAGGATAAGGGCGAGATAATAGATAAGGTTGTCTATACACTTAAGAAGCAGAATGTCCCTATTAAGGGAGTTGTAGTAACGAAATAAACATATGACCATTCAGACACTTGTATCGGGAGTACAACTTAATACAGCAGAAGTCGCACAGAAGATGAATCTTCAGACCGATTCGATCATCATCAATCAGTGTGATGAGAATTCATATGCCGAATACAGTCATAACGGCCATAAGATTTGTTGTTATTCATTTGCAGAGCGAGGAGTGGGACTTAGTCGTAATAACGCGTTTATGAGATCAAGCGCCGATATAATCTTATTCTCGGATGAGGATATCGTCTATGAAGACGGTTATGCGGATATGATACTTAGCGCATATGAAGCAAACTCTGACTGCGACATGATCTTATTTAATATGGAGGTAAGTCCTGACAGGGCGACCTATCATATTGACAGACCCACAAGAGTTCACAGATATAACTGCGGAAGATATCCCACATACAGTTTCTCTTGTAAGAGAGAGAGCATAATGAGGTCCAATATCAGTTTCAGTCTGCTATTCGGCGGCGGTGCTAAGTATTGTAACGGAGAAGATTCGCTGTTTATTGATGAAGCGATTAAGAAGGGACTTAAGGTATATGCACTTCCGATAACCATAGGACGGGAAGTTCCAAGACCAAGTACGTGGTTTGAGGGATATAATGATAAGTTCTTCTATGACAGGGGTGTATTGTATAAGCATTTGTACGGATTGCTTGCACCTGTGATGGCAATAAGATTTGTATATAAGCACAGAGCGGTACTAGACGGAGATATGAACACTAATAAAGCGCTTAAGCTTATGAAGAAGGGAATAGGAGAGGCGTAGGCTATGCTGTTGTATTGTGCGGTAAGTGTGATCACGATAGCGTTGGCTTATCTTGTTAAGGAGATACCCTGTACGGAGGCCGGCCTTCGCGATATATATTCTCTTAGGGTAGACAGACAGCGTGCGATCAATGCGGTCGCAACAGCTGCCATATTTACGATACTCTTTATGCTGGCTGCCTTAAGGCTGGAAGTAGGCAATGATTACGGTACCTACGTGGTGACTTGTCATGAGATATTCCAGAGAGGCTATGTAGTAACAGAGCCCGGATTTAATCTTGTAGTCAGAATCCTGTACACGTTATCGGGCAAAGAAGACTATCTTCTTATGTTTGCCGTATTCGGGGCATTAATAGCACTGGTATTTCTTAAAGTATTTAAAGATCAGAGTGACAGTTTCTTTCTAAGCTTCTATATGTTCATGACTATGGGCATATATTTCAGAACCTTTAATACGGTAAGGTATTATTTCGCTTTGGCGCTTGCAACATATGCATTAAGATATGTAGTTAACATAACAAAGACAAATCTTATTAAGTTCTTCATAATCATCGCATTTGCCGCTACATTCCACAAAAGTGTTCTTGTGGTGATTCCTCTGTATCTGATAGCCAGATTACCCTGGAAGAGATGGATGTATATCGCAGTAATTGTTTTCACAGTTACAATGCCTATGGCCAAGAATTACGTGATGAGTATAGCGCTTAAGCTCTATCCGTCATATAAGAATACGGTATATGAGAGTATGCAGCATTCCGTCAGCGAGAATCTGTATGCTATAGCAGGATGCATAACGGTGATAGCTCTGTGTCTGTTCTTCTATAAACCTGCAATACAGCATCGTGCAGATAATAAGATGTATTTCCACATGTGTATTATGGCAGTGGCTCTGTATGCAGGTTGCTATTATGTTCCGCTTATCACAAGATTCGGATATTACCTTATAACATCACAGATTCTTCTGGTTCCGGGGATTGTATCATCGCTTAAAGGCAATGAGAAGCGACGTGTGATGATTCTGGTATGTATGGTCTGTGCGCTGTATTTCATATTCTTCTTATATACAGCCGACAGAGTGGGAGTAAGGGTCTTACCGTATAAGAGCTTCTTATTCCATGACAGATATTGGCTTAACCAGACTGATACGTTCTGATCTGTAAGAGGCAGAGGATGGGAATATGAAGATACATTTTCACATAATTACGGTCAGTTTCAATTCCGGTGACCGCATTAGACAGACCCTTGAGAGTATCTATAAGCAGGATTACTGGGATTATGATGTCATAATAGAGGACAGTGAATCGACCGACGGAAGCATAGATGCCCTTACAGATATTGTAAGAGATAATACCCATATATTTGTTAAGAAAGATAAGGGTATATATGACGGGATGAATCTTGCGCTGTCACAAATTGAAGAGTTAAACGGTAATACGGGCAAATTAGGGGCGACTGAGGATAAGGTAAGCGAAGATTATTATGAATATGTGCTGTTTCTTAACTGCGGGGATATATTGCATGATAAGCAGGTACTTGGTTCAGTAGCGGATGCAATAGAAGCTGATATTACGAAGTCAGTGGGTGATGGTGACAGACCGCATATATATTATGGAGATCAGTATAATCTTAAGACAGGTTCTAAGGTATCATCAGTAAGGAAGATCAATGAGTTTGCCCTGTATCGTAATGTTCCATGTCATCAGGTGTGTTTCTATGACAGGTCGCTATTTGCGGACAGAGCTTATAATACGGAATATAAGGTAAGAGCAGACTATGAGCATTTTCTGTATTGCATATATAAGAAGAATGCAACAACCGAATATATGGACGTTGTGATATCTGATTATGAAGGCGGTGGATATTCCGAGAATGGAGTAAATAAGAAGATATCCGCGGCAGAACATAAACAGATTACGGATATGTATATGGGAAGCAGGGCGCGCAAATATAAGTTGATCCTTACGCTGACAGGAGCAGGACTAAGGACTAAACTTGCAGAGAACCCCAAGTCTGCCGGAATCTATAATAAGATTAAGACCATGATATACGGAAGATAGAACTTAGAAGGTAACACAGTATGAAGGTGTTGTGGGTATGCAACTCTTTGCCAAGGACCGTTGCCATGGCAGCAGGCAGAAGTTACAGCAACAAGGAAGGCTGGCTTGACGGTGCGCTTGGTAAGTTAATACAGTCAAATATAACTGATAATGACAGGGATAGTATTATCCCTGCCTTGGCTGTACCCGTGCATGTGAAGAATAAGGAGATATCTGAGTACAGGCGCAGTGATATAGATATGGGAAGCGAATGCATAATCTCTTTGTATGAATACAGGGAAGATGTTGATCATCCAGAGAATTATAATTCGAATCTTGAGCAGGTATTCGGTAAGATAATAAATGATTGTAAGCCCGACATTGTACATGTATTTGGAACGGAATTTCCGCATACTCTGGCTGTCTCAAGAGTTGAATATAAGCTTAACGGAAGCGGAGAGAATATACGACTTCTTATAGGTCTACAGGGGATCATATCAGAGTGTGCACTTAAATATACCGACGGATTGCCAAGATCTGTTATATACGGCAAGACATTCAGAGACAGGGTAAGAAAGGATAATGTTGCCGCACAACAGATGAAATTTATTAAGCGCGGCGAATATGAGACCGAAGCTATCACATACGCAACGGACATAACAGGCAGAACCGAATTTGACAGAAGTTGGGCATCTTCTCATAATCCCAAGGCAACATATCATCATATGAATGAGACTATGAGACAGGAATTCTATGAAGGAACCTGGGATGTTACGGAATGTGACAGACACGTCATATTTATGAGTCAGGGAGATTACTCTCTTAAAGGACTCCATAAAGTCTTATCCGTTATGCCGAAGATTATAAGTAAATATCCCGATGCGCGATTAAGAGTCGCAGGCATAGATATAATCAATAAAGACCCCATAAGGATAACTTATTACGGTAAGTACTTAAGTCAGCTAATCAAGGACAATTCCCTTACAGATCATGTGACGATGATTGGTCCGTTATCTGCTGAACAGATGAAGAGAGAGTATCTGAATTGCAATACATTCTTAATTGCAAGTTCTGTCGAGAATTCCCCTAATTCAATGGGAGAAGCAATGTTACTTGGGGTGCCGGTCGTAGCTGCAAGAGTAGGCGGAATACCTTCCATGGCAGATGATAATACTGAAGTTAAGATGTATTCTGATATTGATGAACTGCCTGATATACTTGATAAGCTATGGTCCGATGACGGAGAAGCAACGGAACTTGGTGCAGCAGCTATGCTTAAGGCTGGTATAACGCATAATGCGGAGAATAATTTAAACAGGTTGTTGGAGATATATGAAGAAATCTGTTAGGATCACGATGGTATCCAATTACATAAATCATCATCAGATGCCGTTCTGCGAGGTGTTGCATGAACTGCCCGAATGCGAATTCACATTCGTTCAGACCATGCAGATGGAGCAGAAGCGTATTGATATGGGATGGTATATTAACCCTGCGTCTGTTCCGTATGTTGTCGAGAGTTATATTGATGCGGATAAGGCCGAAGATAAGATCATGTCAGCGGATATACTCTTAATCGGATGGCTTGAAGATGAGAACATAGTTCAGGATGCACTGCGCGAATGCAGAAAGAATCATAACAGGTTAATTATTCGTATAAGTGAAAGATTATACAGAGAAGGTCAATGGAAGATGATATCTCCCAAGGGACTTATACGTAAGTATAAAGACCATATCAGATATCGCAAGGCGCCCGTATATCTACTGTGTAACGGAGCTTATGTGGCATCCGACTATAATCTTATAGGTGCATACAAGGGCAAAATGTATCGTTTCGGATATTTCCCGAGAACCAGATATTATTATAACGAGGCCGACCTGTGGAATAATAAAGCCAAGCTTGAGCGGGTACATATTAATCACAGAGAGGAATTGCCGGGTACTGTTCCGACAATTACAAGTGAAGAGATTAAGATTGTATGGGCAGGAAGATTTCTGCCTCTTAAACATCCGGAATATATGATTAGGCTTGCAACGGATCTTGTTAAGGCAGGATATAGATTCCATATAGATATGATAGGCTCTGGCCCCATGGCAGATGAACTTAAGGCCGAGGCTGTCAATAATATGATAGAAGACTATATTACATTCAGAGGATTCTTACCTCCCGATAAGG
Source organism: uncultured Lachnospiraceae bacterium (assembly GCA_902778165.1). GTDB lineage: Bacteria > Bacillota > Clostridia > Lachnospirales > Lachnospiraceae > Colinaster. The sequence continues at coordinate 175,381 of CACYWQ010000001.1, forward strand.
TCAGATTTATCATGGAGAGAAGTCATATACATATATTCACCAGCAATCATTTAGAGGGCTGGGGAGCAGTAATTAACGAGGCCATGAACGGCGGATGCGCCGAAGTGGTAAGCGCAGAAGCAGGAGCAAGTTTATTCCTAATAGATCATGAGCGTAATGGACTCATATATGAAGATGACAGTTATGATAAGATGTTTACCCAGGTTAAGAGATTATTTGAGACACCTGAATTAATTACAGAGTTTGGTAAGAGAGCATATCAGAGTGTGGCGAATCTGTGGAATGCAGAGGTTGCCGCATCAAGATTAATGGAGTTTTATAGGGGATACAAATCGGGCAATATCATACCGCCTGAGGATGGACCGTTCTCTGTAGCACCTGTGATCAACCCCGGATTCTTTAAATCCGGCAAACTCGGAGAATAGATATGAAGAGTGAACTTGTAAGTGATATAACGGTATCAATCATAATACCTGTATATAATATCGACGAGAATTTACTTAAGCGATGTGTGATTTCAGTGATCAATCAGACGTATTCTAATCTGGAGATTATTATTGTTGATGACGGTTCTACGGATAATAGCGGTGAGGTAGCAGATAAGCTGGCAGCAGCAAATAACGGAGTATTGCCGGATGGAAGAATAAGAAGTATAAGTGTAATTCATAAGTCAAACGGCGGATCATCGAGTGCGAGGAATGCAGGACTTAGACAGGCAACGGGGCACTATATAGGCTTTGTTGACAGTGATGATTATGTGGATGAAGATTATGTGTCATTAATGATGGATGCCATAGACAGATATGGTATTAAGATGGCACAGATATCAAGAGATGAGATAGCAGAGGATGGAAGTAAGCTTCCGGATGTATGTATTCCGCCTACGTCAGAGCGGGTGATTACAGGGCAAGAGCAATTAAGGGAATTGTTATTGCATACAGGTGACTGCAGCTTCTGTACAAGATTAACGAACAGAGAGTTGTTTGAAGGAAGAGAATTTCCGGAAGGTAAGCTTAACGAAGATTTCTATCTTCTTATCAGTATGTTACCTGACATAGATAAATATGTGATACTGCCTAAGCAGGCGTATCATGTATATTATAGGCTTGGAAGTAATTCAAGAAGTGAAGATAAGAACATATTCAGACCGGTATTTAAGGATATAGTGGATAATGCGGATTATGTCGAGAAGTTGATTAAAGATAAGTATCCGGGACTTAAAAATGAAGCCAAGAGATTTGCACTATTCCAGAGGCTTGACTATCTTCTTCATGTTCCTGTATCAATGATGAATAAGGATAATGACTTCTATGTAAGTGTCATTAAGTATTTAAGAAGCAATATCGGACATACAATAAGCAATAAATATCTTACCGCCAAGAATAAGATATATCTTATTGCGCTTACAGCAGCTCCGGCATTGGTTCGTAAGATTCATAAGAGAATAAGATTGGGATGACGGATACAGATGGATTCACTATTTATAATTATTCCCGCATATAATGAAGCAGACAATATAGAATCGGTTATTAATGAATGGTACCCGGTTATTAAACGCCATAACGGCGGTGGCAAGTCAAGACTTGTGATCTTGGATGACGGAAGTAAGGATAATACTCTGGAACTTGTTAAGATACAGGTAGCAGCCAAGGAATATCTTGAAGTAATAACAAGAGAGAATTCAGGACATGGTGCGACCATATACTTCGGTTATCAGTATGCCATAGAGAGTGGAATTGATTTCATATTTCAGACAGATTCCGACGGCCAGACTATGGCGAGCGAATTTGAGAACTTCTGGAATCACAGATATGACAGTGATGTCATAATAGGAGACAGACATAACAGACAGGACGGAATGTCACGGAAGCTGGTGTCAAAGTGCTTAAGATGTATAGTCGGCATGATATTTAAGGTTAAGCCTGAGGATGTCAATACACCGTACAGGCTTATGAACAGACAGGCACTTGAGTCCGCAATTAAGTATCTGCCGTCAGAATACAATCTTACGAATGTTGCACTAACTGCGGTATTTGCATCCATGGCCGTGGGTCGTCCTTCGGAAGAATACAGGATTAAGCTTATGTTTATTCCTATTACATTTAATAGCAGACGGGCGGGAACCAATTCGATCAACATAGTTAAGATATTTAAGATCGGAATAAGGGCTGTTGCGGATCTTAAGGGTATATCAGATAAATTAAGAGCATGAATAATGATAATAAGAGTATTCAATTTAATATATCTCATGCCATAGTATCGTTTGTCATTACAGCGGTGTTATATACGATATTGCTTGCAGTATGCGGTATTGTTCCCTTTGGCGACAATACCTGGATATCGTTTGACATGAAGCGCCAATATGTGGATTTCTACGCATATTATAAGAGTATATTATTTGGTGATTCCAATATATTCTATTCATTTGACACAGCACTCGGTTCGGGACTTATAGGACTTTGCGTATATTATCTTACAAGTCCGTTTTTGCTATTGATTGCTTTATTCCCGATAGATAAGCTTCCGCTTGCAATATCTCTTGTAATCGGACTTAAGCTTGCTCTTTCATCATTTACATTTGATTTATTCTTACAGAAGATGTGTGATAAGGGAGCTTATATATGCTCTGTATCTTTTGCTTTGTGTGCATATATGATGTCCAATGCCACCAATATAATGTGGCTTGACGTATTCATTATGCTTCCGATAGTTATAATCATGACAGAGAAGTTGTTATTTGAAGGTAAGCTGTTGGGTTATACATTATCTGTCGCAATAATCCTGTATCTGAACTACTACATCTCTTATATAATACTTGTTTTTGTTCTTATGTGGTCTGTCGTAAGACTCTGTGCGCTTAAGGAGAAGAATCCTCAGGAAGCGATATTAAGGCTTGGAATTGCTACGGGTGCGGGTATAGGGATCGATGCGACTATCCTGCTTCCTACATTTATTGAACTTCGTAACAGCCCCAAGGATATACTGCTGTACGGTCTTCAGACTAAGGGACGTAACTTATATCCCAAGGAGATACTTACCAAGTTATTCTCTCTTAGCTATGATTCACTTGAAGTCTATTGGGGATATCCTCTTATATTCTGCGGTGTGATCATATTACTTCTAGCAATCATGTATTTCTTTAATAAGAAGATCGGGATAAGAGAGAGGATATCAATTGCGGTATTATATATTATCCTGACTGTGTCATTTATTTATGATGATATTAATCTGTTATGGCATGCGGGGATGGAGCCTTCAGGTTATCCATACAGAGAAGCCATATTATTTGTATTCTTAATGTTACTCTGTGCATGCAGGTCATTGCAGGAATACAGGGAAGGCTTAAGTATCTTACGTATTATCATAGCCGGTGCGTTGGTTCTTCTGATTGCATGGTATGTATTTAAGTATCCCATAAGATTATTGGAGCCATGGAAGATATGGACTAATCAAGGTCTTATCGCAGTTGCAATTCTGTTATTGCTCCTTCTGTATAGGGTACGACGTAAGATAGTTATTGTGTCTGTGATGATGATGTTAATGCTGTTGCAGGCAGCCGATCTGGGCCTTAACGGTGTATATATATACAATATGGAATCCATGATGGGTGAGACAGCATCGGAATTTGCAGATAAGGTCAATACAACAGCACAGACGGTTAATTATGTTAAGAGTATTGATGAGTCTTTCTACAGAATGGAATCCTGGACTCCGAGGCAGCAGAACGATGCGATGATGTATGATTATAAGGGAATAACTCATTACAGTTCTGCAGGACTAACATATGTCAGATATTTCCTTCAAAAGCTAGGATATAATGATGACGGTCTGTATACCGATTACGGTCATGATAATACACAGACTGCAGATTCGATTCTCGGAGTCAAGTATCTGATGACGGACAGAGCGCACGGATATCGGATGCATAAAGAATATGAGTTGGTTAAAGACGGCGACATTCAGGTATATAAGAATCCTTATGCTCTGCCGGCAGCCTTAGGTGTATACAGAGAGATGAGCGGTGAGAGCTCCAATCCTTTCCAGTTACAGGAAGAGATATACGGACGATTATCGGGAGAGCCTGTAGATATATTTACCCCTGCCAATGTAGAATACGGTGGTGATGAGAACGGAGGACCCTTAAGAGAATACAGAGTAATAGCAGAGGCCGATGGAGAGATGTATTTCTATATGTCGGACCTTGTAGGAACATACAGTAATCTGGAAGTTTACTACAATAATGAGTTCCTTACATACTACGGTAATGATTCATGTCTTAAGGTGCTTAACTTGGGTTATTATGAGAAAGGCGACTATTTCATAGTACATATCAAGGCTGATGATTCGGGTGATTTCGGAGAAGCGTTATTTGTCACGGAAGATACGGATGCTCTTAAGCAGGCATATGACAAGACCGTGAGCAGACATGCGGATATTACATCGATCTCGGCATCAAGACTTGCAATGACCCTTGACAGTGAATATACTGTAGGAGACGACATCAGCGGAGAAGTCGGAGTATTTACCACCATTCCTTATCAGAAGGGATGGAAGGTTAAGGTAAGCGGCGTCAGGGTGGAACCTGTGGAAGTATATGATTCACTTATGTACATTCCTCTTACCGATGCGCTTCAGCAGGCGGAATTAGGGCCGAATGAGAATATCAGAATAGAATTATACTTTATCCCGGAGGGCTTCTATATAGGGGCTGCAGTAAGTATATTGGCAATTGGTGTCATTGCACTTATGGGTTCTATCAGAAGAGGGGAAGCAGACTTTTTTGACGAAATTGAAGAGGATGCCGAAGAATCCGATGGACCGATATTCCCTTCAGAAGCTCAATAGACCACATCCGTTACACAGAAAGGTAACAAATGATTAAGAATAATCTGCACGGTTCTGTTATAATCACATACAGATGTAACGCACACTGTAATATGTGTGATTGTTTCAAAGATCCCACAAGACCTGAAGAAGAGATAGATCTTGCAACTCTTGAGAAACTGCCTGATATGGCATTTACGAATATTACAGGCGGAGAGCCCTTCATTCGCAAGGACATTCAGGATATAGTGGAACTTCTGTATAAGAAGACACCGAGAATCGTTATATCTACCAACGGATATTTCACTGACAGAATAATTGAATTATGTGAGAGATTTCCGGAGATAGGAATACGTATATCCATTGAGGGATTGGAAGAGACCAATAATGCAATAAGAGGCTTGCCTGACGGATTTAACAGAGGCTATGGCACGTTACAGAAGTTAGTGGAGATGGGTCATAAGGATGTGGGATTTGGTATGACGGTTCAGGATATGAACTGTAAAGATTTAGTCCCTCTGTATCATATGGCTTGTGACCTTGATATGGAATTTGCTACAGCGACACTTCATAACAGTTTCTATTTCCGCAAGACGGATAATAAGATAGATGATAAGTATAAGGTGTCTAAGGCTTTCGAAGAACTGATCAATGAATTATTAAGTAGCAAGAGCCCTAAGAAATGGGGAAGGGCATATTTTAACCACGGTCTGATCAACTATATATATGGTCAGCCAAGATTATTACCATGTGAAATGGGAACTAACGGGTTCTTCTTGGATCCGTACGGTAATGTATTACCATGTAACGGTTCAACAGAGAAGATGTCTATGGGCAATCTTCACGACAATACATGGGAAGAGATATGGAATGGGCAGCAGGCTGCCAAGGTAAGAGAGCAGGTTAAGCATTGTGAGAAGAACTGTTGGATGATCGGTTCTGTCTCTCCTGCAATGAAGCAGAGAATATGGATACCCGGATGGTGGGTAATCAAGCATAAGATATTCAAGGGCGGACATTACAGCCTTGATGAGAATAAATTTATTGAGAAATAAAGGAGAATTAGGATAATGCTAAATGACAAGACAATACTTGTGACCGGAGGAACAGGTTCGTTCGGTAAGTGTTTTACCAAATATGTATTAACACATTATAAGCCCAAGAAGATAATCATATATTCAAGGGATGAATATAAGCAGTTCGTGATGCAGAATGATATGAAGGAATATGCAGATAAGCTTAGGTTCTTCATTGGTGATGTAAGAGATAAAGAGAGATTATCGAGAGCCTTAACAGGTGTTGATTATGTGATACATGCTGCAGCACTTAAGCAGGTTCCCGCATGTGAATACAATCCCAACGAGGCTATTAAGACCAATATTCACGGTGCGATGAATGTCATTGACGCATCACTTGATTCAGGTACGGTTAAGAAGGTTGTGGCATTGTCTACGGATAAGGCGGTTAATCCTGTCAATCTCTATGGCGGAACCAAACTTGTATCTGATAAGTTATTCATAGCAGCCAATGCATACAGCGGTGTTAAAGATATCAACTTCTCAATAGTTCGATATGGTAACGTGGCAGGCAGCAGAGGAAGTGTAATTCCATTCTTTAATAACATAATTAAGAATGGTGGTAAGCAACTTCCGATTACCGATTATCGCATGACAAGATTCTGGATCAGTCTTACACAGGGCGTTGAGCTTGTTATCAAGGCGCTTGAAGAAGCAAGAGGCGGTGAGACATTCATAAGTAAGATTCCTTCATTTAAGATTACAGATCTTGCACAGGCTATGCTCCCCGGTTGTGAGATGCCTGAAGTAGGTATTAGAGAAGGTGAGAAACTTCATGAGATAATGGTTACCGTAGAAGACTCTCTTACAACTTATGAATATGATAAGCACTTCATTGTCTATCCGCAGATGACATGGAATGACAAGCAGCGTCCCATTCCAGGCGGTAAGCCCGTAGAACAGGGATTCTCTTACAGCTCCGGCAATAATACCGAGTGGCTTACGGTGGAACAGATTCAGGAATTGCTTAAGGATGTAGACTTGGAGAAATGAGAAAGACACTATTAAACGCCTGCCTAGCAGGCGTTATTGTTATCTTAATGTATATCGCGCTTCTTATTGTCTGTAACATTGCTCCCTTTGGGGACAATACATGGATAATGTATGATCTTAAGCGTCAATATATTGATTTCTATTCTTATTATAAGAGAATATGTGCCCATGAGGCAGGCATTCTCTATTCTTTCGAGACTGCACTCGGATCGGGAATGATAGGATTCATAATATATTATCTTAACAATCCCTTGTTTATACTGTTTAATCTGTTTGATATCGACAGGTTACCTCAGGCCATATCACTAATTATCGGAATTACTCTGTGCTTGGCTGCGGTAATAATGTCTCTGTATCTTACATGGTATCTATCAGACAGAGTCAGGTCTCAATCTGAAAACGTAAATAATGACAACAGATTGTTTGGAGTTGTTGATCTTCCGGTAATTATAGGTGCTGTTGCATGGGCATTCTCCGGATTTATGATAGCCCACAGCATGAATATGATGTGGACGGACGTAGTTATTCTTCTACCGGTTATAATGTACTGTACGGACAGATTGATAAAGGCTGAGAGTTGTTTAGTTAAAACAATTCTGCCTTATATTCTATTTCTGTCATTGATTCTGTTATTCAATTACTATATCTCATATCAGATTCTTATATATGTCGGATTATATACCCTTATTAACCTCTGGGTATACAGACTTAAAGACCCGGCTAAGAGAGTACTTAGAGTAATGCTGTGTACTTTTGCTTCCGTGGGAATAGATGCAGTCGTGTTACTGCCCACGTTATTTGAACTTGCAGACAGCCCCAAGGATATAACACAGCTTGGTCTTGAGGCAACGGGCAAGCTGTTAACACCGGTAGATGTATATAGTAAAATCTATGCATTTGCATATGATGAGATTCAACCAAGATTCGGACTTCCGCAGATATATTGCGGAATTGCTGTTCTGATTCTTCTGATTCTTTATTTTCTTAATAAGAGTAATGATAATGTTAACAGAAGAGTCAAAGTCGGCAACCTTATTCTGCTTGTAATAGTGTTTGCATCTTTCTGCATAGATGAATTTAATTTATTCTGGCATGCTCTTATGGAGCCTTCGGGTCATCCCTACAGACAGGCTCCGTTATTTGTATTTACCGTGATCGTATGTGCAATATCTTACCTGGCAGCGACGGAGTCAGAGAGCCGGAAGACAGGGCAATCTGAGGCTTATGATAAGAGGACCTTTATTATAAGATATGCGATTGAATTAATAATTCTTGCAGCAGTTTTGCTTGCGGTTAAGGCTAAGGGTTATAAATATACAAGTAATAAGATGATCTTTATAAACGTATTAATTCTGGTATTGTATACCACACTGCTTATACTCTATGAGAAATCGATTAAGCCATTATTATCAAAAATGATAATGGTTATTCTGACAGGATTATTATGCTTGGAGTTGTTGCTAAATGCAGCATTTACTTATCCTTATATTGCACTAAACAGTGAGAAGATAAGTTCATACAGCAATAAGGTTATGGCAACAGAGAAGGTAACGTCCGCAATCAAGGCTATGGATAGTGGTTTCTATCGAATGGAGAATCTTACCCCGAGACAACAGAATGACGGAATGATGTACGGATATAACGGTGTGACACATTACAGTTCTGCCGGTATGACATATGTCAGATATCTGCTTCAGAAATGCGGATATAATGATGATGCGCTGTATACTCACTATGGACATGACAACACTGTCACAATGGATATGCTGCTTGGAATCAAATATGTGGTAACGGAAGATAAGAGTCTTGTACATAAGGCATATGAAGAAGTGGATACAGGTACGGATAACATAGTAAGTGCTTATAAGAATCCATATGCATTATCAGTGGCAATTGCAACCAAGGGATATAATCTAAGCAAAGCAGACAATATAGAAGATCCGAGAAATATTGACAGAGATCCTTTCTCATTACAAGAAGATATGGTAAGCAGGTTGCTTGGTAGAGATGTTAAGATTTTCGTTCCTGCAGATATTAAGTTAAATGAGTCTTCAGACAGGATTGATATTGATATATCTGCAGCGGCAGATGGCGAGATGTATATGTATTTGGACGGTCTTATGGGTAAGTCGCAGGGACTGGCAGTATATGTGGATGATGAGCTTCTGACAGGGTACGGTAATCTCGGATGCTATAAGATTCTTAATCTCGGATACAGAGAAGCAGGAGAGGATATTAAGATAAGTGTTGTCGCAGATTCAGATGAAGCTGATTTCGGTAGACCGATATTTGTAACGGAAGATATGGATAAGCTTAAGCAGGCATATGAATCAATATCAGATAACTGTATTGAAATAACCCAATTATCTCCTTCATCGATAGAATTAAATGTTCCGGAATGTGACGGTATTTTCACATCTGTTCCGTATGAGAAGGGGTGGAATGTGCCTATGATAAGGACATATGGGGCATTAATGTATATACCTGTATCAGGAAACAGAACACTTATCATGAAGTTTATTCCCATTGGTATGATACCGGGAGCGGTCATATCGATAATAACGATTACGGCACTGATAATCTATTGTATTATTAACAGGCGAAGTAAGGAATCCAATGCATAGTAAGGAAGGCAACAAGGATAATTATCTGCATATAATCAAACTGTTGATTGTTACTGTATCTGTGGCAATCCTTGCTTTATTATGCGTATCTGACAGCATAAGTTATTCTGATAAGAGATATATAAGATGCAGAGGGATGGATATAAGTATATATGAGACGGATGAGGAGGCTTACTTATTTCTGCCGTCTTATGCGGATGAATCTCGGATTAAGTTAAGTAATGAGATTAAGAAGATGAATCCGATTATGCTTAAATCAAGCAATCTTCCGGCTATATTTATAACAACATCTTCCGGCAACCTTGATAAGGTCTATGAGGATAAGGAGTATAAAGAACCCGGCAAGATGTACGTGTATGATGAAAACGGGAGATTGTTAATCTCGGAAGGACTTGATTATATTAAGGGAAGGGGTAATTATTCCTGGAGTACCGAGGAATGGAGTAAGAAGCCTTTCAGTATAAGTACCAAGAGAGATGTATCCATACTTAATCAGCCCGGGGGAAATAAATTTGCTCTTATAGCCAACGCATCGGATGATACGCTTATAAGAAACGATCTTGCCAGGAGCATACAGGTGACTTTGGATGTAGAATATGCAAGTCGAGGCGATTTTGCGGACTTATACATTAACGGAGATTATATGGGTATATACTATCTCTGCGCTACGATAGATGTCGGAGAGAATAGGATCAATATAGATAGCAGCGGAACGGATGTTACCGGCGGTTATCTTATGGAGAGAGAACTGTCTGACAGATATAAGCTTGAACTGCCGACTATAACCGGTGGAATTGTAACAGATAACGAGGAACACTTTGTTTTGTCTTCTCCTTCATATCCTACCGATGATCAACTGGTATATATAACGGACTATATGAATAGGGTGGAATCTGTTATAATGTCAGCTGAAGGAATCGCTCCGGATGGAAAAGAGTATGGAGAGTATATCGATTGCGATTCCTTTGTTAAGACATATCTTACAGAAGAGATAATCAAGAATTACGATGCCGGAGTATCCAGCGCTTTCTATTATAAGGATGGAGATAAGATTGACTTAAGACTTCATTCTGCACCCGGATGGGATTATGATATGAGCCTTGGTAGTTACCAGGCGTGGATGGAATACGATGATCCGACGGGGCTGACGATGCTATATCCCCATGAGGATGCATCCCCTTGGTATAAGACGCTTTATAACAGGAATGAATTCAGAGAAGAAGTAATATCTCGGTACAGAGATAAGAAAGCTGAAATTGCGGATATTCTATACGGCAAGAGAGAAGAAGAATTAAGAGAGTATCTTAAGGATGCATATAAGCTTGAATATTTAAGATGGCAGGATATGTATGATGCAAGAGGCTCATATCCGGGAAGTGATGAGGCCTATGACCTGCTTACGGGATTTGCAAGAAAGAGGATAGAATTCTTAGATTCGGTGTGGTAATGATATATGGAATACAGAGTAGAAGATAAATACATCATTACCGAAGATAAAGCGGCATATATAGAGGCGATGCTTAAGGAAGTGTGTGAACCGGATGCACACGGTGTTGGCGGAAGATATAATATCAGGAGCGTGTACTTCGATGATATGTATGATACCTGCTTAAGGGAGAATGAGGCAGGTACGGATAACAGGGAGAAGTACAGGATAAGATCCTATGATATAAATGCCAGCGTAATTCATTTAGAACTTAAGAGTAAGCTAAGGGGTTATACACATAAGGATTCGATTGAATTATCTAAGAAGGAAGCAATAAGCCTGCTTAATCGGAATGACAGACTGTGGTCTGACATGGAAGCAGATTCACTTGGTGTTAACAGGGATACATATCTTATTAAGAAGCTGTGTGCTAAAATGCAGTATCTGCGTATGCAGCCGGTAGTCTTGATAGAATATGAGCGCACGGCCTACACTTATAGGGTTGGTAATGTAAGAATAACATTTGACAGGAATATCGGAGTATCCCGGGATTATATGGAATTATGGGATAATACTCCTTATATGATGCCTGTGATGCCAAGGGGACAATTAATCCTTGAAATTAAGTATGATGAATTGCTGCCTGATTATATCAGGCAGATAGTGGATATAGGAAGCCTTAATAAGACTGCTTATTCCAAATACTATTACGGGAGAATTAGCATATGAGTTTTAAAGATGCAATAAGAAGATCGGTGCTTGAAGGATTTGCCAATGCCGATATGCCTACCAGTCAGATTCTTACAATCCTTGCAATTACATTTGCCATAGGATTGTATATATACTTCATATACAGACTGGTTAATAAAAGTTCATTATATGATAAGAGTTTTCATATCGCCATGGCTGTAATATCCGTAGTTACCGCAGGAATAATCATCGCTATGCAGAGTAGTATAGTCATATCCCTTGGTATGGTCGGCGCGTTATCTATCGTAAGATTCAGAACAGCTGTTAAAGATGCAATGGATCTGCTGTTCTTATTCTGGAGTATAGGAGAAGGAATCATTTGCGGCGCGGGATTGTTTGAGATAGCGGTCATTGTGGCTCTTATGGTTACTGTAGGGATATTTATACTTGAGTACATACCCGTAAGGAAGAAGCCTTATCTGCTTATTCTTAACGGAGAGAGTGATGATTATGAGTCTGAGTTAACCGAGTGCCTTAATAAGTACGGTAGAGACATTAAGGTTAAGTCAAGGAACCTTAAGAATAGCGGTCTTGACATAATATGCGAGATAAGGACGGATAAAGAGACTGAGTTAATGGCGGCTCTTAAGAATATATCCGGTATTAAGAATATTTCTTTATTGACTCATGAAGGAGAAGTCAGATTCTGATGACTGATAATAACAGAGCGGATTATCACGGGGATGATTATGCTCTTTCCATGAATAATTCCATCCGAATGATGCAGTTGATTGAGGCGGGAAGACTTGACAGTATCAGCATTCTGCCTAATATGTCATCATATGATAAGTGTATGGACTATCTTAAGCAGAGATGGGATTCCTTGATGGATAAGCCACTTATTTCAGTTCATCTTAATATTATAGACGGCTATTCTTTAGCAGGAATCACGAATCCTATGTTTACACATAGAGCTTCGTGTGATGGAACTTATGAATACATATTTAATACTTCGTGGGTCAAATTACTGTTGTGTTCGTATATACCGTTTGTGAGAGCAAGAATACGGGCAGAATTAAAGAAAGAATTTGTTCTGCAAATCGGAAGAGTTTATAACGACTTACCTAAGGGAATCAATTCAGATTCCGAAGATAATACCGGATTAAGATTAGACAGTCATCTTCATACACATATGATCCCGGTAGTATTCGATGCGATGATGGATGCTGTTGGTGAACTTAACCTGGCGGATAAACTAAGTTACGTGCGCGTTTCAAGGGAACCTATAGGACCGTTTAAGAAGATTAAAGGGACTTATCCCAAGGCTAACCTTATTAAGAATCTGTTACTTAATATGTTGTCTGCAAGGGCTGAGAGAATACTAGATAAGGCAAGCATCTCACATGGTCTGCTCTGGGGACTTATAATGAGTGGACGTATGGATAAGGACAGAATGGAGTTGCTCCTTCCTGATATGATGAAGTATTCAATCGGTAAGGATAAGATTCTTGAGATTCTGTGTCATCCGGGTATAGTTTTAGCTAATGAACAATTCGAAGAAATCGGGCCGGATGATAAAGAGGCGGTGTACTCACCGAATAGAGATATAGAGTATGATGCGGCTATGAACCTTAACAGAGATATTGCATCACATTATTTTTGATTTTCAACGATGTAGCGAGGTCGGTTCTTAATCTCGTTATACATACGTGCTATATATACGGCTATTATACCAAGACTTAGCATTATGGCTCCGGTTGCAAGTGTGATAAGAATTACCAGTGACGGATAACCTTCCATTGCAATGCCTTTAACATAAGTTATTACGGCATCAATACCGAGTCCCAGTCCGATTAACATTATTACAGCGCCGATTAATCCGATTAAATACAGTGGTGAATATGTAAATGATGTAATGTTCATAAGAGCGTATTTAAATAGAGATGCTCCTGACCACTTACTCTTACCGGCTATTCTGTCACCAACCTCATATTCAACTGAGGTTGATTTATATCCAACCCAATAACTTAGGGCTCTGAAGAAAGTCGTTCTCTCTGAAAGTGAATTGAGAGTATCGACCACTTTACGATCCATCAACTTATAATCAGAAGATCCGCTCATATCAAAGCCGATCATACCGCTCATTATCTTATAGAATAATTCTGCCATAAACCCGTGGGAATGAGATTCCTTACCGCGGTAGGATTTGATACCTTCAACTATCTCATAACCTTCCTGCCACTTGGATAACATCTGTAGGATAGCTATCGGGGGATGTTGTAAATCGGCATCCATCACAATAACGGCATCTCCGGTTGCCTGCTTAAGCCCGCAGAATATTGCCGCTTCCTTACCGAAATTTCTTGAAAATGATGTGTATCTGACGCAGTCATCGGACTCACTTAATGACAGTATATTTTCGTATGTATTGTCGGATGAACCGTCGTCAATAAAGATAATCTCTGAAGAGAAATTATTTTTAATCTCAGATTCATTCCACAACGATGTTATGGCTTTATGAAATTCCTTGATGGTTGCTTCCTCGTTATAGCAGGGAACAACAATAGACACCTTTTTCATAAGTCATATGATACCACAATACAATAACAATTTCACGGGGAGTGTGATATAATTACAATAATTATGTGTAGAGGTTAGATGTGCTTATGAATACACCTGCAATAGAGGGCGGTAAGCCCATAAGAGAGAGCAAATTATATTACGGACATCAGTATCTTGATGAGGCTGATTATAAGGCGGTAGAGGATGTACTTAAGTCTGATTATCTTACCTGTGGACCCAAGATAGAAGAGCTGGAACAGAAATTATGTAAACTTACAGGAGCTAAGCACGCCGTTGTATGCAGTAACGGTACGGCGGCGCTTCATATTGCCGCAATGGCAGCAGGCTTAGGAGAAGGAGATGAACTTATCACAACTCCTATAACATTTGCCGCAAGCGCCAACTGTGCTCTGTATGTGGGAGCAAGGCCTGTATTTGCTGATATCAATCCCGAGACTTACAATATCGATCCGACTTCGATTAAGGCCCATATTACGGATAAGACTAAGGCAATTGTAGCTGTTGATTATACGGGACAGGCATGTGAGTGGGATGAGATTCTTGCCATTGCCAAAGAAAACGGGCTTGTAACGATAGAAGATGCGGCTCACTCAATAGGTACAATATATGACGGAAGACCTGTCGGAACCATAGCCGATATGACGACATTCTCCTTCCATCCGGTTAAGACTGTAACAGGCGGCGAAGGCGGAGCCGTACTTACAGACAGTGATGAGTATTATAAGAAACTGTTATTATACAGATCTCACGGAATCACAAGAGATGCATCTTTAATGGAGCATGAATCTGACGGTCCGTGGTATTACGAGCAGGTAGATTTGGGATATAACTATCGTATGACGGATATACAGGCAGGACTTCTCATCAGCCAGCTTGATAAGCTTGATATGTTTAAGCAGAGACGTCAGAAGCTTGTGGCAAGATATGATGAAGCTTTTAAAGATATCGACGGAGTTATCGTACAGAAGGATATAGACAAATCAGATACGTGCAGACACCTATACATACTTAGACTTGATACGGATAAGCTTAAGGTAGACAGGAAGCAATTCTTTGAAGCTATGGGTGCGGAAGGTATATGCTGTAATGTTCACTATATCCCGGTATACTATTTCCCTCATTATAAGAGACTCGGATATAAGAAGGGCTTATGCCCTAATGCGGAAGCACTTTATGAACAGATGATGTCACTTCCTCTTTACTATGCATTAAGCGATGAGGAACAGGATGATGTCATAGCTGCGGTCAAGAAACTGACGGAGTATTATCACATTTAGAATGGACAAGACAGAATACATAGAGCAATTTATAACTGCATGTAAGGAACTTGGAGTTAATAAAGGAGATATCCTGTATATTTCCTCAGATGTAACCGGATTGACTTTGGATGCATGTAGAAAATGCAGAATCAAAGGCAAGGCAGAGATAAATTCATTTTACGGCGCTCTGATCGATGCACTTCAGAGCTTTACAGGAGAAGAGGGAACTCTTCTTTTTCCGGTTTTCACATGGGACTTTTGCAGAGGCAAAGACTATGATGTGAAGACAACTCAAGGTGAAGTCGGAGCACTTGGCAACTGGGTTCTTAATAACAGGTCTGATTTTGTAAGAACAGAACATCCGCTATATTCTTTTATGGTATGGGGCAAGGATGCGGACATGCTTGCAGCTATGCATAACAGAAGTGCATGGGGCAGCGATTCTCCGTTTGCTTATATGTATGAAAATAAGGCCAAGAGTCTCTTGATAGACACGCCGCTTGAGGATTGTTTTACCTTTGCACACTTTGTAGAGGAGAACATTGGTGTTCCTTTCAGATACTATAAGGATTTTCACGGAAGATATACGGATAAGGACGGCATAACATCAGACCGTACATATACCATGTATGTGAGGGATCTTGATATCGATTCATCGCAGGTTACTCCTGATGACTGCCTTATCGATGCGGGAGTTTCACAAAGAAAAGAGATAAACGGAATATCTCTTGAAGTAGTTGACCTTGCAGCATCTTATCCGTTCATAGAAGAGAACTACAGGAAGAACAATTTCGATCAGTGGTATGATTTTAAAGGTTATGTTGTAGATTGGAAAGCAGGACAGACCCATCCTAACGAGACAACGATGATCGTTCCGGGAAGATAATAGGGAATAATTCAGATAATGGCTATATTTATTGATGATAACAGGATAAAGCAACTGGCGCATGATTATGGTACGCCGTTATATATTTATGATAAAGGAAGAATGCTGGATAATCTTAATGCATTAAAAGATGCGTTATATCCGGGCGCTTCTTTATATTATGCAATGAAGGCCAATCCGCTTTTGGGCATATGTGAAGTGTTCAGAGAACAGGGAACAGGAGTCGAAGTGGCATCGGCAGGAGAACTCTGCGTAGCGCTTAAGGCCGGATTTGATCCGAAGCATATCTTATTTACAAGTCCCGGTAAGACAGAAGATGAGATCCGATATGCAATTAAAAGTGGTATCAAGATTATCAATATAGATTCGATAAGAGAGGCATCTATAGTTGATAAGTTGGCTAAGGAGGCGGATTCTGTTGTTGATGTAGCTATAAGGATTAATCCGTCGGCGTGCAGATCAAATGCCAAGATTAAGATGACAGGAATCCCGTCGCAGTTCGGTGTGGAAGAAGAAGATTTAAACGAGCAGTTTTTTGAAAGTCTTAGGAGCTTTAATAGTATCAGTATTAAAGGTATTCAGATATATATGGGCACACAGATGTTAGACCCGGAGGACATAATCTGGAATACGACATATGCGATGGAATTAGGCATCAAGTTATCCAAGGAGTACGGATTTAAGCTTAAGTATCTTAATTGCGGCGGCGGTTTCGGTGTTAAGTATTTTAAAAACGAGCAACTTATGGATATGCAGACCCTTAAAGAAGGTATGAAAGAGTTGCACGAACGCATGAAGGATGATCTTGAAGATACCGAAGTGATATTTGAAAGCGGAAGATTCTTAATGGCACCTGCAGGTGTGATGGTCACAAAAGTGTTGTATCGTAAGGAATCTAAAGGACAGAGATTCCTAATATGTGACGGAGGATCTAACATTCATTCTTCATCGGCTTTTCTTGGAAGATTTATAAGGAATAATTTCCCTCTCCATGCGATAGAGGAAGATAAGTCAGGTGAAGAGACAGAGACCACAATATGCGGACCTTTATGTACGAGTCTTGACGTAATAGGACAGAAGGTTTCTTTGGATGATGGTCTTAAAGAAGACGACCTTATTGTTATAGAGCAGTCTGGAGCATATGGTTATACATACAGCCCAGGGAAGTTTTTAAGTCATGAGACTCCTGTAGAAGTTCTTGCGGATCAGGATGTCAGTCATATCCTAAGGCAAAGAGGCAGTGCGTCGGATTTTCTGAACGGGCAGCAGTCTATAAAATGATTTGGAGTATCTGATGGGTTTTAATCTTGTTAAACATATAAGAGAAAAAGATGAATATACGGTCATATGGCTTTTTAACATCGGCGTGGAGAAGTTTCTAAACGGAGAAGTATTTACGGTTAAGAATAAGGGCGAAGATGTCATTGTTAACCATATGGAGGAGATGAATCTCCTTATTGCAAGGCAGGGAGATATACTTATCTTAAGAGATGCGCCGGATTCCGTGTTTTTGGACTCAATTAAAGAGGTAACGGGAGAACTTCCTACGATAGTATGCCCTTCCATACAGGATGAGGATAAGAGCATATCGGAGATCGTACTTGAAGATAGCGTACTTGTTGAAAAGGTAAGAAAACTTACAGACGGTCGTGACGATGTGATATTTGTTCCTTACGGAGTATCGTATCTTGAAGAAGAGATAGCGAAGAAATTCGGAGTAGAGCTTTACGGAGCTTCTTCTGACATAGTCAAAGCGGTCAATAATAAAGTGTTTTCCAGAAGATTTGCTATAGAGCATTCTTTTGTGGTTCCTGAAGGAAAGATCTGCAAGGGAATGGATGAACTTGAATCTACGGCGAAGGAATTCTTAGATAAGTACGGTAAGATAATAATCAAAGAACCCTGCGGAGCATCCGGTAAAGGATTGTGGGTAGCTGAGACACCGGCCAAGCTTAAATCGGCTTTACTTATCATCAAGAGATTTTTTAAGGATGATCTTAACGGTGAGTGGCTTGTTGAACAATGGTGTGATAAGCAATGTGATTTAAACTATCAGATATGTATAGGAGCAGATGGCAAGGTTAATGTCTTTTCCGTAAAGGAACAGAAGGTGGATGGAACTGTCTATACCGGCTCTGTCATACCGCCGTCCTTTGATGAGAGTATTACAAATGAATGCATAAGATGCGGTGAGACTATAGGTAAAGATCTTTATAAGTTCGGTTATGTCGGAGTTCTTGGCATTGACGCGATGCTTTTGTCATCAGATGTGCTTATTCCGATAGTTGAGATAAACGGAAGATTTACTTTATCAACGTACCTTTCTTTTATAAATGAGAGGTTCGGGCTTAAGGATTCTAAGATCTTTGCATTTTATAAGAGAATGCACTTATCGGAGGGTGATGATTATTCATCTGCCAGAAGCAGACTTATGCAGGAAGATCTTTGGTATAATGGTAAGACAGACGGAGCATTCATATATACATCCGAGACGATAAGGAATAAAAGAGTCGGTGATACCGGCAGATTGTTTACTATATGTATTGCATCGGATGAAAGCAACATGATGAATCTGTATAACAGATGCAATGAGGTTATGGCATAATTCTGACAGAGAGGAACAGTGCAAGATGGAAGAAAGATTAAAAGAGATAATTGCAGAAGTACTTGAACTTGATGAGGAGACTGCGGCCGGTCTGACTGTGGACACGGATTTAACCGAACTTGGCCTTGATTCAATGACATGTGTGGAAGTAGTAGTTAATCTTGAAGATGAATTCGGCGTGACAGTTGAAGAGGAAGATTTAGCCGTTGAAAATATGGCGACTATCGGAAAACTCATGGAACTAATTGAGAAGTATAACGCATAGTTTACAGGTACGGAGTAATCCTATGAGTGATAACTATGAAGCAGGAAGAAGGATGTATGATTTCACATCCAAGATATTTCCTTATACAAGAAGCATAACAGGTGAAGGCGTAAGACAGACTCTTAAGGACCTCTCGGATTATATTAGTCCTTCGGGTGTGGAACTTAAGATATCTGCAATTCCTTCGGGAACACAGGTGTTTGACTGGACTGTACCCAAAGAGTGGTGTATTAGAGAAGCCTACATTGAGGATGAGAGCGGTAATCATATCATTGATATGAAGGAGAATAATCTTCATGTGCTCGGATATTCGACTCTGGTTGACGAATGGGTGGACTTAGAAGAACTCAAGCAGCATATATATGTTGAGGACGGCCAGCCCGATGTGATCCCCTATGTAACATCCTACTATAAGGAAAGATATGGTTTCTGCATGAGCAAAAACTTAAGAGACTCTCTTAAGCCCGGTCGCTATCATATGTATATCGATAGCGAACTGTTTGATGGAGTGCTTAATTATGCGGAGGCTGTGATTCCGGGACAGACTGATGATGAGATACTATTCTCGACGTATTTCTGCCATCCTTCAATGGCGGATAATGAGTGTTCGGGACCTGCGCTTGCAGCTGAATTGATTAATACCCTTGCGGCAGCAGATAAGCTTAAGCATACATACAGATTTGTATTTGTTCCCGAGACAATTGGATCTATCACATATCTAAGTCAAGATGATCATGTTCCTTATCTTAAGGAACATGTGAAGGCGGGATTTGTATTATCCTGTGTGGGTGATAATCTTGATTACTCTATGGTAGAGTCAAGATATGCTGATACATATGCGGACAGAGTTCTTCATAACGTACTTAAGTATAAAGATAAGTATACGATATATGATTTCCATGAAAGAGGCTCCGATGAGAGGCAGTACAATGCTCCCGGAGTAGACCTTCCGGTAGTATGTTTCTGCAGATCCAAATTCGGAGAGTTTCCTGAGTATCATACATCTGCAGACAATATGACATTTGTGTCACCTGAAGGCTTCCAAGGGGCATATGATGCAATGATTGAGGCTATAGAGATTCTTGAGAAGAATGCATATTACAGGGTCAAGGTATTGTGTGAGCCACAGCTTGGCAAGAGAGGATTGTATTCTGACATAAGTCGTAAGGGAAGCTATGACGGAATAATGGTACAGAGAGATGTGCTCTCTTATGCTGACGGTCGAAACGATTTGCTTGATTTAAGCGACAGAATCGGTGTGCCGGTATCGGAGATAGTTGACATAGTGGACAGACTTGTTGAGAATGATCTTCTTGAAGAAGTAATCAAGGATTAACGGATCATACAAAGAGGATAATCAGTGTTTAGCAGAAAGATTAAGATTGGTGATAAATATATAGGTGATGGCTATCCTGCGCTGATAGTGGCAGAGATGTCGGGCAATCATAACGGAAGCTATGACAGAGCTGTTGAAATTATTCATGCAGCTGCGGAAGCAGGAGCTGATGCTATTAAACTTCAGACATATACGGCGGATACCATAACCATAGACAGCGACAAGCCGTGGTTTAGAACATCCGATAATAACATGTGGGCAGGTCGCACGTTATATGACCTATATAAGGAGGCATATACTCCCTGGGAATGGCAGCCTAAGCTTAAGGAAGAAGCAGAGAAACTCGGAATGTTGTGTTTCTCATCTCCGTTTGATCCTACATCGGTTGATTTCTTAGAAGAGATGGACGTTCCTGCGTATAAGATTGCAAGTTATGAGATTAATGACATACCGCTTATCCGTAAGGTTGCAGCGCTTCATAAGCCCGTGATATTTGCTACGGGTATAGCATATCCTGAAGATATCCAGAGAGCATTGGTTACATGTCTTGATGAGGGCAATGACCAGGCGGTTCTTCTTAAATGTGTAAGTTCGTATCCTACGCCGTATTCGGATGTCAATCTTCGTATGATGACTACTCTTGCAGAAGAACACAGTTGTCTTGTGGGATTATCGGATCATACTCCCGGAAGTGTTGTTCCAATAGGAAGTATTGTAATGGGCGGCAAGATGATAGAGAAGCATCTGACGCTTGACAGAAATGCCGGTGGAGTGGATGACTCATTCTCTATGGAGCCCAATGAATTTGCTGCAATGGTCCGTGATGTTCGTATCATGGAGGAGTCCCTCGGAACTGCGGTATATAAGCTTACTGATAAGCAGAAGGAAGAGCATAAGGGCAGCCGTTCGCTATTTGCGGTAGCTGATATTAAGGCCGGAGAAATCATAACAGAAGACAATGTCCGCTCGATTCGTCCGGGCATCGGTATGCATACAATGCACTATGATGAGATACTTGGAAGACCGGCAGCGAAGGATATAGAGCGCGGTACGCCTATAGCTCCGGATTTAATAGACGGAGTAAAATGGGAAGATGTATTATATACAGGTGATAAATAATCGTCCGGTGGACGGTTATTCCCGCCGGCAGACTAAGGAGAAATGTATATTCGGATGGTCGGAATTAGAGTTGACTCTAACAGCATAATAGCCACGGGTCACATGATGCGCTGCATTACGATTGCTAAGGCGATTGTAAGAGCCGGCGGGTCTGTGACTTTTTTTATAGCAGATGAAGAGTCTGAGATTCTGTTACGGGAAAATGTGAGAGAATTAAGCAAGATAGGCGTTGTAGTTCTTCATTCCGCCTGGGATGACCTTGAGAGCGAACTTCCGGTTCTCATAGAGCAACTTCAACTACGCGGAATAAACATGCTACTTGTTGATTCTTATAAAGTTACATATGACTATTTCAAGGCGATAAGCCGTGTATGCAGGACCGCTTATATAGATGATCTTCACGAGGGAATATACCCTGTAGATGTGCTCATTAATTACAGCGGATACTATGATATATTTAACTATGAAGCAGACTATACAGGAGTTCACGGGCATGACAGTGAACAGGCTAAACTGTTGTTAGGTCTTATGTATGCTCCACTCAGAGAGCAGTTTGCCGGCGTATATGATGCAAGAGAGATGACAGATGTTAAGGATATTCTGTTAGCTTGCGGAGGCGGAGATACCCTTAACATGATTCTGCCGACACTTAATGTGATAACCAACAGAGAATTGAATAAGACATATACATGGCATGTTGTGGTCGGCGATTATGTGGAGAATAAAGAAGAAATCCGCGCATTTACAGCAATGCATGAAGGAATAGAGATTCATGAATCCGTTAAGGATATGGCATCTCTTATGCGCTCATGTGATCTGGCGGTTGTAGCGGCCGGAACGATGCTTACAGAGTGTGCCGCAATAAGGCTTCCTGCGGTTTTCTATCAGGTGGCCGATAATCAGCGATACGGTGTCGAATACTGGAGGAAGCCTGGAAGGATGATATATGCGGGTGATGCGACCAATGATAAGGACGGAGTGATTGCATCTATAGTCAGGGAAGTGTCAGCATTTAAGACAGATTCGGACAGATTGGAATTAATCAGAAGTAATCTGGGAATGATAACGGACGGACGAGGAGCAGAGAGGATAGCAGAAGAACTGCTCTGTGATAAATAGCAATTAGGGATAAGAGGAAGTATATAAAGGGGTGATATATATGAGACTGGCGATTATCGGAGCTTCGGATGAAGCTATACACACAATTGAATGTGCCAAGGAACTTGGAATAGAGACAGTTGCATTGGATGGTAATCCGGAGGCAGCAGGACTTGAGGCAGCTGATATTCCGATAGTAGTTGATATAACTGACGAGGATGCCACAATAGATGTGCTAAAAAAACTGGGAACGGATTGGGTTCAGACTGTACCAATCGGCAGATATCTGACTACGACAGGAGCGGTTAATGATGCGCTCGGGCTTCCGGGTATAACCAAGGATATGGCGTCTCTCTGTACGGATAAATACGCTTTTCATAAAGCTCTTTCATCTGAAGGGTTACGCAACTGTCGCTGTGC
This sequence comes from uncultured Lachnospiraceae bacterium, assembly GCA_902778165.1. Lineage (GTDB taxonomy): Bacteria > Bacillota > Clostridia > Lachnospirales > Lachnospiraceae > Colinaster. The sequence continues at coordinate 198,585 of CACYWQ010000001.1, forward strand.
GCTTGTCAGAGGAGGCGCGATAGAACGTATTTATGCAGCAGAAGATAATTCGAGTTCGAATGACAAAGAAGATGATCAGGTATCGCTGCTGGCTGCGAATGGTTTTGAATATCCCGTCATTATGAAGCCCCGTTACGGTTCCGGTAGCAGAGGAATCATGATAGCGAATGATACGCAGGAACTTACTGATATCCTAACCGATATGGAAGATGTGGATGAAGACTACATCATAGAGGAGCGCCTGGATGGTGATGAATACGGCGTCGATGCCGTGGTTGCAGGCGGAGAGTTTCATTTGGTTCTGGTACGTTATAAGATTAACACTCCCCTTCCAAACCGACAGGCAGTAGCTTATATAAGTGTTATTCCAACAGAAGCCGTATACGAACGTATAGCAAACTATATGTCGGATGTGGTTAATGAAATGGGACTTGATGAGTGTCTTCTTCATGCAGACATTTTGGATACCGACAAGGGTATATTTGCCATAGAGGTATCGGCACGCCCATCTGGGCATAATCTTCATAATCTCTTCACTCCGCTTGCGACGGGGGTAGATATGGCAAGAGAGTATATGAAGTACAGAATCGGAGCCAAGTATTCGTTTAATCCCGGTTATACAAGATTGCTTATGATTCATTACTTCGATATGGAAGGTATGGTTAAGGCTGTTCCTAGCAGAGCAGAAGCTGAGAAAGTAATTAGTGATTATGATGCCAAACTCATAGATTGGAATTGTAACATCAATCCGGGTGATACCCTTGAGTCTGTTACTACCGGTCATTCTCTTATGTACCGAGGTTACTATATCGTGGAACTATCGGATCGAAATGCTCTCGCTTCAGTTGCCGAAGCGGTTCAGGCTTCATTTTCGATAGAATGATGAACATTATCACACTTAATAGGTTAACTATATGAAACTAAGTATAATTGTACCCGTCTATAATATGGCGGCAGATGACAAATTAACATATTGCCTTGATTCGCTTATATCACAGACTATCGATGATTATGAGATTATAGCCGTGGATGACTGTTCGACGGATAATTCGTATGCAATCATGCAGGAATATGAACAGAATTATCCCGAGAAGTTTCATGCGATCCACAGCAATGTCAATCTTCACCAGGGTGGTGCCAAAAATATAGGCATACGTGCAGCAAAGGGCGATTGGATAGGCTTTATCGATGCGGATGACTGGATTACTCCGGATTATTATGAACGAATGATAGGCATGGCCGATCAGACCGGTGCAGATATTGTTGGCTGTGATTACACAATGGTACACAGTCATACATTTGAAGTCGGGGATATCGATGCCAACAGCAAGGATGATCAGGTGGGCGTACTTGATCATGACAGGAAAAGAAGCCTGATTTTAGACGGTGGTTCTCTTTGTGTCAAGATATTCAGACGGAAGACTATCCTTGATAATGAGTTGTTCTTCCCCGAGAACATATTCTATGAAGATAATGCCCTGGGTAATTCATATATGCTCATGGGAAGTCATTTTGAGTATATTAAAGAACCTTTGTATTATTACTATCAGCACGGTGATTCGACTGTCCATTCATTCTCTGTTAAGCGTTGTGAAGACAGGATGGAGGCCGGCAGAATTATGATATCCGAGGCTAAGAGACTTGGATTCTATGATGAGTTTAAATCGGAACTTGAGTATAAGTTTACTCAGTTATTCTACGTGAACACTCTATTTACATATATGCCCTGTGTTCGCCCAACCAAAGTAAGTTTCGTAAAAGCTATGACGGATGAACTTCTCAGATATTTCCCGGACTTCCGCGGTAATCCCTATTATGCAGAGCGCACAGGAGAAGAAGAGAGGCGTCTGATTGATATGGCCTGTTCATCAACACTTAGGTTTTATGTATATTACAAGCTTTTGTGGGCATATCGCAATATGATGAAGAGGCTGCGTGGCAGGTAGATGATGTATAGATAAACAGAGATTTATTAGAGGGATGTGCAATACACAAAAAGGTGGCTTAAAGCCGCCTTTTTTGGTACAATAATATGAAGTGTGTTTTATGAAAATGGAGACATATAATGAGGACTTTGGCGATAATAACCGCACGTGGCGGTTCAAAGAGAATACCGAGAAAGAATATTAAGGATTTTAACGGCAAGCCGATTATGGCCTATTCAATAGAGGCGGCTGTCGGATCGGAAGTCTTTGACAAGGTAATGGTATCTACCGAAGATGAGGAGATAGCTGAGATAGGCAAGCACTACGGAGCAGAAGTTCCGTTTTATCGAAGCGAGCAGACAGCAGGAGATTTTGCAACAACAACCGATGTGCTTAATGAAGTGATTGCCGAGTATGAAAAGCGCGGTGAGAAGTTTGATATCATCGCATGTATTTATCCGACTGCACCATTTATCACTCCGACAAGATTAAGAGAGGCTGTAGAGAAACTTGGTAAAAGTGATGCAGATTCACTTATTCCGGTTGTAAGATTCTCTTTCCCGCCCCAGCGGGCCATGGAGATACAGGATGGGTATCTTATATTCAGGCAGCCTGAGTATATCAATGCAAGAAGTCAGGATCTGACTCCTCATTTTCATGATGTAGGACAGTTCTATGTATTTAGAACTGAGAGCTTTAAGGTTAATCAGCGTATTATGGCAGGTAAGATACTTCCGATGGAACTACCGGAGACAGAAGTGCAAGATATAGATAATCCCGTGGACTGGGAACTGGCAGAGCTTAAGTATAAGTTGATGAGCAGACAAGATGGCTAAAGACAGAATCTACGTGTGTCACACATTCTATCATGTGTACATCGCAGTCGTTAAAGAACTGAATCTGGATAAGAGCAACCGGGGCAATGCGGCTATCGTATTAAGCACTATGTCCAATGAATTCGGCAGTATTGCTGGAAGAATTAAAAATACCGGCCTGTTTTCCGATGTATTCATGTTTGATGAGAAGGAAGATGTAAGTCTGCCTGAGGTGATGAAGTATCACAGTGACAGAGGCAATCTGATTCTCAATCTTTTGCAGCGTATCAAATACACTAAGGAATTGGGCAAGGCTCAGGAAGAATATGTGCCTGTAGATTTTAAGGAATACAAAGATATATATGTATTCTGCGATTCCGATCCGATAGGTTTTTATTTAAACTATAAGAAGATCAGATATCATGCCGTAGAGGATGGGTTGGATACGATCCTATATTGCGACAGTGCAAGATACAGCAATATAGGACATTTCGGCATCAAGGCATTCATGGCTCGTCTCGGTCTTATATTTATTGAGAATGGGTATTCTAAGTATTGTATTGACATGGAAGTCAATAATGCGAGAGATATCAAATATCCGATGTCCTTCTATAAGGAAGTTCCCAGGAAGCAACTTACTGCGAACATATCTGAGAAAGACAGATACTATCTGACTGACATATTCATGGAGAATCCGGGTCAGTTACTGGCACAGGTAGCGCAGATAGACAGTGATAAGCGTAAGGTCCTTATACTCTCAGATCCCGTGTGTGATCTCGATACACGCAAGAGAATAATGCGTGATATAATAGACGAATATGGCAGAGACTCAGTAGTATTTATTAAGCCTCATCCCAGGGATGTGCTTGATTATGATACAGAGGATTTCTCCGATTGTATCATCATTAAGGGAAGGTTCCCGATGGAGATGATGAATTACTTCCCTGAGCTTCATATGGACCTTGCTCTGTCGATATTTACAACAGTTGACAGTATAGAATTTGCCGATAAGAAGATTAAGCTTGGTGCAGATTTTATGGATAAATACGAGGACCCTGCAATACACAGGGAGAACGAACAGATATGATCAAGATATTAAAGCGACTTAACATATTGCTTGATAAGAAACAGAAACGCAGCATGGTGCTCATTGTATTCCTCATGCTTATCGGAGGTATACTTGAGTCTATGAGTATATCTGTGGCTATTCCAGTAATGAAGGTCATTATCGATCCGGATTCCATTCAGACGAACAAATATCTGCATGCACTATACGATGCCCTGCATCTGACTAAGCCCATACAACTTGCAGTTATATTTATGGTCGCGCTTATACTTGCTTTTGTGCTTAAGAATCTGTTCCTGTTTATGCAGACCAAGGTTCAGCTTAGGTTTGTATACACCAATCAGTTTGCCACATCACGCAAGATGATGATCAACTTCATGAAGCGTCCTTATGAGTATTATCTTAATGCCGACACTTCTGTCATTCAGAGAAATATTACCTCAGATGTCAACAATATGTATGCCCTGATACTCACTATATTACAGCTTACGAGCGAAGCTGTTGTATTCGTGTGTCTGGTAGCAGTACTTGTGGCGGTTGATGCAGCTATGATATTTACGATCACTGTGCTGCTCGTGATAATGCTTGTAATAATCAAGAAGATCATTCAGCCCATTATGTATAAGGCTGGCCAGGAGAATCAGGACTATTACTCAGGGCTTTATAAGATCATCGATGAGTCTGTAATAGGCATCAAGGAGATCAAGGTGGCAGGCAAGGAGAGCCATTTTATCAATAAATATGCCACATGTGGTGCAGGTTATGTGGGTGCTGTACAGAAATACAGTATGTATAATGCCACACCAAGACTTCTTATCGAGACTATATGTATTGCGGGTTTGGTACTGTATATGATAGTCGTGATGTTAGGTGGTGCGACAATGGATCAGTTGCTTCCACAGATTACGGTATTCGGTTTGGCTGCCATGAGGCTTATGCCAAGCGCTAACCGTATCAATAACTACACGACTTCGATAAGTTATTTAGAGCCTTTCCTGTGGAATATAAGTGACCATTTACAGGATGATATCAATGACAGCAATGTCATATATGATGAATCTGCATACAGAGGCAGGGTTACTGTGGAAAAACTGCCCGTGACTAAGGAGATTAGACTTAACGATATTTCATATAAGTATCCGAACACCGATACCTATATATTTAAGAATGCAGAGATGATGATTCCCGTAGGAAGTGCCGTTGGTGTGGTAGGTACCACCGGTGCAGGCAAGACTACGATTATAGATATCCTGCTTGGCTTACTTAAGCTTGAGAGCGGTTCAATTACTGCAGACGGAGTGGATGTAAGCACTAATTATCAGGGATGGCTTAAGAATATAGGTTATATCCCGCAGACATTGTTTATGACTGATTCAACCATACGTAACAATGTTGCTTTCGGATATGCAGATGATGAGATAGATGATGAAAGAGTATGGGAAGTACTTAAAGAAGCACAGCTTGATGAATTTGTAAGGTCACTTCCGGACGGACTGAACTCTTCTATCGGTGAGAGAGGTATAAGAATATCCGGCGGACAGAGGCAGAGAATAGCAATTGCCAGAGCTTTGTATGAAGATCCTGAGGTTCTTGTGCTTGATGAGGCAACATCCGCTCTTGATAATGAGACAGAAGCTGCAATTATGGATTCGATTAACATACTTGCGGGTAAGAAGACGCTTGTGATAATTGCTCACAGGCTTCAGACAATAGAGAAGTGCAACATGGTATACCGTGTCGAAGGCGGTAAGATAATGAGGGAGCGTTAGATATGAAGAAGATTTGGGATTTATACAAGAAGCATCGAGAGGTAATAAGCTATCTCTTCTGGGGTGGCGTGGCATTCGTCTTAAGCATGGTGCTGTTCTGGATATTTAACAGCAAGCTTGGAATGGGCGAGGTCTTAGCCAATACAATTGACTGGATTATAGTTGTAATCTTTGCATTCTTTACAAATAAACTTTTTGTTTTCAGATCTAAAGCCGGATCGCCTGCAGGACTTGGTAAGGAATTTGTTTCGTTTATAGTAGCAAGATTATTCACCCTTCTTCTTGAGGATGCAATCATTTGGCTTGGATGCAAGAAGATGGGATTTGATTCGGAACTTGGAAGTCTTGTAGTTAAGCTCATCGGACAGTTCGTTGTTATTGTGGCCAATTATATATTGAGTAAATTGTGGATATTCCGTAAGCCTAAGAAAGCGAAAGTTGAAGAGAACACGGATACCGAGAGTGAACAGGTTTAAGTCTGACGGAAGTACTGTTATGGATATCATCGCCAACAAAGACAACAGCATAAGACAGACGAATTTCGAACTACTGCGTATCATTGCCATGTGTATGATTATAGCCATGCATTATATGACCAAAGGTATGCAGATTCCGAAGTTGTCTGTTGATACAAGTTTACATAACTTAGTATTCAGACTAATTTTTGCCTTCTGCTCATCCGCTGTTAATGTGTATGTATTCATCAGCGGATACTTTGCAATTGATTCAAAGTGGAGTATAGGCAAACTTATAAGGCTGTGGTTACAGGTTCTACTGTATTCAATTCTCATTCCGATAATCCTGAATATTGCCGGAGTGGTTGACATAAGCTTAATGGATTTGTCCGTTAAGCAACAGATATTTCTTCCTATCTCGTACGAACATTACTGGTTTGCTACGGCATATGTGATGTTGTATCTGTTTAGTCCGATTCTTACTACAGCTATAAAGCATCTTGATAAGAAGCAGCTTGGAGCAGTTATAATTGCTCCGCTGACCGTATTCTGTGGATTTAAGTCGGTTAATCCATATCTTATACCATGGGATAAGTATGGCGATGATGTGATATGGTTCATTATTCTGTATCTGATCGCAGGATATATAAGGATGTACGAAATTCCGTTTTTTGATAAGCGCGGAGTATATTTATACATCGTATTCAGTGCCCTCACATTTGCCATAGCATATGTTGCTTCCTGCATAGTAAGAACAGCAGGCAAGATGGAATATTACATGGATATGACCTATTGCTATAACTATATAACAATCTTAATAGCAAGTATCGGTCTGTTCTATGTATTCAAGAATTTAAATATCAAGTCTAACGTATGGATCAACCGGCTTGCGGGTTATACTTTCGGTGTATATTTGCTACATGAGAACATTACACTTAGAGAGCTCTGGCCGCATTTGCTTGGCATAGATAATGCGACGGGGCAGCCTTGGCAAATACTCCATATGTTATTGTGTATAGTAATTGTATTCGTAATAGGTTGTATAGTGGATGCAGTTCGAGCATTTGTATTTGATAAGGTACGCAGATGAATATCGCTACAATGAGAAGGCTTGAACAACTGTATAAGAAGATAAGCCGGCCCATGGAGCAGCTGATATTTCCGATAATTCTGCTTATATGGCCTTTGATTAAGTCTGCTCAGGGCATAGATGTGACCGATTCTACATACAGCCTCGGCAATTATCTGTTTGCGAACAGATTAGACAGTGTGTGGGTTCTGTCGACATATCTGTCTAATCTCTTCGGAGCATTACTTGTAAGACTTCCGGGAGGAGCAACGCTTCTTGGTGCCAATATATATACCGGACTTATAATATCTGCCACAGCGCTTATGTGCTATTATGCACTGCGTAAGGATTTCTCGGCACCGGTCATGTTCATTGGAGAATTCCTGGCAATAAGCTTCTGTTGGATACCGTCGAGTATATTGTATAACTACATGACATATCTGCTGTTTAATGGTGCGGCATTATTGCTATACTATGCTATAAAGTTTCGTAAGACTGCACTGTTCTATATGGCAGGCCTGGTACTCGGACTCAATTCTTTCGTTCGTATACCAAATATTGCTGAAGTCGGCTTGATACTGGTTGTGTGGATTGCACTTCCGATTGCGCTTAGAGATGTCAGAAGCGGTGACCGTAAGAGAGGTGCAATGGTAATAGGAGCCACCGGCAATTGTATAGTGGGATATATAATCGGAATGGTGATCCCGGTCGTACTTATAGATGCTTTATATGGTGTATACAGCCTTAACAGGCTTATCTCCGGCCTATCTGATATTTCAGCAAGTAACGGAGATTATACCTTAGGTGCCATGATCCTGTCTGTGGTCAAAGCATACATAAGAAGCGGGATGTGGGTATTTGTCATCCTCGCCGTTATATTTGCTGGAACACTTATGATGGCGGTAATTAAGAACAATGCCATACTTAAATGGATCGGAAGAGTAATATATGCAGCAGTTCTTATGTTGATGCTCAGATTCTTCTGGGGCAGAGGAATGTACTCATTCCGTTACTATGAAGACTATACCTCTATGTATGAATGGGGCATGCTTATTCTTATCATTGCTTGGATATGCGTCATAACGGTTCTTATAAGAAGGGGTTATAATCCGCTTGTTAAGACATTTGCAGTGATAGCGCTTGTGATGCTTATCATCACACCGATTGGCAGCAACAATTACACCATGCAGAACATCAACAATTTGTTCCTGATAATACCTTTTGTGCTCTATATTGTCGGAGGATGGTTATACAGAGGAACACACAGATTAAGGCTTGAAGGCGTGATGTATGGTTGTAACTTCCCCTGGATGAGTATGGTGCTTGTTATCCTTGCGATGGTATTCATACAGTCAACAGGATTCCATATGAATTTCTCTTTCAAAGACGGAATGGACGGAACGCCAAGGTCTGCTGTCATTGATAAAACAGAAGCGACTGAGTCATTGGCAGGTATGCATACCACAGAATACAATGCACAGACACTGACAGAATTATGTAAGTATGTTTATTCGAATCAGAGTATTGGTTATGTAATATATTGGGGTAATTGCCCCGGTCTTGCCTATATTCTTCGTAAGGCGCCGGCGCTTAGTACCGCGTGGCCGGATCTGGATTCATATCCGATTGCAGATTTGGAAGAAGAACTTACGCAAGTTAATGATGATACGATTATCATCTGGAAAGAATACACTGAATACTCAGGCAATAATAGCGCTGTTAAAGAGAAATATGTTAAGCAATATATAGATAATAATGGATTAAGTCCCGTATTTACCAACGGTGAATATACGGTATATGGCAAGTAAACAACGAAAACGGAGACATTATGATTAATTTCAATGTACCGCCTTTTACAGGCAAAGAATATGATTACATCAAGGAGGCTGTAGACAATCAGAAGATCTGCGGTGACGGTCCTTTTACCAAGAAGTGTAATGAGTGGATTGAGAATAAGACAGGAACCACTAAGGCATTGCTTACTACATCATGCACTCATGCAACGGAGCTTGCGGCATTACTTGCTGATATTAAGCCCGGTGATGAAGTTATTATGCCCTCATATACGTTTGTATCGACTGCCGATGCATTTGTGCTCCGCGGAGCAACAGCCGTATTTGTAGATGTCAGGCCCGACACCATGAATATTGATGAGACTAAGATAGAGGATGCGATAACGGATAAGACCAGAGCAATTGTTCCTGTTCATTATGCAGGCGTTGGTTGTGAGATGGATGTTATCATGGACATAGCCAAGAGACATAATCTTCTTGTTATAGAAGATGCCGCACAAGGAATAATGTCTACATATAAGGGTAAGGCACTCGGCGCAATAGGAGATTTCGGCTGTTTCTCATTCCATGAGACCAAGAACTTCTCTATGGGTGAAGGTGGAGCAATCCTTATTCAGAACGAGAAGTATGTTGAGAATGCTGAGATATTCCGTGAGAAAGGAACGGACAGAAGCAAGTTCTTCAGAGGCCAGGTAGATAAATACAGATGGCAGAACTATGGTTCATCATATCTGCCAAGTGATATGAATGCAGCATATCTGTGGGCGCAACTGGAACTTGCGGATGAGATAACTAAGGCCAGAATGGACAGATGGGAACAGTATAGAGACAGATTAAGCAAGCTAGCAGCGATTGGCCGCATAGAGCTTCCTTATATTCCGGAGTATTGCGCCCATAATGCCCATATGTTTTACATTAAAGTTAAAGACCTTGCAGAGAGAACAGAACTTATATCATTCCTTAGGAGCAATGACATTCTGGCTGTGTTCCATTATGTGCCGCTTCATTCCGCTCCTGCAGGAATTAAGTATGGCAGATTTAACGGAACTGATGAGTATACAACTAAAGAATCTGACAGACTTGTCAGATTGCCGATGTACTATAAGCTTGCTGCAGAACAGACTGATTATATATGTGACAAGGTTATTGAATTCTATAACAAGAGATAGGTTTTATGGGGCTTAACATTTTATCCAAGAAGAGAGATTTCATAATGGGATTATCCATTCTGTGGATAATGTTGTTCCATGTGGGTAGTTATACTCGGATTGTGACACCGACCTTCTTTGAGGATTTGGGTTACAGCGGTGTAGATATATTCATCTTACTGTCAGGATACGGGTGCTATTATTCTCTTAAGAGGGATTCAAATGTAGTCAGATTCTTAGGAAGAAGACTCAGAAGATTATTACCTTCATATCTTCCATTTATTATCATATACATGGCTTGGAGATGCTTGCAGCAGAGAATGTATTTTGTTGAGATATGCGGTAATCTTACCATGACGGGATGGTGGAACGGAGATGCCAATCAGTTTAACTGGTATGTAGATGCAATTGTATTGTTCTATATATTGGCACCGTATCTCTGCGGAATAATAATGAAGACCAAGAGACCAATTGTTGTATCGGCAGGTCTTATTGCAATTGCTTATGTGATAAGTTTTTCATTTATGCACGGACAGTTGTTGATTGCAATGTGCAGATTGCCAATATTTATTCTGGGTATATTCCTTGCAAGGTATTGTGATGCAGATTCAGAACCCGTAAGGATTCCGGAGAAAGCAATCATAATTATAGCCAATATCCTGATTCCGATTGGCATATTATTACTATACTATATGGTTATGGTTCAGGAAAGATGGGATAAATGGCATTATGGTTTGTTCTGGTATCCGATTACATTATACGCACTTGGTATTGCTATTGATTTGGGGGTTATTGGGAAACTGTTTAATAAGATATCACTGCTTAGGCTGCTTGCCAAATTATTAGAAGAGATTGGTAAGGCAAGTTTTGAGATATTCTTAGTGCATATGCTTGTATATGAGATAGCGGTTGCTAAATCTGAAGCACTTCATATACACAATCCCTATCAATGGATAATCGTATATTTGATAGGGCTTATCCTGGGGTACTTATATCATAGATTGATTAGTTTTATCATGACAAATAAGCCTGTAAGGCAAATGCAGATCAATGAGAAATAAAAGACTGACCAATATCATATTGTCCTTAGCGGCAGCGATAGTGCTCTACGGAGCATTAGCGTTGCTTTTTGACTTTTATTATGACTTAAATGATGACGTAATGATCAAAGATATTCTGGCCGGGATATATACAGGCAGGCCGGATGCACACAACAATCAGATGTTGTATCCGATAAGCGCGGTGATCGCAGGTTTGTACCGGACAAATGACAAAGTTCCGTGGTTCGGTTTATTCGAGATCATATGCATGATGGTAAGTTTCATTCTTATCACATTCAGAGTTTTGGTGAACATAGACATATATGATTTATGTTCATGTGAAAATGCAGGAGACTCAGACAGCGATTCATTCAAAGAGTCTGAGCATACAGGGCGAACTGTCATGATCAAGGTTATCTGTATGCTGTTCTTGATCATACTTTTTGCCGGCCTTATGATGTGGGAGTTAGTGAATATCCAGTACACGGTTGTAGCAGGGATTCTTACCGCCACGGCTGCAGTAATGTTATATACAGGAGACGCTGTAGGAGTATCGGATGAAGAGAAAGATAGCAAGTGCGAGTATCGGGCAACAGCATTTGAGTTAAAGACATTCGTCAGAATGAATATACCCTCGATAATTCTTGTTGTTATAGCATTTAATATACGAAGTGAACTTCTGCTTCTGTTAAGTCCGATTCTTGCTGCAGTTGCGATCGCTAAGTGGAGTGAGGAATCGCACAAGCAAGATGCTTATGTCATATGCGGATATCTTGGAGTCTTTTTATGCATATGTCTGCTTATATTATGCAGTCTTGGTATAGACAGAGCGGCATACAGTTCACCTGAGTGGAAGGAGTACAGAAGGTTCTTTGATGTAAGGACAGAACTCTATGATTTTACAGGAGTACCGGATTATGATGAGAATCTGACTTTCTATGAAGAGGAAGGGATTACAAGAAATCAATATGAACTTCTGATTGATTATAACTATTATGAGGATGAAAGCATTGATGCCGATATGCTTAAGCGTATTGTTGGCGGTGTAAAAGATGGAAGGGCAACCGGAAGAAGCACATATGGTAAGACAATCCGAGAGGCTGTTTGGGAATATATCCATAACTTAAAGGATTGGGATATCGATTACCATAAGCAACAGGGTGTTTCACCGGAAGATAACATCTTCATAGATGAGTCGATGCAGCACAAGCCGTTTAATGTGATAATCTTTATTCTGTATATCGAGATAATAGCGGTCTCATATCTGATCAAGGAAAAGAGCACAATTATTAAGATTCCTTCATTTATTATATTAAGGACAATTCCGTGGCTATTTGTATATCTTAAGGGGCGTGTGCTAAGCCGTATCACACATCCTCTGTATATTACGGAGATAGTCATATTGCTATGCATATTGCTGAGGGCGGTTTTGTCATATAAGGCCAGCACAGATGCTGATATGCAGACCAAACGTGTTGTTAATACAATGGGTGCCATAAGTGTGATTGTGATAACAATGCTCTGTCTTAGTGTGATACCGCTTAGAACAGATGCGCTCATGGCAGCAGGACAAGCACGAGAAGAGATCAATAAAGAGGCTGTTACGCTATATGATCACACATCATCCAATCCTGATACATACTATTACATCGATACATATTCCACCGTGGATTTCACAGAGAAGATGTTTGGCGTAAAGAGATTAATGAAGAAGAATACGCAGTTGCTTGGCGGATGGATGGGTAACAGCCCGCTTGATACATATAAGAGAAGCTTCTGCAGTAGTGAAGAGATAATAACAGGGGATAAGTATTTGGCATTGACCGAGAATGGTAAATAAAATACAATTACTTAGTATAAATGCAGTCTTTATGGAAATGTCCGGGCCATAACGGATAGTAAAGGATCAAGAGTAGGATAAACATATGCAGAAGATTTCATTTGTAATTCCATGTTACAGAAGTGAGAAGACGTTGCCGGGAGTTGTAGCCGAGATTCAGGATACGATGAAGGGCATTGCAGACAGATATGAATATGAGATAGTACTCGTTAATGATGATTCTCCGGATGATACATACGGAGTTATCAAGACGCTTGCGGATAATGCTGATAATATCATAGGCATAAGTCTTGCAAGGAACTTCGGCCAGCATGCGGCGCTTATGGCGGGATTCCATCATATTAGCGGCGATATAGTAGTGTGCCTTGATGATGACGGGCAGACACCTGCAACAGAAGTAGGCAAGTTGCTTGCTGCACTTAAGGAAGGTGCGGATGTGGTTTATGCCAAGTATGCTCATAAGAAGCATTCAATCTTTCGTAATTTCGGAAGCTATGTCAATGAGAAGATGTTGCAGTTCTTGCTTAATAAGCCTAAGGAACTCATAGTCAGCAGTTATTTTGTGGCCAAGAGATTCGTGATAGATGAAGTGATACGATACGATAAGAGCTATCCGTATTTGATGGGTCTTGTGCTTCGTACGACTAAGAGAATAGTCAATGTGGATGTGGATCATAGAGAGAGAGAAGTCGGCAGGAGCGGATATACCCTTGGCAAATTACTGACTCTTTGGATGAACGGTTTTACTGCATTCAGTGTAACCCCCCTTAGGGTATCTACTTGGACCGGGTGTATCTTTGCCATGATTGGATTCTTATATGGCATATATACGATAATCAAGCATTTCGTCGTGGGCATCGCTCCAATGGGTTATGATTCACTTATGTCAGCGCTTATGTTTATCGGTGGAACGATTCTTGTTATGCTTGGTCTTACAGGTGAATATATAGGACGTATGTATATGGGCATGAACAATGCACCACAGTACATCATCAGGGAGACAACGGCTGATGAATGAGCGAATTGCTGAATCAGAGAGAATATATATCCGTAGGATAACGGAAGATGACACGGACCTTATCGTTGATTGGCGTAACCGTGAGGATGTCAGGGAGCATTTCTTCTTTAGAGAGAAGTTTACGAGACAAATACATGAGAAATGGCTTGCAGAGAAGATCGCTACCGGTATGGTCGAGCAGTTTATAGTATGCCTTAAAGATAATGATAGGCCTGTGGGAAGCAGTTATCTGCGTGATATAGACAGAGAGAATATGACCGCAGAGTACGGAATATTCATCGGAGAAGCCGATGCAAGAGGAATAGGACTAGGAGCAGAGATTCTTAAGGCTACGATGGACTATGCTCTTAATGGTCTTAAGTTAACCAAGGTAAGAGCCAGGGCGATATCCGATAATCTTGCATCAATTCACATATTTGTTAATAACGGATTTGACATAGATGAGACCATACATAACGTCACCTGTTCGGATGCAAGCATGGTCGATATGGTGATGATGAGCTATAAGGTTAAGTAACCAAATACAACAAGGATATGGGCAGAGACGGAAGCGGCAGAGATAGAGCCGATATCAAAGATAAATTGCATATATTGATAACTAAGCCATATATCCCATATATCGTGGCTTTGTTAGGAACCTGCGGAATGCAGGGAATCACTGCACTTAGCGCATCGGAGAATATACGTTATTCCAACAGTATATTCTCATTTTTTGTATTTATTCTAAGTGCAGGATTATTAAGAAGGATATGGTCTGAGTACACGGAAGATACCAAGTACCATAAGAGATGGGCCGGAGTATTCTCGACCTTATTATCAACATCTCTTCATTTCGGGGCCAGACTTGAGGCTGTAGAGAATGTGCGTCTTGGGAATATCATGATGTGGGTACAGATCCTTCTGTTAAGCATATATATGATTCCGATCGTGTCAGTTCTTTGGAACAGAATTGAATTGTTGATAATGGGCTTGTTTGGGAAGAATATCGGTAGTTCTGATACCAAACCGCTTAGTTTCGTGCAGATATGGGGAATCATATTCCTTATGTGGATTCCGACATTTCTTGCACTTTACCCGGGAGCATTTGTATATGATGCACAGGATGAATATATAGAAGTAATAACAAGAACATTTACTACACATCATCCGCTTCTGCACGTACTTCTTCTGGGCGGTATTGTGCATGGAGCCGAGTATATTGGATATACCGCCAATACGGGGATAGCACTATATGTGCTGCTTCAGATGGCAATGATGTCCGGTATATTTGCATATTGCATCAAGAAACTTGAGGGACTTGGGCTTAAGAAGATATATCTTGTATGTATCATGGTATTCTACGGACTGTTTCCGATATTTCCGATGTATGCTGTATGCACGGCTAAGGACGGGCTCTTTACGGCATTCCTTACATTGATCGTTATGGAACTGCTTATATATGTGCTTAAGATCGAGGAATTCAATCCTGTCATATTCACCATAGCATCCGTTCTTATGATGCTTATGCGTAATAACGGAATATATGCATTTGTTGTGGCAATGGCGGTCATTATAATATGTGAGTTTGTGCGTTGCCACGGGAAAAACAAGGTGACTGAGACAGAGAATAAATCTGCAGAGAGTAAGACAACCGAGACGAGCGTAAGGAGACGACTTACGCATACTGCAGAAGGAAGAGTATATAAGTTGTTTATACTGACGTTGCTGTCAGTTGTGCTGTATATGGGTGGTAACTACGTGCTTACAATCGCCACGCAGGCTAAGGCAGAGGAACATCAGGAGATACTGACTGTTCCTATACAGCAATTAGCAAGAACTTATACTTATTCTGCGGATGTATTCAATGACAGAGAGATTGAGACGCTTCATAAATATCTGCCACAAGATTATCTGATTACGTACAGATTTAGGATTAGCGATGTGCTTAAGAGCGGATTTAATAATGCGGAATATGAAAGAGACAGTAGTTCGTTTTATAGGTTATGGAGAAGCATAGGATGCAGGAAACCTCTTATATATCTTAATGCGTGGTTTGGTACGTCATACGGATATTGGTATCCGGATGCACTCAATAATGTGTATGCGGGTAATCAGATGTATACATTCCAATATACGGATAGCTCGTATTTCGGATTCGAGACGGAACCTCCGGGAGTAAGAGACAGCAAGTTCCCTATCCTTGAGAGATTCTATGAGAATATCAGTTTGCGCAGATTCCAACAGAATATTCCCGTGATAAGCCAGTTGTTCTCACCGGGATTTATGTGGTGGGTATGTGCATTTGTGATATGCCTGATATTCAGTAGAGGCAGGAAGAAGCTTAGGATGTTGATCCCTTTAGCTCCTGCTGTATTTGTCTGGCTGACAGTATTGTTAGGTCCCACGACACTTGTAAGATATGTGCTCATACTTTGGTTTGTTGCACCGATGTATTCTGTGCTTATTAACGGATGTAATGATAAGCACGAAAATAATAACGAAAGATAAGAGAAAGTAATGGTATCAGATACAGATAAGATTAACCGAATAGCGTTCTATATCGGAGACTTAAGCAAGGGCGGAGCAGAGCATGTTATCCGTAATCTAGCCGAGTATTTCAATTCCATGGGTGTTGATACCTATATGGTGACTAAACTAAAAGGTGAAGATGAATACGAGTTAAGTGATGGTATTACGCGAATAATAGCTGATATTTCTCCGGAAGAAGAGAAGGGAAGAGTATATAACCTCTATGCCAGAATCCGTAAATTACGCAGAATCTGGAAAGAGATACGTCCCAATATCATAGTATCTTTCATACGTAAGAATAATCTTATGGCATTAGCTTCTGCAAGATCTCTTAAGATTCCTGTCGTAGTAAGTGTCCGTTCTGATCCTGCAAGAGAATTCGGAAGCGATATTGTAAGACGACTATCTTTTGCATTGTTTAGGAAGGCTGCAGGAATCGTGGTACTTACAAATGATGCCAAAGAATACTTTCCACCGATGTTGCAGGATAAGTGTATCGTGATGCCCAATGCAATAGATGAGAAGTTTGTAGATGTAATTGAGGGCAAGAAGAACTGGTATGGAATAGAGGGCGAGAGTCTTGCGGATGGTAGCGAGGATGCTATCTCGCTTATGTATGCCAAGAGACGACATGAGATAATCACGGTCGGACGAATTGATGATAATAAGAATCAGAGGATGATTGTGGATGCATTTACCATGGTGGCTGATAAGCATCCTGACTGGACACTTCATATATACGGTGATGGTGAAGGAAGGATGGACCTTGTGGAATATGTCATAGGTCTTGATAAGAAGTTGGCCGCAGAAGGTAAGTATAAGCCCGGAAGTCGCGATGAAAACGGCAATTATACCAATATCTCGGACAGGATCATATTCCACGGCGTTACGGATAATGTGGCCAGTGTGATGGCAGGCAGAGCGATATTTGTGCTACCGTCTAAACAGGAAGGCATGCCAAATGCTCTTATTGAAGCCATGGTCATGGGAATGGCATGTATCAGTACGGATTGCCCCTGTGGCGGACCGGCAGAACTTATCAAGGATGGAGTTAACGGACTGCTTGTGCAGGTAACTGACGTATCCACAATGGCAGATGATCTTGATAATCTGATGTCGGATGATGAGCTTAGAATGATGCTTGGTACACAGGCTTCTAAGTTAATTGAGAAAGTACATCCAGACATAGTCTGCAGACAATGGAAGGAATATCTTGAAGGGCTTATATAATATCTGCGTCAGGTGCAAATAATTAAGTATATGAAGAGTATTGATATAAGAAAACTGAATATAGTGGAACTGGTTTATTCTTTGGCATTTGCAATGATGACAGTATTAAGCAGACATACAATGTACAGCGATAAGACAGAGAGTAATATTCTGACGGTCAATATGACATCATTCAGATTGACAGACATTCTCATATTTTTATCTGTGACGATTATTATGTATGTCTTGCTACAGATAATAAAGTTGGCTATAGATAAGGTAAACCCCTTTGTATGGCAGAAAGATGGACAGATTAAGAATAATAAAGTCGTATGCTGGCTTATTGTCTTTGCGGTGATCATGATCTGTTATATACCATATATGATGAGTTACTGGCCGGGCGGTATATATAACGATACGCTTGATAGTATAGATATAGCGCTGGGCAAGTCAACATGGAGCAACCAGAATACAGTGTTGTATGCTCTTTTCTGGAAGCTGATATTTGCAGTCGGATCTGTTGTTAATCAGGGTGATTACGGCGGACTTAAGTTAATGACGGTTCTACAACCTATGGCACTTGCAGCTATGGCAGCAAGTTTTATTACGTGGCTTAGAGGCAGGGGTGTTCGCAGGTGGATAATTATTCTCCTAACAGCAATTGTTGCCCTTGTTCCCGTATTCCCATATTACGGAGTAAGTCTCTGGAAGGAGACATGGTTTGGATTGGCCTTCTTCGCATATACATGGGTGTGGTATGCCATGAGCGAGAGATTGCTCGAGATATCCTCAGTAGATGAATCTGCGGATTGCAAAGGTCAGAACTTTTATAGCAAGAGTCAGTTTAGTATTAAAGATGTAACTATATATATATTATCGATACTATGGGTTATATTCGGACGTAATAACGGACTGTATGTAGTTCTGTTTGTTATGATAATTTCGTCTATAATGCTTTTTTCAAGAATTGGTCGAGATCTATGGAAGAAATTGACTATAGTTAACATAACAATAGTAGCAGTTAGTCTATTAATCCAAGGACCGGTATTTAACCTCTGCGGAATAAAGAAATCATCGCCTGCCGAGAGTCTTGGAATCCCGCTTCAGCAGACTGCGTATATGATTGGAACGGCTGCTGTTGAGAATACGATGGCTGATGTTGTGATAGAAGATACGAATCAGGCGGTCAGAGAAAGCCTTAAGATAACGGATGCAGAGTATGAAGAGATCACTTCGATTATGCCTGTTGAGTCGTGGATATTGCAGTATAATCCCGTGGTTGTCGATCCGCTTAAATTCTCAAAGGATTTTGATAAAGAGTATTTTGGTACGCGTACAGGAGATTTCCTTAAGACGTATATAAGCCTTGCCTGCAAGAACCCTAAATATGCAATTCGAGGCTATTTGATCTCCACCATGGGATTCTGGGATGCATATAAGTCAAGTTCAAGCGCTTATATCTGCACAGCGCATACTTCACAGGCGGAGTATTTCATGAGTGATTATTTCAATATGAGGACCGGCAAGACACTTTCTGACATTGTTGGTCCAAGATTGTATATAAGTGGTGGCACACTTGTATGGATAATGCTAGGATTATTCGTAATTGCCGGAAATATGCATAAGGGCAATAATCCGACGAATGAAAGCGATGAATCCAAATTGACAGTTCGTTCAGATAATAAATGCACTTCAAGCAACAATATATCAGTTCTCACATTTCTGCCTGCTGTGGGGCTTTGGCTCACCTATATGCTTGCCGCTCCGTTATCATTCTCGTTCAGGTATCTATTCGGATTGTTGTTGTGCACACCTTTATACATCTGTCCAATCCTCAAGGATAAAAAATGAGAATAGCAATGAGATATCGTATGCAACATTTAGTACAAATCATCATCAAACCCATCTAAACCTAGTGGTTGACATATCTTCGGGGGGGTGGTAATATTTTTCTAGAGTGTTTTTGCGTATTATCAGACAGAAGTAAAAGAAAAGCATTTTGAAGGAGGATATAGTGAGATGAAGATTACAAAGTACCTTAAGTATGTGGTTATAGCTGGTTTAATAGGTGCGCTGGCATTTGTTCCTGTTACGGAAGCAGTTGCAGCAACATCTGCAGAGGAGAGACAGGCGGAGATTGAAAAACAAATTGAAGCTTTCTATGAAGAGGCAACAGCACCTGCAAATAGGTCGGTTGAAGGAAACATATCGACAGTTGGAGGTTTCTTTACTGCAAAGGATGTACAAGGTGTTGCACTTGCTCCTTCAGCTGATTCCAATGCAGATAGCAATTCTTTCGTAAAGGTTTCTGACACAGATAAGAAGAAGAGCTCTGCAGCGGTAGGCGTAGCTAATAATGTGGCAACTGCTCTTAGTGCAACAGTTGGTCCTTGCATCAATGTAACCTATGGTAAGATGTGGCAAGGTATATATACACCGATGACGGACGGATCCAAGGGTCTTATGAGTATTGGTATTCCTGCCAACTTTAAGTCGGCAAATGCACAGTATTCTATCATAGCTGTATACGATGGCGGACTTTACAAGGTATATCCGAATCTGAGTACAAATCCCAACTGTATAACAGTTGACCTTGATCAGGCTTCTTCAGCTAACGTTATGTATGCGCTGATTAAGAAGTAATTGCAAGTATAGTTAATAAGATTGGCATTGAGTCTCACTTCACCATCAGGTGGAGTGAGACTTTCTAATATGAGTATGAAAGATATCATTAACAGATTATTAATTCCAAAGAGGTATAAGAATATAGTCGCATGGATATATGTTATGGCCATATTCTGGATAATTCCGCTATATAATAAGGGGACCTATGACGGTATTAGTCAGTGCAAAATAGAGGTATTCTACCTTATAAGTGGCCTGTCACTTGCATTGTATACAGCAGGTTCACTTATAGCAGATTTAAGAAATAGCTCAGACAGTGAGAATGGTTCGCATAAGAGCCTATGGGAAAAAATGAGTGCGACTGACATAATGCTTTCTCTTTTTGTATTATCAGCAGGCTTATCAACCGTTTTATCCCGGTACAGAAAGGAATCAATATATGGAGTCCCCGGATTTGGAATGGGTACACTGTCATTGGTTATTCTGGTATTGTCGTTTTTCTTTATATCACGAAATATGCAGAGTTCTGATATTGTGTTTCACTTATTGGCACTTTCTTCGGTGATGCCGACTGTGTTAACAATCATCAATCGTTTGGGTTATGATCCGCTACACATATACCCTGTAGATGCTGATACCAAGACGCATTTGTATGTATCTACGATTGGCAATTACGGATGGTATTGTGAATATATGTCAGTTATAGTGCCTATAGCGCTGTATATGCTTCTTAATTGTGCCAAGATTACGGTAAAGCTAATATATGGCATATTTCTTGCGGTTGTGATTTGTGCTTTATCGCTTGCAGGAACCAAGGTAATTGTTCTGTCAATAACGGTATCAGTTATAATCGTGTTATTTCAAAAGTTTCATAAGACTAAGTTTTTTGTTAAGGCAAACGTTGTTGCTATAATCATGGGATGCTTATTTGTCTTGTATGTTTGGGGAATACTATTTGCATCCAAAATACCGGAAATAGCAAATGGACGGGGATATATTTGGAATACATCTATACACCTGTTTCGAAGCTTGCCGGTGTGGCGTTGGTTTATCGGTGTAGGCCCTAATTGCTATATGTATGCACTTAATGATTATCTAGTGATACATACAGATGAATCAGTTGTATTTGCGGAGAAATTGAGAGGGCTTGCTCTTACGTCGGCACATAGTGAAATGTTTGATTATTTGATAAATATGGGAATAGTTGGTCTTGTAGCATATTTGGGATTCATATATTCTCTGATTGCCTCGTATTTATGTGGAGAAAAGGTAAGAAGTTCTCGAACGGATATAAGTTTTGTGTGTATAATCTCATATATCGTTTATACTGCCTTTAACTTCTCTATAGTGTGTTCAACGCCAATGTTTTTTGTATTTAGTGCATTGCTTATGATTGGTTCAAACGAAGAGGTTTTTACTGTAGAAGAATAAAGAATAGAGAAAGGACTCGGTTTGCTCCGAGTCCTTTTGACATCTCAATTGTTGAATTAGTACTAGCTTCTTGCAAAGTCCTTAATCTGGTCTTTGGTTATTGCACCGACCGACTTGTCTGCAACTTCTCCGTTCTTAAAGAGTAAGAGTGTCGGAATCTGCATAACCTTGAATCTTGCCGCAATATCCTGCTGATCATCTACATTGACTTTGGCTACGGCAACATCATCCATCTCTTCTGCAGCCTCGTCAACTCTGGGTGAGAGTATCTTACACGGTCCGCACCATTCTGCCCAGAAGTCTACCAATACAGGCTTATCGCTCTCAGATATTAATTTATCAAATGCTTCTACTGATCCAATACTAATTACTGCCATATGAAACCTCCTATTCATCAATAATACAAGTTTTCGCTGCTTCTAATTATGATTATACATAATCCGACCCATAATGCACCACATAATATGTATTTTTGAAAGAACAATTCAATTATGTATAGTATAATGTTCTTTAAAAGAAGCATATAAGGAGCGAAATATGCATAGAATATATGAGAATAATGATATAGTGGTGTTTTGGAACTCGGAGAAGTGTTTTCATTCAAGAAGGTGTGTGACAGCAAGTCCGCTTACATTTGATCCCATGAGGAAGCCTTGGATAGATGTTACGAAAGATAAGAACAGTAACATATGGCAGGCAATAGAGAGTTGCCCTTCAGGTGCACTTAGCTGCACATACAGACACGATATAGATGTTAAGATGGATGAGACTAACTTAAGAAGTGTAGCCTATGATGGAGATAAAGAAATTGGAGAATGCGATTATAGTAGCGAAGGCAGCGTAATCAGTATTTATCATACCGGTGTAGACCCTGCATATGAAGGTAAGGGAATCGCCAAACGTCTGGTATATACTATTCTTGAGTATGCGGAGCGCAATAAGATGGAAGTTAATGCTACGTGTTCTTATGCGAAGAAACTGATTGCAGATAATAAGAGCAATTGTTTGCATGGCGGAGAAGCATAGATTATAATATATGAAGCCTTGCAGCAAACGGGCTAATGACAGAAAGAAGGACAGATACGATATGAAACGTATATATCTATCATCTCCCACCATGCATGGTGAGGAGCAGAAATACATACAGGAAGCATTTGATACTAACTGGGTGGCGCCTCTTGGGCCGAATGTCAATGAATTCGAGAAAGAGATGTGTGAATATGCCGGATGTGGGCATGCAGCTGCGCTTTCATCAGGCACGGCAGCTTTGCATATGGCGATGAAGTGCCTTAAGATTCAGGCAGGGGATATTGTGTTCTCATCGGATCTTACGTTCTCGGCCACATGTAACCCGGTTACATATGAGAATGGTACACTTGTATTTATTGACTCTGAGCGAGATACCTGGAATATGGATCCTGAAGCGCTTAAGAAGGCTTATGAGAAATATCCGAATCCCAAGGCGATAGTTATAGCACACCTTTATGGAACACCGGCGAAAATGGATGAGATAATCGCCATAGCCAAGGAGCATAATACCCCTATTATAGAGGATGCTGCTGAAGCATTAAGTTCAACATATAAGGGCAGACAGTGCGGAACCTTCGGTGATGTAGGTATCTATTCTTTTAACGGTAATAAGATAATCACGACCTCGGGCGGAGGCATGATGGTATCGCAGAATGAGGAATATACGAAGCTTGCGGTGTTCTTATCCACTCAGGCAAGAGATAAGGCCAGATACTACCAGCACAGTAAGATAGGTAACAATTACAGGATGTCCAATATCGTTGCCGGTATCGGGCGCGGACAGCTTAAACACTTAGAGGAACATAAGGCGCTTAAGAAGAAAATATATGGAACCTACGCTGAGGCTTTCACGGATATCCCACAGATTAAGGTGAACCCTCTTAATCCTGACGGTGATGCCAATTGTTGGCTTACATGTATGACGATCGATAAGGACTGCAAGGTTACTCCTGATGATGTAATGGATGCGCTTGAAGCTAAGAACATTGAGTCGCGTCCTATCTGGAAGCCCATGCACTTACAGCCCGTATATGCAGACTGCGATTTCTTCACGGCTAAGGGTATACAGCCTAATATGGCAAAGGTCAAGGGAGATAACGGAGAAGGCTGGGATAAAAGTGTGGGTGTTGACATATTTAGACATGGATTATGTTTGCCTTCGGATATCAAGAATACCGATGAGGATATGGAACTTATCATTGATACGGTAAAGAGTTTGTTTAAGTGAATAATATGAGTAACAATACACAGCAGAATAAGGTAGATAACAAAAGCAGAAGAAGCTTATATATAAGCCTCTTCTGCTTTTTATCTATATTTTTCTTCGGAATGTTAATACTTCGTGGCGTACCCTTATATAATGACTCCAAACAATATATGGATATGCATGTTCACAGGGAACCTGTATATCCACTATTCTTATGGATTACACGCATGATTGCAGGTGAGCATTCACTCATATTTGCCGGGATACTACAGTGTGCTCTTGCCGTATATGCATCGTTCAGATTTATTACATATGTACTTGATAATGTCTGCCTTAAGTACATTGTAGTTAAGAAGATGTCTTTGATTAAGTGGATAATTGTCTTGGCACTAACCCTTACAGTTATTACACCGTATATAATCACGCCGTTAATGTCCGCAACACATGTCATGCTGGCAACCGGGATATTAAGTGAAGCTTTGGCCGTTCCCTTGTTTCTGTTATTTGTTGTCAGTTTACACAAATTGTTAGTTGATAGGACAGACGAAGGTGCTGTTATTATAAGACATATTGCATTCAGTTTTATTATTTCACTTCTTCTGTCGCTTACCAGAAGTCAGATGATAGTGACTCTTATTGCTTGGTCGATAGCCGCTATGGTATCCGCAATAACCGCGACCGGAAATATGAAATCCAAAGCTTATAAGCTGGTGATTATCATGTTGATATTTATTGTTTCGCTTCCTCTTCGTACAACAGTAACCAAGACATATAATTTTATCTTCAACGGAAGATATGTTGATAATGTATATTCCAATGTCACAATGCTGTCCAATATATTCTATGTTACTGACAGGGAGAGTGGTGAACTCATAGAGGATGAAGATCTGCGAACGATATTCTACAGACTCTATGATGTTATGGATGAGAATGAATGGTCATATAAGTATGCGGGCGATACTGCAACAGACAGAGCAATATACCTTGAAGATATGCATGATATGATTAAGTTTGACGTCATTGAAGCGGGATTCAGGGATATAATGAACGAACGCGGTATGCCGGAATATATTGATTATAATCTTAAGGCTGAAGAATACAGCGGAAGACTTATTAAGATATTGTGGCCGAGATGCTTTGGCAAATGGTTAGCAGATTGGTTTATTATGGGTTGTCGCGGAGTTGTAAGAAGTATAGCGGTGATTCATCCTGTCATGTTCATATACTCACTGCTGGCCATGGTTTATCTTGTATTTGCTATGGCGGTTAGTTTTAAGAGAGAAGCGAATCTTGCAGCTTATGCTTTCATCGCACTGCTGTTGCTTATGGGTAATGCCTTCGGAACGTCATTTACGATTATGTGTTTATCAAGATATATGATATACGGCTTCATACTCTTTTATAGTGCGATTATAGTATTATTTGCCCGTATGATTTATAATAGACACGATGAAAAACAGAAATAAAGGCATATATGCAAAATACATAAAACGTTTACTGGATATTATATGTTCACTATCAGCGCTTATTATACTGTCACCGGTCATTATCATTACGGCAATACTTGTAAGGGTTAAGCTAGGTTCACCGGTGTTATTTACGCAGAATAGACCGGGGCTTAACGGTGAGATATTTAAGTTATATAAGTTCCGTTCGATGACGGATGCAAGGGACATTGATGGTAATCTTCTTCCTGATGTAGACAGACTTCCTAAGTTCGGACGAAGATTAAGATCCACTTCGCTTGATGAATTACCGGAACTGCTTAATATCCTTAAGGGTGATATGAGCATAATAGGACCGAGACCCTTATTGGTTAAATATCTTCCATATTATACGGAATTAGAGAACAGAAGGCATTCTGTTCGACCGGGCTTAACTGGCTATGCACAGGTACACGGGCGTAATGCAATATCTTGGGAGCAGAAGTTTGGATATGATATATGGTATGTAGACCATGTATCTTTTGCCACGGATATTAAGATAATCGCAGATACATTTAAGGTAGTATTCAGTCACGAAGGCGTTGAACTTAATGCTTTGGAGGATTTTGATGAGTACAGGAGTAAGCAGAACTCCGATAATAATACTTAATGACAAGAGCATATCCAACCTGTATGTGAAGAGAGAGGATATGATTCCGTATTCTTTCGGTGGAAATAAGGCAAGAAAGGCGGAGTTGTTCTTCGCAGATTATGATAAGGGTGGGTATGACTATGTGGTTACATACGGTACGAGTCATTCCAATCATTGCAGGGTAATAGCCAATATTTGTGCGGGAAGAGATATCCCGTGCCTTATTGTGTCACCCAATGAAGTAAGTGACACAACATACAACAGTAAGTTGACCCGTATATTCGGTGCGGAATACAAATGTGTCCCGGTAGAAGAAGTTCACGATACTATTGAGACAGAACTAAACAGATTAAGAGCAGAAGGTCATAATCCGTATTTTATAGAAGGTGGCGGACACGGAAATATTGGAACTGATGCGTATGTAAGATGCTATGACGAGATATGCGAATATGAGTCATTATCAGGTATTAGATTTGACTATATATTCTTTGCATCAGGTACGGGAACTACTCAGGCCGGACTTGTATGCGGTCAGTTGATTCATAAGGATGAGAGGCATATTGTCGGAATAAGCATAGCACGTAAGAATCCACGTGGCCGACAGGTGATTCTTGACAGCATTATTAGTTATATGGATGCAAATAAGTATCCATACTCTGTGCAAGATGTCGATGATAAGACAGTATTTATCGATGATTATACTTCAGACGGATACGGAGCAGACAATGCAGAGATTACGGATACAATAAGAGAAGCACTTAGAGATTATGGAATGCCGCTTGATTCCACATATACGGGTAAAGCATTCTATGGGATGAAAGAATATATTAAGAAGAATAATATCTCTGATAAGAATATTCTCTTTATTCATACAGGCGGAACCCCGCTGTTTTTTGATGATTTGGAGAACAGATTATGAATATATTGATTCTCAGTGCCGGCACAAGAAATAAAGTTGTGCAGTTCTTTAAGAAAGAACTTGGCGACTCGGGCAAGGTAATAGCTACGGATTGCAGTAATCTTGCACCGGCCGTATATGATGCAGATGTATTCTGCAAGGTTCCACGTATAGATGCACCGAATTACATGGACAGGATATATGATATATGTCGTAAAGAGAATGTTGATGCGGTCCTTTCTCTAATTGATCCGGAACTAAGCCTTATAGCTAAGAATGCGGATAAGTTAAGAGAACTCGGCGTTACACCGATTATCTCAGATTATAATCTGGTTGAGATATGTTTTAACAAATACAATATGGCGCAGTTATTTAAGAAACATAATCTTAAGACTGCGAAGTGCTATATGTCCATAGAGGAGTTTAACAGGGCAAAAGAGACAGGAGAGATAGATTATCCTGTATTTGTTAAGCCTGTGTGCGGAAGTGCGAGCCTGCATATCAATAAAGTATCATCGGATGAAGAACTTAGGGGCTTATTCTCTATGTATGATGATCTTATGATACAGGAGTTCATGCCGGGTCAGGAATACGGCGCAGATGTATATATGGATATGTTAAGCGGCAAGTGTACGACCATATTTATTAAGAAGAAGATTAAGATGCGTGCCGGAGAGACGGATAAGTCCGTATCTGTACATATTCCGGAATTATTTGATAAGATAGCAACATTTACTGAAGAAGTAGGATTTAAGGGCATAATAGATATAGATATATTTGAGAAGGACGGAGAGTACTATTTCTCAGAGATTAATCCGAGATTCGGCGGCGGGTATCCTCATGCATACTCATGCGGAGTTAATGTTCCCGCATATATAATCAGCAATCTTAACGGAACAGTTAATACTGTAAGCATCGGTGATTATGAAGATGATATCTGCATGATGAAATATAATGAGATAATGATTCGTAAGATAAGTAATCCGGATTAAGAGTTAAGAATTAAGATAAGAGGCGTAGATTGAAGAAGATACTGATTATATCCAATTCCGCAAGCGGATTGTATGAATTCAGGAAGGAACTCATACAGAATCTTAAAGAGGATAACGAGGTATATTTGTTACTCCCTGAAGAGGATAATGACAGATATGTGAAAGCATTCATCGGTGAAGGATGCAAATATATACATACACCTTTTAATCGACGCGGAATGAATCCGGCCAAGGATATAGCACTTATTGTTACCTACAAGAGAATAATCAAAGATGTATCGCCGGATGTAGTACTTACATATACAATTAAGCCGAATATCTACGGTGGGTTTGCAGCCAAGAACCTAAAGATTTCGTATATAACCAATGTCACGGGACTCGGAACAGCGATACTTGATGGCGGTTTATTAAGTAAGGTGCTTCTGCTTATGTACCGTGTGGCAACATCTAAGGCAAAATGCATCTTCTTTCAGAACTCTTCCAACATGGAGTTTATGAAGTCGAAGGGAATAACAGGCTGCGGTGATGTAAGATTACTTCCCGGTTCCGGAGTTAATCTTAATGAGCATCCGTATATACCATATCCTTCTGAAGAGGACGGAATTGAGGCTCTGTCGGTTATGAGAATAATGAAGGATAAGGGAATTGATGAACTGTTACAGGCAATTGATGATTTGGGAGCAGAAGGGGTTCATTTTACTATTGCCGGTAATTATGAAGAAGAGACGAAGACTATTTATGAGCCTAAGTTAGAGAAGCTTGTGAGGGAAGGAAAACTGACTTATCTTGGATTTGTGGACGATATGAATCCTATTTACGAGAAGAGTCATATTATAGTCCATCCTTCTTATCATGAGGGATTGTCGAATGTGTGCCTTGAGGCAGCGGCATGCGGCAGACCGATAGTAACAACAGATATTCCGGGATGCAGAGAGACAGTGAATGAGGAGTCTGGAATATTATGTCAACCAAGGTTGGCAGAATCTCTTGTGGAGGCGCTTAAGAATGTACTGGCGTTTACTAAAGAAGAGCGTGAAGCGATGGGTAAAGCAGGTCGTGCTCACGTGGAGAAGAATTTCGACAGAAATATAGTTATTAACGCATACAGAGATTATATTTGATAATAAAATAGGTGAAGTGTGAGAGTGTACGCATAATGCAGCATTATTAGAGCATAAACACTTCGGAATGGAGTAACAATGGGATACAAAGATTTATCATTTCCTTCGGGAAGTACTTTCTTAGTAACAGGCGGAGCCGGATTTATTGGTTCTAATCTTTGTGAGGCTATAACTGATTTGGGTTATAACGTCAGATGTTTGGATGATTTGTCCACGGGTAAGCGAGAGAATGTTGATTTGCTTGCAGGCAGATCTAATTATACTTTTATTGAAGGAGATATTAAAGACCTTGATACCTGCATGAAGGCATGTGACAGAGTAGATTTCGTACTTAATCAGGCAGCATGGGGAAGCGTTCCCAGAAGCATAGAGATGCCGTTGTTCTATTGCCAGAATAATATTGCGGGCATGCTTAATATGATGGAAGCAGCAAGACAGACAGGTGTTAAGAAATTCGTCTATGCATCA
The DNA here is from genome assembly GCA_902778165.1 of uncultured Lachnospiraceae bacterium. Taxonomy (GTDB): domain Bacteria; phylum Bacillota; class Clostridia; order Lachnospirales; family Lachnospiraceae; genus Colinaster. The sequence goes on from CACYWQ010000001.1 coordinate 228,087, forward strand.
AGCTCATCAGTATATGGTGACCATCCTGTATTACCAAAGAAGGAAGGCCAGGAAGGTAATCTGCTTAGTCCTTATGCGCTTACCAAGCGAGTGGATGAGGAGTACGGTAAGCTTTACTTTAAACTCTACGGGCTGGATACTTACGGACTCAGATATTTTAATGTATTTGGTCGCAGACAGGATCCTAACGGAGCATATGCTGCGGTTATTCCTAAGTTTATAAAGCAACTCTTGGACGGTGAGACACCTACAATTAATGGTGACGGTAAGCAGTCCAGAGACTTTACATATATCGAGAATGTTATCGAGGCCAATCTTAAAGCATGCCTTGCACCGCATGAGGCAGCTGGAGAAGCATACAATATAGCATATGGCGGAAGAGAATATCTGTTAGACATATACTATGATTTGTGCAAGGCACTTAATGTAGACAGGGAGCCTAATTTCGGGCCTGACAGACCGGGTGATATCAAGCATTCCAATGCTGATATAAGCAAGGCCAAGGAGAAGCTTGGTTATGATCCGGATTATGATTTTGCAAAGGGAATAGCGCTGGCTATTGAGTGGTATAAGGAGAATCTGTGAGATTTCTTATAGTCAATAAATTCTTATACCCCAACGGGGGATCTGAGACATATATATTCGGGCTGGGAAGGCAGTTACAGGAGATGGGCCATGAGGTACAGTACTTCGGAATGGACCATCCTGATAGATGTGTCGGCAATTCTGTTAATGCTTATACTTCAAATATGGACTTTCATGCAGGTGATTCGGATACTACTTTTGGAAAAATCACGAGTAAGTCATCACTTGGAAGATTTAGGAAATTTACACTTCCATTACGAATTATCTACAGTAGGGAAGCAAGACATAAGATTCGACAGGTCTTGGATGATTTTAAGCCTGATATAGTACATCTTAATAACATCAACTTCCAGATTACTCCAAGCATAATATATGAGATAAGAAAGTGGGATAAGACAAGGGACAAGTCTTGTAAGATTGTATTTACAGCCCATGATTATCAGTGGATTTGTCCCAACCATATGCTATATATACCGGGACATAATGGTATAAGCGGTGAAATATGCGACAGATGTAAAGGCGGGCGTTTTATAGAGTGTTCAAAGCATAACTGTATTCATAATTCCAAGGCAAGAAGTCTTATTGGAAGTGTAGAGGGATATTATTATAAGTGGCGTAAAACATATTCCATGGTAGATACCATCATATGTCCGAGCCAATTCTTGTATGATAAGTTTGCAGAGAACTCGCGTCTTAAGGAAAAACTTGTTATGATGCATAACTTTATTGAGACGGAGAGAGTATCTGTGTCTTCATTCTCGCATAATTCACCCGACAACTATGTTCTGTATTTCGGACGATTTGCGGAGGAGAAGGGCGTACGCACTCTTTTGGAAGCAACAAAGAGATTGCCGGATATATCGTTTGTATTTGCCGGAAGTGGACCATTAGAAAAAGAAATCAATTCTTTTGCTGATAAGCATGACAATATAAAGTTTGTTGGATTCAAATCGGGAGATGAACTTAAGAATCTTATATCTAAGGCTAAGTTCTCCATATACCCGAGCGAATGGTATGAGAACTGTCCTTTCTCTGTAATGGAATCAATCAGTCTTGGAACCCCTGTCCTTGGTGCGGATATAGGAGGAATTCCTGAATTGATTATTTCAGGTAATGTGGGCTTATCGAGTGATTGTGGTCTTCTGTTTAAATCTGGTGAACTATCGGATTTATCAAATAAGATTAGGACAATGTGGTCTGACAAAGAGTTAATTGACAGAATGACGGATAACTGCAATAAGAAGGACTTTGATTCATTGAATGATTACACGGTGAAGTTTATAGGTATAGTCCAGTGAATTTGAGAAAACAAGAGACCAGATAGAGAACATTGTAGTATGTTGGATATATCGTTACAATTCACAATTCCATTATTGTTTGTTATAGGACTTGCGCTTTTTGTGAGTGCAAGTCTTAATATGTCTTTTGATAGAGCTCTTCCGATAGGAATTCTCGCTTCTGTTCTTATTGTATTCTTATTTGGATTTCTTGATCTGAGAATCGGACTTGCAATCTCCGTAATAATATCTGTTACTTCTATTCCGATTGCATTAATAAAGGTTAGGCAGAATAAATATGGTATCTCATATCTTTTCTTTAATGCGTTTTTTCTTGCCTTTCTGGTTATTTATATTTTTCTTTTTGCCCTTAATGCCGGTAAATGTTTTGACAGATGGGACGAGTATTCTCACTGGGGAATGATGACTAAAGAAATGTACAGACTAAATAGATACTATTATGTGAAAGAGTCTGTACTTGTTGCACATCGTGAATATCCACCGTTCACTCAACTTTGGCAGTATGTGTGGTGTAAGCTGATTGGCACATTTAAGGAAAGTAGTCTTTATAATGCAAAACTAACTTTGTGTTTATCGGTTTTATTGTCTTCCGTGTCTAGAGCTATTGATCTGCGGAATGTAAAAGGCACTAAAGTTCTAGGTACTTCAATAACGATAAGTATGATGGTAATACTTCTTGCTGCAGTGCCCATGTTGGCTGATGGATCTATGTATAGAACCATATATGCTGAGGGAACAATGGTCATATTGGCTGTTTATACTATCACATGTGTATTGTTCTGGACAGATGAGCAGAGATATGATTTATTGTCTTACGCATTATCGATGTCATCTCTTGTATTGGTTAAACAGATAGGTATACTATTTGCTTCTATAAGTTTACTAATTCTTGTAATCAGATATATTGAGGCGCGTCTTGCACTGTGCACTAGGGAGCAAAGCTACTTAAAAGAAAAGATAAATAAAGGTAAAAGAATCTATGATTTGTTTTTCGTCGGAATTACTTCTGCATTTATACCTTGGGTTATATGGAACCGTGTGAGTAAGGTGCATACCACAACAGGTCAATTTGATTCCTCTAAATTCTCACTATCTTGGATTATGGATGTAATACAGGGAAGAGGAAAGGCAACCCAATATCAATGTATAAGAGATTACTTACGCGCTTTGTTTACGTGGAAATTGACATGGATTCCTGGAACGGGATACATACTCTTGGCATTGTTTATGCTATTGATTATGTTGTTTACATATGTATATTTGAAAAAAAGAGCCCCCCAAAATAACGGTTTTTCGAACAATAATTCTAACTTGGGGCGGGCCGTTGATGTAGAATCTATGTTGGCTATGATATTTGCCATGCCGTTAACGGTTGTTGGGTATGCTGTTATTATGCAGGTTCTCTATTTATTTGGATTTAGCGAAAAAGAGATGCAAGCATTAGCTTGTTTTACACGATATATGAACACAATGCTTGGTATATGGGGATTGAATGCTTTTATTGTATTGCTCAGTATCACATCAGTCACAAAAAGTAATGACATAGATAATTCAGAAGGTATAATAGTGAACCTTTCGAATCGTTGTGGGCTTTTAGTGTTTGGTGTAACAATTATTGTTTGTATGTTTATTATAGGTATTTCGGGGTTAAAATACGAATTTATTCCGGGAATATTCACAACAGGTAGCGAAGGATTGTTTGAAAGCGACGCTGAGCGAATTAACAGGTTTACCACACCGGGATCACGTATATACTTTGTGGATACAATTGGAAATGATTCAGGAACCAACATTGTCAGATTTCTTGCAGATGGAAGATTGATATCAGATTTCTACGTTTCTCCGAAACAATCTGATTACTATAAAGTAGTTCAGTATATGAGAAATTTTGATTATATCTATTTGTATTATATTGATGATGAGTTTGTATCGGCATATGGTGAACTATTCTCGGATGGTCCGGAACTGAGCAGACAACAGATGTATAAGATAGATTTAAATGGAGATAGTATGGTATTATCATATGTGAATATGAGTGAATAAATTATGAACAGAATGGTTAGGAAAAGTAAGATAATAATATATTTAATCGCGTTTATAGCCGTACTTCTTACTATGGGAGTATGGCCGTTTGGTGTTATACACAGGACATATAAGACAGCAAGCACAACCGTTGTGATAACGGATTCTAATGAATCTGTGGCCGACCATATGGTCGCGCAGGTATTTGCGTCAGAGGGTGACAAACTTGACTGGATAGATGTATATATCAGAAATAATGTGGCCGGAGAGAGACTTGATTTTGCTATATATGACGGAGAGTTTAACCGCATATATCACAAGGAATTCATTGCTCCTGGTAATGCTTCATATCCGGGATATGTTCGTATCAATACAAGGCTTAAACTAGAACGTGGTCTTCCATATATATATTATATTTATGGTGTGGATAATGCGGTGAGAGTTGGACTTGAAGACCATTTGGCTTCATCAAATACATCGCTGATGACGGCAAATTATGATGGTGGTGAAGATGCGGAGCACAATATCATGACAAGAATGAAATATTCTGTTGGATTTAATACCTGGCAGATTGTTTTAATAGATGTTTTAATCGCTATTATTTCATGTTTATTGGTATTTGCTGGTAGTAAGCTGCACTTAAGTGGAGAAGTCAGAGTACAGAGAATAATGCAATATATATTCAATCCGGTTATAGCTGTATTTACGGTTTATATGCTATATACTGTTTTTCCTGCGAAGACGTTTACTAACAGTCCGTTGGATGTCGCATTTTTCTATATCGGAATTCTGATTATATCGGCTATTTCGCTCTATTATGTGAATTATAAGAGAGAGCCTGTCAACAAGAAATATGATGTTATAGATATTGCGAAATTGATTGATTCATTGCAAAAACTATTAACCGTTGTATCAATTGCTATGGTTATTTGGCATTGTTTCGAATACATGAATGGTCTGTTTGACATAGTGCACGCTTATTCGGCAAGAAGAATCATTATATGGTTCCTGATAATGATTATCACAACATATAGTTGGAGAGAGATTCTAAATATCTTCAGTGGGATTTGGCTCATAATCGGTATACCGATATGTTATCTGTATGCTAAGCCATATGTCGGAGTACCGGAAGAAGAACTCTTGTATAGACTTAACGGATGGATTGTATATGCCGGTGGATTTGTCTTAATTTGTATGCTTCGTATGATAATTAGCGCAATAAGACAGAAGAAATCAATAAACAGGCTGTATCTGCCATATGCAATTCCGTACTTCATATTCATAATGCTGCTTGTGATTAAAGCCAATACCAGATGGTGGCCGGGATATCTGGCGGTAATGAGCGTCATACTAGTGATTCGTTTGCTATACACAGAAGATGCATGCAGATTCTTGGAATTGCTTTGTGATGGAATACTGCTTAATTTCTTGTTCATGGTAGTATTCAGTCTGATGCACAGACCTTACTACGGATATATATATCATCGTTACAATATGATATACTTCACCGTTACTATGACAGCGACACATCTTGCAATGGTTATACTTGCTGCAACGGTCAGATTGTTTATCAGGTATAAGAGAGTGGATGATATTCGAAAGCTTATCCCGGATTTGGTACTATTTGGTATGGCAGGTGCATATGAATTTATGACTCTTTCCAGAACAGGATATGCAACGGTTATATTTGCTGTTATGGTTGATCTTGTTTATACCGTTATTGTATGGTCGAATAAGGGACGACGTGTTAAGGATATATTGATTTATACATGTACAATGATTCTATCTGTAGCGGTATTGTTTCCGGTTACATTCACATTGACAAGAACCATACCGGCATTAGCAGATAATCCGGAGATATATGCTTATGAACCTTGTATTGTGACCATATATAAGGGGACAGAGCCTGACAATGAGAATTATATGACTGTTGAGAGGTTTATCGATGTATTTGGCAGTAAGGTACTTAATATCGGAGATTCGGCAGCTTCGGCAGACTCTGCGATTTTGCCTGAATCACGTCACATTTTACTTGTAAGTGCAGATGAGGAGACGCCATATATTGAGGAGAGTGAAGAAGAATCAGATGCATCTAATGGAAGGTTTGATATATTCAGAAGTTATATAGAACAGTCCAATCTGTCGGGTCATAATGAGATGGGGGCAATACTTGCAGACGGTAGTGAAGCCAGCCATGCCCACAATATATATTTACAGGCAATCTATGACCACGGTTGGATTGTGGGTATATATATTTCGTTATTTTTACTGTATACTTTAATTATTGGCGCATACAGAAGCAAAAAGGCTGACTTAGCAGACTACATGCTCTTAGTTCCCGTAATTACCATGGGGTTTATGGTTGCAGGTATGGTGGAATGGATATTCCATCCTTGCAATCCGTATGGTTTGGTTGTTTTTATAGCTGTAATACCGATGATATTTAGGAACAAATCAGAATAGAATAATAAGAAAATCTTAAGTTTTCGTATAGATAGTTTTACAAATTTGATTGATAGAATTAATCCTTGAGTGAGAAAACATTTGTATTTTAAGTAGGCAATTCACTCATAGTCCGGACGTAATATGTGAGCCGGGGAGGAGGTTTAGATGAGCAATAATACAAGCAGAGTTAAAGAAAATGTTATAAGAATAATGTGCTTTATTCTTGGTGTATTACTCACGTTGTCAGGAGTTTTGATTAAGGAGAGAGTAATAGAGGATACATCCAAGCTTCAGCCCGAGGAAGAATCTGTAGAAGAATCAACCGTTGAAGAAGAGCTTGAGGAAGAAGAGAGTGGCGTAAAGATTGATGTTGAGAAGTACAAAGAAGAGGCTGAGAATCTGTATCAGGAGCTGATTGCTTCTGCAGAGGAAGAGAATACAGAAATAACAGAGGCAGAGCCTGATGGTACATACATAATAGACGGTAAGACATCCAAAATTAATTGGAATACATCGTATCCTGCACTGTCAGAGGAGAACACACTTGAGTGGCATGCTGCAAGAGAAACATCATATGATACAACGATGATGATCAATGAATTTGACAAGAAGGTAATTGAGAACAGCAACACTGACTTCTCGGGTGTTAAGATAACAATTATGGGTGACAGCATAACAGCGGCAACTAATCTTGATGAAGAAGAGCAGGAAATGTATAATTATCCGAGACAATTGAGTGAAATACTTAATTGTGAGGTTGTCAATCTTGGTATAGGAGGTTCAGTTGTCAGCAGATGTGCTTCTAACTATCCAATGGTAGAGAGATGGAGTACTATTCCGGAAGACAGCGATATAATTATCATATTTGGAGGAACCAATGATTGCCTCTTTGAGAATAAATGGCAATTTGGACACATTGAGTATGATCAGAGAATGAATAGGGAGACATTCTGTGGCGATTTAGATGAGATGTGTTCGGGAATCAAATGGAAATTCACGGATAATACTACTGACAGGTATGTCAAATTATTATATATTAATCCCATGAGTACCATACTTAATGATGGTGTATATGCAACCGATCCGGGTAATATGGTTGAACAGCATACATTCGCAGAGGCTATTAATGAGATAGTTCCAACATATGGATTTGATGTAATAGACTTATACAACCAGAACTTCATGAATTCACATGATCCGGATATTAATCACAATTATGTAACAGACGGAGTTCATCCTAATCCGGAAGGATATAGGATACTTGCGGAGCATATTGCAAGTCAAATTATACAGCGAGTTAATCAATAAGATATAATAAGGAAGTTTATTTTGATTAGTATAAGAGAAACGCTTGGTAAGCATAATATAAGAGTAAAAGGGCTATTGCACAAGATTGCAATAGTCCTTGTTGTCTTTGCGATTCTCGGTATCACATATATGAGAATATACCTAGGTGCATCAATTCCGCTTCTGTTACAGGCAGATGCCAAATACGATGATTATCTGCTTGTACATTATGCAGACAGTATTTATAATAACAACTGGCTTGGTGATTATTCACACACGACATATCTAAAGGTTGCGAGTTCATCGGTTTTGATGGTGATTGGAAGAGTTCTTGGCTTGGATTACGGGTTGGGACTGGCTCTTCTGTATGTTGTATCTGTAGCAATTCTTGTCCTTTCGCTAAATAAACTTATAGATAATAAAATATGGACTGTATGTACATATGTATTTCTGTTATTCTCACCGATAATGTTTCATGCCGAGAATGTTCAGAAGATATATAGAGGCGGATATATTGTTTCGTTATCGCTTCTGGTCATAGCAGGAACAGTAGGTATATTTGCTTCAAGCAAAGAAAGCCTATCCAATCTCATAAAGTGGACGATATTGGAATCAATATGTCTGCCGATATTCTGGTTTCTAAAAGAAGATTCAATGTGGCTTCTTCTTTTTGTATGTGTCGGGATGTTGATAAGTATAGTAAGTATTGTCATAAATAAAGCTAATAAGAGTCTCGTGCGCATATTACTGTGTATAATTCCTCTATTTGTATTGATGTGCAGCAGATTTGCGTATAGTGAGAAGAATTATACAGAATATGCCCTGAGAGCCGAGACGGATAGAAGCGGTACCGCATTTGCAGATGTAATAAGTGACTTGTTGCATATTAAAGATGCAAGCGAAGATACATCTTGGGTTACAAGAGATGCACTGCATAAAGCATGTAGTGCAAGCGCTACACTTGGAACAATAGAGGATACCCTTATGGAAGTATATGATGCGAGATCAGAGCAAAACGGTAACGTAGATGGTGACTTTGTAATAATGGCTATAAGAGAGGCTGCAAGTGAAGAGGGAATATATAATACAAATGCAGCAGGTACTGAACAGTTTTATCGAAATATAGACAACGAACTTAAGCAGGCATTTGCTGAAGGTTTCTTGGAAAGAGAAGATAATAGAATATATATATCACATGTTTCCAGAGGATATACAGTAGATGAGATTAAGACATATTACAAGGACAGATTTGTTGATAATATGCTGATGCTTATCTCATATGATCATAATGAGACAGATGTTAAGCAATCAACGGGTTCTGATGATAATATGGCTCTGATGAGAGAATATGCAGGGGATAAATATATCACAGAAACAACTGATACCCAGACTATGAAGTTATACAATAATACTGTGGGATTAATTAGTCGTATTACGGATATGTATAGAATGTCTGCCAAGACTATATGTAAGGTTGCAATGGTTGGCTTCTTATTAAGTATTGTTGTAGGTATAATGACATTTATATATCATAAGACGACGCAAGGAGAGAGTTTCGAAATATCAGCAGATTTATGGTTACTAGTTATATCTCTGGGGCTATTCCTGACTTGTATTCTTATGGTGATTGCCGTAATATGGTTCTGCAACTTCTTAACTGATTGGAAGGTTTATGATTATTGTAGCGCAATCATACCGATTATTGAGTTGCTTGAAAGTATAGGTATATACTTGTTTATAAAGAATATGTATTTGATTGGAAGAAGGGTATATGGACACATTCATTAAGATTTACGGACTGATATTTGCAGTTGGTTTTTTGTCGGTTTATGCGGATAAATATATCTTTAATAAGAACAGAGATGTTATCACAACGGGCCTTATTTATTCAACCGAATACTACATCATCACATGTCTGGCAAGAATGCTTATGAGTAACGGAGCGGAACAGCTTAGTTACTCTTTTTATGGTAAGGGACTTCAAGGCTATGTAAAAGCAGCAGTTCTTCTTGTTATTTGCTATGGAATTAACGTTCTTCTGTCATTTGTATTAAAGAACGTCTTTGATGAGTTAAGGAAGCGAGCGATAGGCTTTTTTGCAGCTTTGTGGGTCTTATGGATTGTATTTGTCGGAGATACATGTGTGAGAATGGTTGTTATAATTGCAGCTGTATCACTTGCACTGTCATTAATATATACAGGGTTTATAAAGAACAGATGGGAGACTGAGGACAGGCACAAATGCGGAATATACTACATTATTATACAGCTTACGGCTTTTTGTATTCAGCATTATATTTCAGGCCCAACCGAATTATATGCATATAACAATGGTGAGTTCATATATGATTACAGAACTTTGATGGTTCATCTGATTGTCGGGACGTTAGTCTTCTCAGCAGTATTTTCCGTGTTAATATACAACACCCTTCCTTTAAAGATATCATTTGTAACGGCATCGACAGTTGCCATATATAATGTGGCAGGCTATGTTCAGTATTTTATATTAAATGGAAAGATGGGCGAACTGGACGGAAGCACGCAAGAGTGGAATGGCATACAGCTGACGGTAAATACGGTAATATGGCTGATAATTATTCTTGTCTTGATAATTATATTGGTAAAGACACAAAAGGGATGTCAAATAATTACGTGGATGTCGTTGTATGTAATAATAGTTCAATTAGCTGCTGTTGTTTATACTATAGCCACGACAAATGTCATGGACAGCAAGACAGAACAGATTGTTACTGATAATGCATTAGAATTATCTGCGGATAATAATGTTGTTATGTTTGTCCTGGATGCATATGATAATCAGGAACTTGCCATGGTATTGGAAGATGATTCGGACTTTCTAAGCCCGCTTAATGATTTCACATATTATGATAATATGACGAGCAGATTTTATTATACAGACTTTAGCCTGCCATTTTTCCTAACGGGTGAAACTATGCGCCTTAATGCGAATACCAAGAGTGATACATATGTCTGGTATAACAATTCGATATTTCTCCCTACAATTGCAGATTACGGATATAGGATAAATGTACTTACCGAGAAGAAGTATGTTGATAAGTTTAAGCCGATTAATCCGATAGACAATTATACCAAAGAGAATTATTGCATTCTGGATACCGAAAGAACTATTGCCGCTTTTGCCAAATGCATCAGATACAGAAATATGCCGTATATCGTCAAGAGAATTTACGCATATGACTTCTATGATTTGTCCGGTGTAATTTCGGATACAAATATATATAAGTTTGGAAGAGACGATATTATTGATGATTTGCTCAATGAAGAAGGCATTTCAGTCAATAAATGCAACGGAACATTTAACATCTATCATATGTATGGTGCACACGCTCCATATTATGTGAGAGAAGACGGCACGACAGATTATTCGGGCAGCACACCTCTGGCACAGTTTAAGGGATGTATGAGACTCGTATATGACTACATAGATACTCTTAAAGATATGGATTTATATGATAATACAACAATTATCATAACAGCGGATCATGGTATTAATCCGGGGCAGGCAGATGCTTTGAAGGAGGCAGGGGTTTCTTGTGATGAGACAAAGAGCAATCCTATTTTCTTTATCAAGCGTAAGGGAGAAACAAGCAGTACGATGAGAACTGATAATAAAGAAGTGTCACATGATCAATTGTTTGATACCATTATGCATTGTATAGATTCAGAATGGGAAGATAGTTACTTTGGAAATATATGGAGCAGTAAGAAATGATTTATTGTGTAATTGTAGTATTAGGTATATGTTCATCAATAATCGATACTCTGATACTTAGAATTAAGAATAAGGCTGTGAAATGGGCAGTGGTATATTCGGTTATATACTACTGCGTTACAGTATCTGCAAGAACAGTTCTAAGTAACGGAGGTGATTATTTAAGTTTCTCTTTTGGTGGCAAGGGCTTAAGTGCTTATGTTAAGGTTGTTTTACTTATTCTTCTGATATATATTTTTCTAACCGTGATAAGATTACTATTTAGTAAGAGGAGAACGGATTTATGTAATAAGTTTGAGTGGTTGTTGATGCGCTTTGCTGCAATAATGATTCTTGTAGAAACACTCTATATTATTCTTGTAAACTGGCCTGATATGTATCATGTACTGGCAATAGCGGGAGTTTCCGCTTGTTTAGCACTTATTGACTGTTTATACAGAAAACTACAAAATCTTCCCTATGGTGTTGATTATGAAGAGGAAAAGATTGAGCTTAAGCATGCTCGTAATATATTTATTCAAGTAACTATTCCGTTAATTTTATATGCACTCCTATACATAATTGTCGGTCCGACAGAACTAATTTTATATAATAAAGGGAATTTTGTATTCTCATATCTCACAGTGCTTCCGGTGTTATTTCTGGGAGCATTGTTAGTTATTGTACCAGAAATAGTATTACTTCCTAATGTGATATCAGATAAAGTGTGTAGGATTTATGGTGGCGCTGTATTAATATACAGTTTAATCAGCTATGTTCAATCTCTGTTCCTTAATGGAAAGATGAATCTTGTAGACGGAGGTGAACAGAATTGGAATAAAGAGGAGATAACAGTCAATATTATTATATGGCTGGTTGCAATCATAATACTTGTGTTTGTTTGTAAGAAAGATAAAGGATATAGATTTCTTGTTGGATTATCGGCATATCTGGTTGCAATCCAACTGATTACGGGTATATTTGTTGTCATCAAGGAAGATGGGATTAATTCTACATCAAGGCAACTTACGGAAGAAGGTGTCTTAGACTTATCTGAAGAGAATAACACGGTTGTGTTTATTCTGGACGCATATGATGTACAGATGTTACAGTATGTCATTGATGAAGAGCCGAATTATCTGAATCCCCTGCATGATTTTACGTATTTTGACAATATGACTAGCAGGTATACGGCAACAGATGGAAGTCTTCCTTATTTGCTTACAGGAGCTGATATAGATAAACCTGAGATAGAGAAAGATCAGAGCAAATGGTATGCCAATACACATTTCCTTAGTGATATCAAGGATTTGGGATATGATATAAGAATACTTACGGAAAATAAGTATGTTGAGCAGATTAGTGAGGGCTTGATAGATAATTATTTAACCGACGGTTATTGCAGACTTGATCCGGAGAAGACGTTGGAATTATTTACTCGATGCATGAGATATAAGAGTCTTCCATATATATTTAAGCATTTATATCGGTATGAAGAATACGATATTACCAATGTGATAACTGACACAAATGTTTATTTGTTCGGGACAGATTCTGAATTTGATAATATGATTAGGGAGTATGGAATCTGTAAGGGTGATATAGAAGGAGCATTAAGAATATATCATCTTTACGGTGCGCACTCTCCGTATTATCTCACGGAGAATGCAGAACTTGATTATAATTCAACCCCGTTGGCTCAATGGAAGGGCAGTCTTAAGATAGTATATGATTATATTGAAGCCTTGAAAGATGCCGGATTATATGACGATACGACCCTGATTATTATGGCTGATCACGGACTAAATAATACTCAGAGGAATTCAGTTAAAGCGGCGGGGTTAAGCATTGATGAAGATAAGACCAATCCAATATTCTTTATTAAGAGAGCGGGAGATAAGTCACCACAATTAAGAATAGAACATTCTCCTACTTCACATGATATGTTCTTCGATACTGTAAGAGAATCTATGGATTTGTTACCTGAGTATTATGGGACAGTTTGGGATTAGCATAAGTATATATCATATATATACTTATAGGAGCAGAAAGTACATATAAATACGCATATCGCATAATGGCTCCGGGTCCCAACAACAGTGTAAGCAGATAGAGAATCGGGAAATAATAAGGGACTGATAGAGATTTGTGAGATCTGCAAAGCAGTAGGCTACATGTCAATATACAAATCCATACATATATTCCCGCATTAAACGGAATAACTAACGGGGTATGGCAATAATTCTTGGTTGATGAGAATAATTTAAGATACAGACTGCATAGAGAAGGCAACTTAGTGTCAAGTTCAGCGTCTCCTCTGTAATTCTCATATGCAAGATAATACCGATCATATGAATATGGTTGGTGAAAAGGATCGAGAAATCCCTGTATATTAAACCATATGGCTTCAATCGCAATAACAGGATGATGCAGAGAGATAATAGCGCTGTCAAGAAGGAAGTGTTTACATTTTGATTCCCATATCTCAAACGGAAGATAGTGTTTCATAGGGTCGGCAAGATAGTAATTATATTCGTCTGTATTGGGAATATACGAACTTATTAATTCTTTCTCAGCATCACTTGCCGTTGTATTATATACACGTCCCATAATTTGAGCGGGAACACTCATCATTTCCTTGATAGAACCGGGGGTTGCACCCGTAACATTTATCAATAATCTGCTGATAGATACTGAGAAGATTACAGAGATAAACAGAATCAGTAGATATTTGCGTAATATTATATAATTCCCCTTATTAAATATATAAGAGATTGATATGATGAGAATTGTCGCTATAAGTGCATATATCGCATTATTGCGCATCAGAGACATAAGCAGGATATTGAAGCATGTGCGTATATAGAAGAGTATTTTAGATTCAGGTATACTGTTTGAGACAATACGCATGGAATCAATAAAGAAGACCAAAGCAAATACACCAAATAAGATATCCTTGGTATGAGAAATGGCCAGTAAAGAATTAACCGGAAAGAGAGCGTAGAAGACGGTCATACATATCGGTCCCCATTTTTTGTCGGTAATTGAGTGAATAAACATAACTGAATAAGTCATTGCACCGGCAACAATAAGCAATTGAATAACAGATGCAAACGCATATCCCAAATTGATGTTGTTCCCGTATTTAGGAAAATCAAAAAGATTATGAAAGATTCCTACATATAGGGTATGTAAGAGGGGATGACTCGTACAGAAGTCGTGCATAGTGTACTGCTCTATTTGCGCATTTAGATCATACGAACAGATTCCAGGATAGAATGCCAGGAATACAAATATATGATTTATGAATATGGATAAATATATTATTGTGGTCAGAAAAGCTTTTTTCATAATTTGAGAGACTCATACATTACATATATTTTTTATTAATTATATAGTATTTTGGCTAATCGTGGTAGAAGAAATGGGATGCAGATGGGTAGCAGGAAAATTGTACTTATGGTAAAGTATATAATGATATACAGAAAAAAGAGAATAAGCAATAATGAAGAATAGTAAGAGAGTATTCAATTCAAAATTATTATATAGAAGAACCAGTTTGATTATATATGATATAGCTGCGGTTCTTTTGTCGAGCTTTTTGGCAATCGCAATGCGCTATGAGTTTGTGCTTGAGAGCATTCCGGAGTATTTCCTGCAGACAATAATAAGGTTCCTGCCAGTTAACGTAGTGTTGACACTTATTGTATTCTACTTGTTTAAACTATACAACAGCCTGTGGGCTTTTGCCAGCGAGACAGAACTTCAGAATCTTATTGCCGCCTGTATCATATCATCGGCACTAGACGGAGTTGGCCTGTTTATTGTACGTGTTGAGGCCAAGCCTGTTCCTACAAGCTACTATTTCCTATACTGTTTTATCCTAATCACACTGATATTCTCGAGTCGATTCTCATACAGATTCTTCCGCAGTCTTAAGCATAAGAAACAGAATAGGAAGAATACGGTTAATGTAATGGTAATCGGCGCAGGCGATGCGGGCAATTCTATTATCAAAGAGATTGCAACGAGTAATTTCTCCACTATGACGGTTGGGTGCATAATTGATGACGACCGTAACAAATGGGGCAATTATATCCAAGGCGTTAAAGTAGAAGGCGGAAGAGATAAGATACTTGAATGTGTTGATACGCACAGTATTGATGAGATATTTATTGCAATGCCTTCTGCCTCAAGACAGACCATCAAAGAGATATTGGAGATATGTAAAGAGACAGAATGTAAGCTCCGTTCTCTTCCTGGATTATATCAGCTTGTTAATGGTGAAGTCAGTGTAAGCAAACTTCGAGATGTCGAGGTAGAGGATCTTCTTGGAAGAGAGCCCATTCAGGTAGATACGGATTCAATCCTTGGATATGTACAGGATAAGGTTGTATTGGTTACGGGTGGTGGAGGTTCCATCGGAAGTGAGTTATGTCGTCAGATTGCAAGTCATAATCCCAAACAACTTATAATACTTGATATATATGAGAACAGTGCTTATGAGATTCAACAGGAACTTTTATACAAGTATCCGGAGTTGGATCTTTTAGTGCTAATTGCATCTGTACGCAATACCAATCGCATGAACATGATATTTGATACGTACAGACCTGATATCGTATATCATGCTGCAGCACATAAGCATGTGCCTCTTATGGAGACAAGCCCCAATGAGGCTATTAAGAATAATGTTTTCGGTACCTGGAAGACTGCACAGGCGGCCGCATATTACGGAACCAAGAAGTTTGTGATGATAAGTACCGATAAGGCCGTGAATCCAACCAATATCATGGGCGCCAGCAAGCGTATATGCGAGATGATAGTACAGAGTTTTAACAGACATTATGATACGGAATTTGTAGCTGTCAGATTCGGTAATGTACTTGGAAGCAACGGAAGCGTAATCCCGTTATTTAAGAAGCAGATTGCGGCAGGTGGACCGGTTACGGTTACGCATCCTGATATTATCAGATATTTTATGACCATTCCTGAAGCAGTATCATTAGTCTTGCAGGCCGGAGCATATGCCGAGGGCGGAGAAATCTTTGTCCTTGATATGGGTGAGCCTGTCAAGATTTTGGATCTTGCTAAGAATCTTATAAGATTATCAGGATACAAGGTTGACGAGGATATTAAAATAGAGTTTACCGGATTAAGACCGGGTGAGAAGTTGTATGAAGAATTGCTTATGAACGAAGAAGGGCTCCAGGATACAGCTAATAAGATGATACATATAGGCAAGCCGATAGAGATTGATGAGATGAAATTCTTTGCTCAGCTTAAGACGCTTAAGGAAGAGAGCAGGGTGGAGAATGTAGATGTAAGACCTTTGATACAGGAGATTGTGCCGACATATCGATACAACAATAAGTAATTATGCGTGAAGATAAGAGGAAAATAATTAAATATATAATACCAATAACCCTGTTGTTTTCATTTATGCTGTTTATATTTGCACCATTTGAAATATATCTTAGCAACAAGGGTTATTTTTTCTTTCCGGGTTGGGATATGGCAGCCATTTCTTGCCTGTTGTTTGTATGCAGTTTTATATTTATAACGATAATTCTGTTTGGGATCTCTATTTTTGGACATAAGATATATAGGTTAATTGTCGGATGTTTCTTTGGCGGTACGCTTGCATTATATCTTCAAGGCAATTGGGATACTACCGACTATGGGGCATGGAACGGATCTGAAATTGACTGGTCCGTTTTCAGACCACAACTTTTTATCTTTCTAATCATATTTGCGATATTGATATTCGGATGCGGACTGTTCAGTCTTATACAGCACGATAGATTCATAAAAATCTCCACTATTGGAAGTCTGTTTATACTTGCAGTTTTGTTTATTACATTGTCTGTATTACTTGTGACCAAAGGCGGATTATCTAAGGATAAAGAATATATATGTACCACGGAGGAAGAATTAGCGTTATCCTCTGATAGGAATATGATTATTCTTATATTGGATGCATTTGATTCTAGTGCGTTTAAGGAGTTGATTGACGGTGATAAAGGTGAAATATACAAGGAAGAATTTATGGATTTCACCTATTATCCGGATACCGTAACGGGTTATTCATCTACTGATATGTCTATACCGCAGATAATTACCGGAAAGGGATATAAGAATGAGAAACTGTTTGGAGAATTCCTGGATGAGGCTTATGAAGAATCTGAATTGATTAATTGGCTTAATGAGAATAATTGGGAGAAGGACATTTATGCAGATTCGTTAATGCCGCAGGGTAATTCCGGTCAGGGAATATGTAACAGCAGACTTCTTGCAAGAGTTGCAAGTGACAAGGCGGAACTCATGTACTATATGTATACTATGGTTGCATTCAGATATACACCTCAGCCAATTAAGAACCATTTCTATTTCTATGCAGATAATATTAAGGGTAATCTTAACAAGGTTATAGGTGATTATGAGGCTTATACGGGAAATGTTTTAAAGTTTTATAATAAAATAGATGATTTGAGCGCATCAAAGAATGGAGGAGTGTTCCAACTCATACATATTGAAGGAGCTCATGAGCCGTTTACCGTCACATCTGACATAACCGAAACTACGGAAACAACATATGAAGAAGAGTGTATAGCCTCTCTTAAGATTACTGCCAAACTTATTAGTAAACTTAAAGAAAGCAATCTGTACGATAATACTATCCTGATAGTCATGGCCGATCATGGATACAGCAATGGCAGACAGAATCCGCTATTACTGGTTAAGGGTCTTAATGAACATCATTCCTTTGCAGTATCGGATAAGGCTGTATCCTACTATGATCTTCAGGATGCATATATTGAATTGTTGGATAAGCATGTAGTCGGAGAAGAGATATTTGGGGATTCTGATGATAGTAAAAGAGGCAGATTATATTGTTCTGTTCCTTTTAATACTCATTTGAATTTCGACACTTATGGCGGATTGATGAGAGAATATGTATGCAATGGATATGCATGGGATCAGTCGAATCTGAAAGATACGGGCAATCAATATGAAGAAAAAGAATCTGTTAATATCAGATAAAGAGGCAGTCTTTTTTGGCCTTATTATATTTGTAAATTTTGTAATGATTTTGGCCTATAATTTCCTTACTCCCTATATGTCTGATGACCTTTGGTATGACCTTGGTGTAGCTAAGCCGTTTTTTGAGTTAATAAAAGCTCAGATAGAGGATCATATGACGTGGTCGGGAAGGGATATTGGACATTTATTGCTTAAAATAGCTTTCTGTTTCCCCAAATGGGTATTTAATGTCATAAACAGTATTGTTTTTTTGTTATTGTCTATGCTGATATATCTTAATGTTGAGGGCAGAAAGAAAATTGACTCATGTTTGTATGCAGTCATATTATTGCTGATGTGGTTCTATATTGTATCGTTTGATCAAACGATACTCTGGGTCAGTGGAGCGTGTAATTATCTTTGGACAGGAGTTATAATTCTTGCATTCATAACAATATACAGAATAAAGCCATTGCAGAATCATGACTCAGATATCGGAGAGTCAAGAGTTATTTCAGTTTTATGTTGTATAGGCATGTTTGTTCTTGGATTATTGGCCGGATGGGGCAATGAGAATACATCCGGGGGAGCAATAATACTTGTGATATTTTACTTGATTGAAGAACAGATAAGATGCAAGAGAATCGGTAAAAAACTTAGATTAAAAGCATGGGCTCCGACAGGAATAATAGGTTCGGTAATTGGTTTGATTCTAATGGTTACTGCTCCGGGAAATAAAGTGCGTATGGAGGAACGTCTTGAAGAAGAGACACAGACGGGTCTGTTAGCTATACTTGGAAGAATTCTTAAGCTAAATGATGCCGTTATTCGTAATTTTGGAATATTATTGTGCGTGATTATTATCTTATCCGTGTATCTTATTCTAAAGGGCAAATCGTTGCATGAAATGAGATATGTTTTCATATATACAGGTGTAGCGATGATTACATCGTATGTACTGGTATTAACTACAATTCCGATGGACAGGGCACTTTTTGGTGCGGGAATCTTCTTGATTATTGCATGTGCTCAGGTTATATCATTTATTGCGACTGATGATATATACTTAAATACGTTAAAATACAGTCTGATAATAATATTGACTCTCTTTCTAGCCACAGAATATCTTGCATGCGGAGCGGATTTGATGCGAATAATCCGTGAATTGGATGCGAGACAACAAATGGTTGATGAAGAGAAGAGTGCTGGTAATTATGATCTTGAATTACCGATGTTAACAGAAGAATGGAATAACAGATTCACATATATATATCACTATAATGACATAAGCGAAGAAGATTCTTATGGCAATCAAATATACAAAGTGTATTATGACCTAAACAGTGTTAGGGGAGTTAAGAGTATTGAACAGAAATAAGAGGGAAGAATACATAGATTTATATCGTGGAATAGGCGTTATTCTTATGGTTATGGGCCATATGAAGTTCATGTATGAGTCTGACGGAGTAGGTAGGGCAGTTTTTGGAGTGTTTGATCATTATATACATGCATTTCATATGCCTATGTTTTTTTTCTTATCAGGTTTCTGCCATAGGCAAAGTGATGTCTCGATATCATTATTGATATTTAAGCAGGCAAAGAAACTGTTGGTTCCGTATTTTGCATTTGGAATAGTGCAATATATAATGTGGAGATTGTATATAGGAGACAGTATTGATCCGTTGATCAATCTGTTCTGGGTTAATACGGATGGTCTTGCAATAGCAGGGGCAATATGGTTTCTGACAGCCCTGTTTTTTGTAATCATACTCTATTCAATAATTGTGAGATTCATTACAAACGTATATGTACAGTCTGTTATTGTGATGGTAATATCGATGACCGGTTGCTTACTTCCGAAAACGACGTCGATTCGATTGCCATATGCTATAGATGTGGCATTTGTTGGGCTTGGATTCTATTATATAGGCTATTTACTTAAGAATAACAGAGATAGAAACAATGCAAGAATAATTATGAATCCGAATATAATCGTATTAATCATTCTTAGTATAATAAATGTATTTCTTATAATGTATAATAATTCTGTGAATATGCGAACCGCTAAGTATGACTTCATACCCTTATTCTGGATTAATGCGGTGTTGGCCATAATAATTGGAATGAGACTGTGTAGGCTAATCTGCGACAAATTCTCTGATTCTATTCTCCGGAAATGTATTAAAGAAGTATCGGAGATAGGGATAAACGGATTGATATATGTATGCATTAATCAATTGGTTATAACAATATGCGCGAGGGTACTTGAGAAAGTAATCAGCTCAAGTGTGATTTATAATATACTTCTTGTTGCTGTCACGTTTATTGTATTAAGACTAGCGGTAGTTGTTAAGAATATAGTATGGATAAGAAAAGCATCAAAATCATAAATAATGATAAGGTCGCAACTCTATTATTCGAACTTGGAGTGATATTGGAATTAATCGTAATGATGACAGACCACTTTGCTTCATGGACCCTGCCGTATAGAGGAAGAGTGACTCACGTGGCGTTTATTCTGTTCTGCATCAAGATTCTGATGACCAGGTATGAATACAGAAAACTTCCGATAATTCTGTTGTTTGGAGCTTTGGGAATTGTATCTTACTTCACATGTAGCGATGAATATGTCATTAGGGCCATTGTGCTTGTTGTAGCATCCAAGGATGTAGATTGTAATAAGATATTACGAATTATTCTGTATGGAACAATGATTGGGACGGCAATCATTATACTTCTTGCGTTACTTGGCGTGTGCGGAGATATTGTAGATATACGACATTATGGAAGAGGTGTGGAAGAAGCGCGGTATTGTCTTGGATTTAATCATGCAAATAATCTTCATGATGTATTATGGTATATGACCTGTTTATATATTCTTATCAAACGTAAGAATATCGGATGGATTGAGCTTACTATAATGTCGGCACTTAATCTGGGATTATATGTTCTTACAATATCCAGGACCGGTGTTATTGCAACTCAACTTGTTATAGCCTGTGTGTTTCTTACAAGATACAACGCAAGAATACGTGATGGACAGGTAATGCAGATATTGGCTGTATTATCGCTTGTTGCATCAATTGTGTTAACGATATACGGTTCAATGTACAATATAGGTGAGAGAGAATTTGTTAAGATAGTTGATAAAATGTTAACCGGCCGATTGGAGATGCTTACTGAACACGCCAATATTAAACAATGGCAGATGTTTCCGGCAAGCAGAAGTGCCGAATTTGTAGATAACGGTTTCTCTACAATAACATATTGTTACGGTACCGTTGTTGGTGTGGTTTTTGTTATTGTAATTCTGTATGAATTACTGTATTTGATGCGAAGCAGAGACTCGATAGTGTCGATTATTATGCTTGGAGCAATAATGGTTACATTTATGGAGGCGACATTTATCATTAACATATCTCTTTTGTGCAATATGATTCTATTGGTGATAATAGCAAATGGTATTGAATTTCATCCTGACGGCAGCTTGCCTTTATCGAAGAGAGAATAGAATATATCAGGCTTTGACGCGCGCATTAATAATATGGGTGCTTCATATATATGTATGGGCACTTATTCTTTCTGCATTTAAGTGTCTTACATGGCCGGCATTGGCAATACTATATCTGTGTGCTGATTTGCTGATGGTATTGTGGATTATTAAGATTAACAGCCATTCATGGAACAGTATAGGATTATTACATGCAATTAATGAAGATATTTTAAATCGGATACAAGAAATCAAAGAGAATCGTTTTGATGAATTCTTAACATGTTCGATTGTTTTATTTGTCATAGGACTCGGTTTTGTGGCGTGTTTTGCTGTTCCATATAATTATGACTCCGTTGATTACCATGCTCCGCGAATATGTCAGTGGGTGCAGAACAGATCTGTATTCTACTATGCTTCTCATGTTACCAGGCAGAATTTCAGCTCGATATTGGCAGGATATGTGGCAACATTTGCATATATTCTGTCAGGTAAGTGGCAGAGTGCCATGTGTATTATCCAATATGGTGCATATGTGATTAATCTTGGATTGATAATGCATCTGTGCAGAATGTTTAATGTAAGCAGGCGATTAAGAGAATTGGCTGCAATACTATGGATAACATTACCAATTGGGTTTGCTGAGGCGATAACACCGCAGAATGATCAATGCGCGGCAGTGTGGTTGCTTATTTTTGCAGTTGAACTAATCTCTCTTATACAGGATATTCAGTCGGGTTGTTATGCACAGAATGGCTTGATTGAAGATAAGAGAAATGATTTATATTTGCGTATTTCGATTATAGCTATCGCTATTGCATTAAGTTATCTTACCAAACCGGCAGTTTGTTTTGCTATAGTAGTTTTTTTGTTCTGGTACCTTGTTGTTTGCATCAGAAATAAGATATCGATAATATCGCTTATAAAGCAGTGCATATTGGCAGCACTTGTTATAGTTCTATTGATTTGTCCCCAGATGATACAGAATTATATGTTGTTAGGGAAGATATCCGCAGATAACGTGGGGAAATACCAGCTTATAGGAACGTTAAGTCCGAAATATGCGTTGGTAAATATGTTTAAGAATATAATATACAATTTTGTCTTTAAATTGGGGCCGGTAACCAATGAAGGCACGATTTTGGCTTGTGCAAACGGTATTGCCAATATGTTGAGAGTAGATTTGAATCATCCTTCAATCTCTGAAGGTGGAATTGCTTTCAGATATCCGTCACTACCTTGTTATACTTGTGATGCTGGGCTAAACTTCACAATATATATCATAGCTTTGATATTTTTAATTGTATTTCTATGTAGCAAGAAGACATATCACAAAGGATACATCATATCCACATACATTTCTTTTGTGCTTTTATGCATTTTCCTAAGATGGGAGAGCTCTATAACAAGGTACATGATAGGCTATTTTGCGCTGATTATTGTATCCGTGGCTATTGTTATGCAGTATATATTTACATCTGATTTCCTCAAAAGAATCAAAGTCAGAAAGGTATTGGTGATATTATTAGCGCTTATGATAATAACGGACACTTGTTATGAATTAAGAGATTTGGTTAGGCTTCATCCTGTATTCCCGGTTAAATCCACGTTGACAATGTATAACAGCGATATAGATGAATATACAGAGGCATGTACATATATAAATAATATGGGAGTAAGTACTGTTGGACTTATTGAAGGCGAGGCGCCGGCTGAGTATCCAATATGGAAGATGCTTAATAAAGGAATTATGATAAAACATGTTAATTTGGATGAATCCAACCCGTTAAAGAGCCTTGAAGAGTATGAGATAATACCGGAAGCAATTATTTCACATCATGATTTGGGAGACAGTATAATCTGCCATAAAAGGTCATATATATCCGTCTTAAGTAATGATTGTTGGTGTGTATATGTACAGGATACGGAACAATGATATAATATCTCATGGTGGTATATTATGAGAATTCTTGAATTAAATACTGTATGTGATACGGGCAGTACCGGCAGAATTGCGGCAGAAGTTGCAAGGCTTGCCAAACAAAGAGGACATGATGTTTGGTTTGCATATGGAAGAGGAACTCATCCGAGTGACATACAGGGATATAAAATCGGTAACAGAATAGACTTTATATGCCATGTTTTTCTGAACTTTGTAAGGGGAAAGAGTGGATTTGGTTCAAGACTTGTCACCAAGAGATTCTTAAGATGGCTTGATACGATACGGCCCGACATCATTCATATACATAATTTGCACGGATTCTACATACATATAGGAGTGCTGTTTGAATACATTAAGGTAAATGACATATCTGTAGTTTGGACGCTGCATGATTGTTGGTCATTCACGGGACAATGCGCCTTTTTTGATTATGTCGGATGCGACAAATGGAAGGTCGGATGTTATAAATGCCCTATATACAGAACAGAATATCCATATTCGTTATTTTGTGACAATAGCAAAGAAAACTATTATGAAAAAAGAAAAGCATTTACAGGAGTGAATAATCTTATTGTCGTTACTCCGAGTAAATGGATTTCCGATCTTGTGAAAGATTCTTTCCTGAAAGAATATGAAGTACGAATAATAAATAACGGAATTGATTTAGACAGATTCAGAATAATTCGTAGCGACAACGGGAACTTATCAGGATTAAGAAGAAAGAATAATATTTCCGAGGGAAGAAATATAGTCCTTGGAGTTGCTAATGTATGGGAAGACAGAAAAGGATTGAGAGAATTCTATCAATTAGCGAATATTCTCTCGGATGAATATGTTATTGTGCTCATCGGCGTTCCCCGAAGAGTGGTTAGACTTATAGAGAGCAGTTATAAAGACAGGATAATTGGTATTAAACATACTGAATCGATAGGTGAATTGGTATGTTGGTATAATCTTGCGGATGTATTTGTTAATCCCACATTAGAGGACAACTTTCCAACTACCAATATAGAAGCTTTGGCATGCGGAACACCGGTTATAACGTATAATACCGGCGGTAGCCCGGAGATAATAGATGAGAGTTGCGGCATGATTGTAGATAAGAATAATGTGGATGAGCTTAAAGAAGCAATAGTAAAAACTATCGGTCGTTCGATATCAAGAGAAGCCTGCAGAAAAAGAGCGGAGATATACGATAAATCCGACAGGCTGCTGCAATATGTAACATTAATGGAATCAATGAGTGAGTATGGCACTAAGTAAGAATAATATAGATAATTCCAATAGAAGTATTATATTTGTGACAATATCCATGACCGGCGGAGGAACTGAGAGGGTTATATCAGTATTGGCTAATTACTGGGCTTCGCATGCTACAGATGTCACAATAGTTATGATAGCCGGTAACGAAGTTGCATATGATCTTAATAAGAATATCCTTGTTAAGAACGTATCAGGTGCGACCGGCGGAGATACAAGAGGGAGAATAGAAAGAATCAGACGGATGAGGGAAGTCTTTCGTGCCAATCCTGATGCAACGGTTATAGCAATGGGCTCGGTTGCATCTATGTTTACGGCAGTAGCGCTTCTTGGGCTTAAGAATAGGCTTATAGTATCAGAGAGAAACGATCCGGGCAGGCTCAATTACAGACCGATTAAATCATATGAGAAGGTACTTCGGAATCTGTTATACCATCGTGCAAGCAATGTGGTATTCCAGACCGATATGGCGATGGAGTTATTCTCCGGTGCAATCAGGAAGAGAGGAATAATAATCATGAATCCGGTTGATGAGAATCTTCCTAAACCTACTGGTTATGAACAGCGAGGTAAGTATATTATATCTGCGGGACGAATTAATAAGAAGAAGAACCTTAGATTACTTGTAGATGCATTCAGCGAGTTCTATAAGGATCACAAGGATTATAAGCTCCTAATATACGGTGAGGGTGAGGAAAGCAAGAATATTGGGCAACATATCTGTGAATTAGGACTTAATGAAGCGATTATAATGAAAGGGTTCTCCCATGATTTGTGCGGGGAAATGAATCAGGCAAGAATCTTCGTATCTTCTTCGGATTCTGAGGGTATATCCAATTCAATAGTAGAAGCCATGGCGATGGGAATGGTGGTTATAGCCACGGATTGTCCGGTAGGTGGCAGCAGGATGCTTATAGACAGTGGTAATAACGGAATACTATTTGGCGTCGGTGATAAGAATGAATTGGTAGAAGCACTTAAGCGAGTGATGGATATAAATGTAGCAAAGAGATATTCAGATAAGGCTATAGAAGTAAGGACTAAGTATTCTGTATCTGAAATAATCGGTAATTGGGAGAGGTTGATATAGATATATGATTAGTATGACGGATTACAAAGACAATTGTATAACGAAAGATACTTCAATTATTTCTGCATTAGGCAAATTGGATGAAGCAGAATATAAAATACTGTTTGTCGTGGATGATGAGGACAGAGTTATTGCCTCGCTGACAGATGGTGATATCAGAAGAGCAATACTTAAGGGAATTCAACTGTCAGCCAAAGCGGTTGACTTCGGAAGAATAGATCCATTTACAGTACTTGAAGGTGATAAAGAGGCCGCACTTGAAGCGTTTGATAAGCGCAGACTTGATGCTATTCCGGTGATTGATTCGGATAAGAGAATAACAGGTCTCTACGTAAGAGATGTTAAAGAGAGCAGAAAAAGAGCAACTGTCTCTATTCCGGTTGTAATTATGGCCGGCGGAAAGGGTACACGCTTATATCCGTATACGAAAGTGCTGCCTAAACCATTGATTCCTATAGATGATGTACCTATATCAGAAAGAATTATAAAATCCTTTGCTGAAATGGGATGCATGGATTTCAATATGGTAGTTAACTACAAGAAGAATATGATTAAATCATACTTCAATGAGATTGAAGATGGTTATGATATACACTTCTATGATGAAGATGAACCACTTGGCACTGGAGGCGGATTAAGCTTAGTTAAAGATTATATTAGTGAGACATTTATATTGACCAATTGTGATATATTGATTCTTGCGGACATTGCGGAGATAGTCCACCATCATAAAGAAAACGGTAATAAAGCCACGATGGTATGTTCGCTTAAGTCATTTGAGATTCCGTATGGTGTAGTACATTTCTCCGAAGGAGGCGACATAGAGTCCTTTGAGGAGAAGCCCAAGATGTCTTTCTTTACCAATACGGGATATTATATATTGGATAAAGAGGTATTTGACTATATTGGAGAGAACGAGAGAATAGGTATGCCGGATATCCTGGACAGGATGAGAACCGCAGGATTAAAGATTGGAGTATATCCTATAAGTGATAATTCCTGGCTTGACATGGGGCAATTTGACTCAATGGATGCAATGGAGAGAAGATTGCGGGAGATAGAGGAATAACATATATTTCTGCAATATTCGATGATTTGTTGTATAATAAAAATGTTTGAGTCAAAACATAGTAAAGAGTGATTGCTGTATGTTTGGTAGAGTAAGGCTTAGATACGAGAGAATAAATAAGAAAATAGGTTATCTTAAGACTTTGAAGTTCTTAAACGCCGCTCAGAAGAAGTCGTTTATAGACTTAGCTTTAAAGGGTAGAATTGAAGAAGAAGTTGCTATTACCGGTGGATGTGAATATCCTGATAAGACTTTCTTTATAATCAGGCGTGACGGAATAGAGGCAGGATTATTCTCTTTATATATTACAACCGTTGGTTGGATTAATTATGCACTTGAGAAGGGATATGTTCCAGTTGTTGATATGTCAATATATCGGAACAATTATCTTGAAAAATCCAAGCGTGGCAAAGATAATTCTTGGGAATATTATTTTGAACAGCCCATGGGATACGGTATTAATGAGGCATACAAAGGTAAGAGCATTATTTTGTCATCACTTAAATTCACGGAGAATCGTCCTGACGAATCCATGGAGTGTTTCTTAAATAAGAATGGTCGTCTGGATTACTGGAAGAAGATTGCGGATGGCTATGTGCATATTAAACAAAATATTATAGAAGATATGCAGGCAGAATACAATCAGCTGTTATGCGGAAGAACCAGAATTCTTGGAGTGTTGGCTCGTGGAACCGATTATCCGGCATTAAGGCCGCATAATCATCCTATTATGCCGACCGTAGAAGAACTGATAACAGATTCTAAAGATTTGATAGAGAAATATCAATGTGACGGAATCTTTCTCGCAACAGAAGATAAGAGCATTCTGGGTAGATTTAAAGAAGAATTTGGTGATATGGTAATGACCAACAAAAGAGAAATGGTTGATTACAATGGCGGATATATCTGTCAGAAGCACGCGCCCAGAGAGAATGGAGTATATCTGGGCGGCAGAGAATATCTTGCCAGCATCTGGATGTTATCAAAGAGTATGTGTCTGTTATGTGGAAGAACAAGCGGCGCTATAGCCATGGTTCTTATGTCACAGAATGAGTATTGTTATAGCAAGTTCTATAATCTTGGCTATTATGAATAATACCGATAGATAATAATAGGAGGATACAGATATGCTAGCTTATATTGATCCGTCAGCGGTTACTTATGTGATTCAGGCTATAGCAGGAGTGATTATTGCCATAGGAGCACTTATTACCGTGTTCCGTCATAAGATAGTTGCTTTCTTTAAGAAGGGCAAGAATGACGAGGCTAAGGCTGAGATACATTTTGAGGACGATTCTGCAGATAAGGCAGAATAATAAATAATTAGTGAGGTAATGACACGGTGATCGCATTTATTGGCAAGGCATTTGCGATATTACTGGCAGACTGTTATAAGATAATACCAGACTATGGGTTGTCCATAGTCTTATTTACGTTACTAAGTAAGGTGATTCTTCTGCCGATTTCGGTAATGGTTCAGTACAATTCCATCAAGATGGTCAAGATGTATCCTGATATGAACAGGATTAAGGCCAAATATTTCGGTAATAAAGACATGATATCCGAAGAGAACTATAAGCTGTATCAGAAGGAGAAGTATCATCCGATGCTTGACCTGGTACCTGTAATTGTTCAGCTTATAGTCTTAATGGGTGTTGTGGAAGGACTTAAGCATTTTAATGTAACAGACAGCGTATTCTGTGGGTTTGATCTAAGTCTTATCCCGAGTAAGGTGATGGGTAGATATATTCTGGTACCGGTAATAGCTGCGGTATCGGCGTGGGTTATGTGTTATATACAGAACAAGGTTAATGTTCTTCAGTCAGAGCAGAGTAAGGCTAATCAGTATACTACAATGGGTATATCGGTTGGCCTGTCGTTATATCTTGGATTCTTCGTAACAGCAGGTGTGGCTCTGTATTGGACCATAGGTAATATTCTTGCGGTTGTTCAGTTATTTGCACTTAATGTCTGCATAAACCCCAAGAATCATATTAATTATGAGGCGTTACGAGAGAGCAGGAGTGAATTAAATCAGGTAATAGCCACTCAATCCGCTGTTAAGAGTAAGCAGTCGCAAGAAGAGAAGGATAAGGAAAAACAGGATTATAAGAAGTTCTTCAAATATGGAACAAAGCAGGTAGTTTTTTATTCCGAGAAGAACGGATTCTATAAATATTTTAAGGATGTAATCGAGTACATATTAGGGAAGACAGACATAGTCATTCATTATGTCACGAGTGATATAAATGACGAAGTATTCGCTATGACATCCGAGAATTTCAGGACATACTATATCGGAGAGAACAAGCTTATTGTACTTATGATGAAAATGGATGCCGATATGGTGGTTATGACGATGCCGGATTTGCAGAAATATCAGATAAAGCGTTCACTTGTAAGGAACGATACCGAGTATGTATATATGGATCATGGTATCAACAGCCTGAATATGATGTTAAGAAAACATGCCATAGACTATTTTGATACGGTATTTGTTGCTAATGAACTTGTATATAACGAGATTAGGGCCCAGGAGAAGAAGTATGAACTTAGTGAGAAGAATCTCGTAAAGTATGGGTATTGTCTGATTGATAATATGATCAAGGCATATGAGGAAGCAGATAAAACAACAGAAATGCACGATAAGCCTACTGTGCTCATAGGGCCGTCATGGCAGCCTGATAATATTATGGATTCGTGTATAGACGGATTGTTAAGTTCACTATTGAATTCAGATTTTGATGTAATAGTCAGACCTCATCCGCAGTATGTCAGACATAATGAGCAGAGACTGAAGGAATTGAGGGGCAGATACTCAAAGTATGAGAATTTTACGCTACAGACGGATTTTTCTTCAAACAGTACGGTATATGATGCAGATATTATGATTACGGATTGGTCAGGAATAGCTTATGAGTATTCGTTTACAACACTTAAGCCAACGCTATTTGTTGACACGCCTATGAAGGTGATGAACCCGGATTATAAGGAAATAGACGTAGTACCTTTTGATATAGAGATACGCAATAAGATTGGAATATCCATACTTCCCGAAGATTGTAATAAGGCGGCAGATAGCGCCGGCCGGCTATTGACTGAGAGTGACTTTAGCCCGGAGTCGTTACGGAATGTAAGAGAGCAGTATTTATATAATATAGGCAGTAGTGCTGAAGTAGGAGCCAGATATATAATCAAGAGATTAATAGAGTATTCTAAGATGTAGATTGGAGATATTATGCAGGCAGTAATATTGGCAGCCGGAATGGGCAAGAGATTAAAGGAACTTACTAAAGATAATACAAAGTGTATGGTCGAGGTTAATGGAATTACACTTGCTGAACGTGCGCTACGTATTCTGGATAAGAAGTCTTTGTCCCGTATTGTAATCGTAGACGGTTATAAAAGGGATAATCTGGAGAAATATATTGATACACTTAATATATCCACGCCTATAGAATATGTAAGAAATGATATATATGATACGACCAACAATATATATTCGTTATTGCTTGCCAAAGATTATCTTGTTAAAGAAGATACATTATTGCTTGAATCAGATCTGATATTTGAAGAGGCGCTTATTGATGCCTTAATATATGATGAGCGTAAGACTCTTGCCTTGGTGGATCATTACGAGAGCTGGATGGATGGTACTTGTACGGTAATAGATGAAGAAGACAGGATAGTTGATTTTATCCCCGGTAAGTACCTTAGATACGAAGAGAAGGAGAAATACTACAAGACCGTAAATATATATAAATTTGATAAAGAATTCTCCTCTAAGGTATATATACCGTTCCTTGAAGCATATCTTAAAGCAATGGGAGTAAATGAATATTATGAGTCGGTTATTAAGCTTATTGCCATGCTTGAAGGGACAGGAATACGAGTAAAGCGCCTTAACGGAGAAGTGTGGTACGAGATAGATGATGAACAGGATCTTGATATAGCGTGTACTCTATTTCCTAATGATGAGAAGGAAGCTTATGAAACAATTGCATCCAGGTATGGGGGTTATTGGAGATACCCCAAACTTGTAGACTTCTGCTATTTGATTAATCCGTATTTTCCGCCGGAGAAGATGGTAGATGAATTAAAGTCAAATTTTGCAGAACTGTTAACGCAGTATCCTTCAGGCATGAAGGTAAATTCGCTGTTGGCGGCCAAGAATTTTGGTGTCCACAGGGAACACATTGTTATAGGTAACGGTGCGGCTGAATTAATTAAGTCTCTTATGGAAAGAGTGGTTAAGGGGCGTATTGGTGTAGTAAGACCGACTTTTGAAGAGTATCCCAACAGATACAATGGTGAGCAGGTGGTATTCAGAAGCACTAAAGATGATTTCTCGTATTCTGCCGATGATATTATGGAGTATTATGACTCACGAAATGTAGATTGGATAATTCTTATCAATCCCGATAATCCAAGTGGAAACTATATTCCTTATGAAGATATGAGAAAATTCATCAAATGGTGCAAGGGCAAGGGTATTGGTATAATTGTGGATGAGTCATTTATCGATTTTGCAAGTGAGAACAAACAAAAAGATGTTACATTGATTAATGAAGCAGATTTGAATTCATACAACAGATTGTATGTCGTTAAAAGCATATCCAAATCATATGGTGTTCCGGGACTCAGGTTGGGGGTAATGGCAAGCAGCGATATCGATACTATAAGTGATATTAAGAAGGATGTTGCCATATGGAATATTAATTCGTTTGCTGAGTTCTATATGCAGATATATGAGAAATATAAGAGGGATTACTCTAAGGCATTGGAGTTGTTCAGAGAGAGTAGAGAAGAGTTTGTAGAGAGCCTTAAGCGGATTGATTGGATAAATGTATTCCCGTCGGAAGCCAATTATGTCATGTGTGAGGTGAAAGATAAGATAGACGTAAAAGAATTGTGCGCGAGGTTGTACAATAACAATATTCTTATCAAAGATCTAACCGGAAAGGTTAATAATGGACATCAGTATATCCGCCTTGCTGTGAAGAGAAAAGATGAGAATGAGGTTCTTATAAGTAGTTTTGTGCACATATCTGAAACTTAACAAGATGTAGCAATAAAGGTTGAAAAATGAGAAAAGAAATATATGTTACACGGGCGACATTGCCCCCATATGAAGAATACATAAGCGAGATAAGAGATATTTGGGATACTCATTGGCTTACCAACATGGGAACAAAGCATAATGAGTTGGAAAAGCAATTATGCAGAAGGCTTGATGTGCCTAATATATCGCTGTTTTGTAATGGACATATGGCTTTAGAACTTGTTATACAAGCTTTCGGTCTTACAGGTGAAGTAATAACCACACCGTATACATTTGTATCAACAACTCATGCGATTGTTAGGAATGGACTTACCCCGGTGTTTTGCGATATCAATCCTGTTGATTATACGATTGATGTGACAAAAATAGAAAGCTTAATAACAGAAAAGACATCTGCTATTATTCCGGTGCATGTATATGGTAATGTATGTGATGTGGATGAGATAGACAGAATAGCCAAGAAGCATAATTTGAAAGTAATTTATGATGCAGCTCATGCATTTGGAGTGGAGTATATGGAAAAAGGTATTGGAAACTATGGAGATGCATCAATGTTCAGTTTCCATGCAACCAAAGTGTTTAATACCATAGAAGGTGGAGCGATAGCATATAAAGATGAGTCTATAGGAAAAAAACTTTATATGCTTAAAAATTTTGGAATCAAGAACGAAGAAGAGGTAATTGATGTAGGTGCAAATGCTAAGATGAATGAGTTCTCTGCGACTATGGGTTTGTGTAATCTAAAGCATTTTGATGAGTCCATCGAAAAACGTAAGATGATATATGAGATATACAAATCGGAATTAGATGGTATTTTGGGTATAAGCATTCCACAGCCAAATGCGAATATTTCGAAAAAGAATTACTCATATTATCCGATACTGGTGAACAAGGCTATATGTGGATTTGATAGGGATTATTTGTTTGAAAAATTAAAAGAAAACGGAATATATGCAAGAAAGTATTTTTATCCATTAGTCACGGATTACGATTGTTATCGGAATAGAGTAAATAATAATGTGACAAATGCAAATAAGATAGCAGAAAATATTATCACCTTACCTATGCATGAGTATTTAACCCGAGAAGATATTATAAGAATATGTAGTGTTATAAAACAGTAATAAGATGAGTATTTGGTTTGTGAAGATTCTGGAGAGTAGCAGTTGAAATGATTAAGAAAACCTTTTTTGAAAGCATAATAGAGGCTGGAGAACAGCAAAGTGTTATTACACATATGCGCAATCAGAAACTGCCATTGGTGTTATGGGGAGTAGGAGATATGGCATCTGAGGTATATGAGTATTTATCTGAAGAGGGAATAAAAGTTGATGCGGTGTGTGTTGATGATGGGTTTTATGAGAAGGATATGTCTTTTAATGGATATAGAGTTGAGAGATTATCTGACATTGAATTGCGATATAACGAATATAACGTAATAGTAGGTCATTCTTATTATGAGAATATTGATTGTTTCAAGAATTCGCATAAATCGATTAAGGAAGTTTTTGCATTATGTTCTGTAAGTTACGGGGCACATGAAATAACAGACATAGAATATATTAGAGAAAGAATAGAAGAATATGAAAGAGTTTACAATTTGCTGGAAGATGATTTGTCTAGAAACTGCTTTATTCAATTTCTAAATGCAAGGATATCCGGCGATTATCGATATGTATTAAATGCTTTTGGAAAATATATGAATTATTTTAATAATGATCTTTTCCGAGTTGAATCCAACGAGGTTTATATTGATATTGGTGCATATGATGGAGATAGTATCAAGTTGTTTTTGAAAGAGTCGAATGGGAAATTTGGATATATTTATGCATTAGAACCGGATAATAGTAGCAGAAATAAACTTATTGATTATATAAATAAAGAAAAACTACATGACGTCATAGTATCGTCCAATGGCGCTTGGAATTCAAAACGAAAACTCTGTTTTGACTCAGATAGTACACAGGAGTCGAGTTTTATAATGGATGAATCTGACGGAGAAAGCATAGACGTTGACAGAGTTGATGATATGTTTGACTATAAACAGCCACCAACACTTATTAAGATTAACTATTTCTATGGTGTAGAAGAAGGAATCGAAGGATGCAGCGAATTATTGAAAAAATATAGACCCAAAGTGGCATGTACTGTGGGATTTGATGCTGATAGAATACGCACAATCCCCAATATTATACATGAAATCAATTCGGATTATAAAATATATTTAAGGTTTAATAGGGCTATGACTTCAGCTCTTACATTGTACGCTATATAACACTTATGTATTGATATAAGTCTGTTTTTGATTATTGAAGAGAGGGAGTAGGTATTAATAATACCTTTGAAAGAGAGAATATGAAGATAGGAATAATGCAACCATACTTTTTCCCGTATCTTGGATATTGGCAATTAATAGCAGCAGTGGATAAGTATGTTGTGTATGACGATGTGAAATACATTAAAGGAGGTTGGATTAATAGGAATAATATTCTGTTGAACGGTAAAGCACATTTGATGACAATTCAACTTGATAAATCTTCTCCTAATCGTATGATAAATGAGATAATGGTGAGAAATGATTTGGTTGAAAAGAATAAAATAATCAGAACCTTGGAACACGCTTATTCCAAGGCTCCTTTTTATAATTTGGTTGTTGATATGCTTAAAGAAATCTTAATGCTAGATACCACTATTTCTCTTATGAATTATGAGGCTATAATACGTATATGCGAGTATTTGGATATAGGAACGGAGATTATTATATCTTCACAGATTGACAAGGATGAATCCATTCATGCGGATCAAAGAGTAATAGATATAGTAAAACGGTTAGGAGGCACAGAGTATATTAATGCGATTGGAGGCAGGGAGCTATATAATAAGCAAGAGTTCGCAGCGGAAGGTATAACACTTAGTTTTCTGCAAAAGAATCAAGTAGAATACAAACAGTTTAGAGAGCCTTTTATAGATAACTTGTCAATAATTGATGTTTTGATGTTCAATGGTATAGAGGACACCAAAAAACTCCTTTCCGAATGTACCCTTGTATAGGGTATGAATCAGCGTTCTTGCAAATGTGACGGACTAAATAGAAAGCAGAATGGAGAATTATGAGAATATATGATAATAGGGATAATTCAGATTGCATCAGCATTATTGTAGCAGTATATAATGCTGAGCAGTATCTGGAGAGATGTATTGAAAGTATAAGAAATCAAACATATAGGAAAATAGAAATCATTCTTGTGGATGATGGATCAACGGATAATAGCGGAAAAATACTTGATGATTATAAAAAGATAGATAGCAGGATAAAAGTGATACATAAAGAAAATGGCGTGAATGATCCGGTGAATGTTGGTGTATCATTAGCCACAGGTGAATATATAGCCATTGTCGATGATGACGACTATATTGCACCCGAGATGTATGCTAGGTTATATGAGACTATTATTGCAGATGGTTCAGATATGGTTATTTGCAATTGCACTTATGTCGATGAAGAGGAAAATGATTTAAATATTCCCAGTCCATTGAAGAAACATGAGTGCATTACTTCCAAGGAGGGATTAAAAAGGTTATCTTTGCCTATGGGAAGTTACTATGTCACAATGTGGAATCGATTGTATAAGAATTCCTTACTTAAATCGACTCCTATTCCAACGGATTGTTTATATGGAGATAATTGTGTTGCGCATGAAATTATTGACAAATGCTCAAAGATTTCGTTGATAAGCGATGTTTTATACTTTTACACTCAAAGGGAAGGCAGTCAATCAAGAATTGCAAGAGGATATAAATATTTTGACAATGTAGAATCATATGTTAGAAGGGTTGAATATTATATTAATAACGAATATTTCGACTTGCTTCATGACAGTGTACAGCAATTGATAGAAATATATTGCCAAATAAGAAGGCGTTATATAACTAAGGAGAGAAATAAAATCGGAGGGTTGAAGATTGCAAGAAAAACGAAAAAAGCTGTTAAACGAATAGTTTCGTACTGTAAGGGCATCGGTATAATTGATAGAAGATATGAAGCAAGCATATCAGATTTATCAATTATTAAATGTATTATTACGGATAAAATTGAACATTTGGTTAAGCGAATGTTTATAGGTTAGAAGAGTCGGATTACGGACAGATGACATCTGAAACATTAGAGAATTATGAGTACTGTAAATAAGTTGAACTATATATTTGATAAGCATCAAAAGTGGACCGTATTTAAAATTGTAATACTCATTATAATTGGTACGGTTTTGGAACTTGTTGGTATCACAGCCATTCTACCTTTTGTTGAAGTTGCTATGAAACCAAGTAAAGTCTTCGAAGACAGTAGTCTGAATTATGTCTATAACATATTGAATTTGGATTCCGCTATTGAGTTTCTTATACTAATGGGAGTTGTACTTATTATTGTATATATAGTCAAGAATGCTTTCTTGATTTATATGAATGACTGCATTTTTCGTTTTACATATAATAGTCAACGGAATCTTGCCAATAGATTGCTATCTGCATATCTTAAAGAACCATATACATTCTTTTTGAACCATAATAGTGCTGATATGGTCAGAAATATTAAAGAAGATACGGACAGGATGTTCGATGTAGTTGTGTCGGGAATGCAACTAATTGCAGAGATAATGGTCACATTAGTTTTATTCATTTATTTATTGTATAAAGATAAAACTATTACAATCATTGTAGGAGCAACGCTTGTTCTGTTTGTGTTCATTGTTATGAGAAGAATAAAGGCTGATATAGAAAGATTTGGGGAGAAAACAAGGCAGGCAAAAGCAGACTCAACCAAGTGGCTTTTGCAAACATTTGGTGGGATTAAAGAAACAATGATTCTTGATAAGAGGGATTATTTTTCGAAGATGGTTGACATACAGTACGAGATATTTGCTACAAATCAAAGGAAGTATCAGGTTATGTCGTATTTACCCAAGCCTTTAATGGAGTCGTTATGTATTTGTACTGTACTTTTGGCAATTATCATCAAACTGCTTAGTGGAGTGACTCCTACATATTTCATATCTACCATAGCCGTATTTGCAATCGCAGCATTTAGGCTTCTTCCGGCATTTAACAGAATAACAGGTTATATCAATAGAATTGTATTTGGTATACCCAGTTTAAACGCAGTATATGACGATCTAATAGATACAGAAAAGTTTGAGAAAGTTGGAGACGTAATATCAAAAGATGAGTTGTCTTTCGTTGATAAGATAGAAATACAGAATATATGCTATTCGTATCCATACACGGATACGTTGGTGCTGAATAATATTTGTTTGTCTATACCCAAGAACAAATCAGTGGCTTTTATCGGTTCGTCAGGTGCCGGCAAGACCACATTGGCAGATGTAGTGTTAGGGTTATTAACCCCAAATAAAGGAAGCATTACAGTTGATGGAGTTGAT
Organism: uncultured Lachnospiraceae bacterium; assembly: GCA_902778165.1. Taxonomy (GTDB): domain Bacteria; phylum Bacillota; class Clostridia; order Lachnospirales; family Lachnospiraceae; genus Colinaster. Next base: position 265,828 of record CACYWQ010000001.1, read on the forward strand.
ATAAGTGATAATATGCATGTATGGCAGAAAAAACTTGGTTATATTCCACAAACTATTTTTTTAATGGATGATACAATTCGCAGTAATATAGCGTATGGAATTAGAACGGAAGATATTGATGAGAGCAGACTAAACAATGCCATAGAAGATGCTCAGTTAGGGGATTTTATTGCAAGTCTCGAAAAAGGATTAGATACAGAAGTTGGAGAACGAGGTGTGCGTTTGTCAGGTGGTCAGAGACAGCGTATCGGCATAGCAAGAGCTCTATATGGAGATCCTGAAATACTAATACTTGATGAGGCCACATCTGCACTTGATAATGATACTGAGGCCGCTATTATGGGTGCAATAGATAATCTGAGTGGTAAGAAGACTATGATAATAATTGCTCATAGGCTATCTACTATAAAGAACTGTGAATATGTATATGAGATTACGCCTAACGGAGTAATAGACCGAAGTCGGGAGGACTTCGGGTAATTTATGAAACATAGGTGTTTTCAATAAATTTGAAACAGTAGGAATATTAGTAAATAGGCAAAGATAATCAGGAGATGTGAGTGAAGTATAAAGTAGTTGAGGTGATTCCCACTCTAAATATCGGTGGTGCAGAGTCGATGGTAAGAGATTACTGCTTGAAGATTGACAAGGAAGAATTTGACATATGCGTTGTTGTTTTAACAGAACATAAAAAATCGCCTATAGAGAAAGCCCTTGAGAATGCCGGAATAGAAGTAATCTACCTGGGTGAGCAGCTGTATAATGACGATAGATTAAACTACTTACAGAGGGTTATCCGAAGAATATCAAGGTTTTATTACTTTAGGAGCGTTATTACATCAATCAATCCAAATGTAGTACATCTTCACCTGCAAATAGGAAGATATATGAGGATGCTTCCATTAAAAAAGATGGAATGCAGACTATTTCTGACAGTTCATAATGTTCCTGAAAGATTTTTTAGTATAGATAAAAATGATAGAGTTAAATACAGAGAGTATAAAGAAGTATACAGATTGATTCATTCTTATGGTATGAGTCTGATTACACTTCATGACGGACTAAATGAAGAACTCAGAAGATTGTTTGATACTGATAATGTAACTACTCTTCACAACGGAATCAGAATGGATAAGTTTGATCCGTCTCTGTATGATAAAATAGAAGAAAGACAAAAACTAGAAATCGGTCTTAATGATACCGTAATCGGACATGTGGGGAGTATGCATCCGCAGAAAAACCATGAGTTGATACTAAGTATATTCGCTGAGTATCATAAGCTGAATCCTTTATCTAAGCTTCTTCTTATAGGTGATGGAGATTTGAGAGACGTTATTGTTCGCAGAATAGATGTACTTGGTTTGGGTAATCATGTTATTATCTTGTCCAATAGAGGAGATGTTCCGGCACTGATGAGCACGATGGATGTATTCCTGTTTCCTTCAAGATGGGAAGGGTTCGGTAATGTTATGATAGAAGCTCAGTGTATGAATCTTCCGTGTGTTGTATCGGATGCGGTTCCAATAGAGACCCGAGTTACCGACAGAGTATTTGTGGTAAGTTTGGATTCTGAAGTGGATATTTGGGTAAGGGAGTTAGAAGATGCCTTAAATGGACTAATAGGGTCGGATATTATTGCAAGCAAGGATAATTATGATATGCAGAATTGTGTCCATAAACTTGAAAAAATTTATAGAGGAAAAAGTGGCGAGATAGATGATTGCTATTCGGTGGACAGATGAATAACAAGGTAATTAAACTGAATTTCTCCGATATGTGGAGAGATTTTGATATTCATGACAACTTTATAACAGATTTGATCAAGGAGCATTTTGTTGGATTTGAGATATGTAACGAGCCGGATTTCTTGTTCTTCTCATGCTGTGGAACGGAACACTATAAATACGATAAGTGTGTGAAAATATTTATTCCGGGAGAAGCGGTTGTTCCTGATTTTAATATTTGTGATTATGCAATAGCGTATCCTTATATTGAATATGGTGATAAGTATATAAGACATCCCGCTTGGTTTTGGCATGAACCGCCATCTGAGATTACTATGTCTGATGAAGAGCTCTTAAACAGGAAGTTCTGTAATTTTGTATATACCAATGAGACTAGGGGGACAGCAGTTGAATTCAGGAAAGAATTTGCCAAGAAACTAATGCGGTATAAGCCCGTAGATTGTCCGGGCAAAGTGCTTAATAATATGCCTCCGGGTTCTATAGAGCCACGAAGGGGCAATTACAGGGATGGTAAGATAGATTTTATCAGGAATTATAAGTTTACTATAGCATTTGAGAATTGCAGAATGCCAGGGTACTGTACGGAGAAAATAGAGGATCCGTATATTGCCCACTCGGTGCCAATCTACTGGGGAGATCCTCAAGTTGAGAAAATATTTAATAAAGACTCAATGATATGTGTAAATGGATATGAAGATGACTTGGATAGTATTATTGACAGAATAATCTATCTTGACACACATGATGAAGACTATCTAAGAATGCTTAAGTCAGATTCTATGATGGAAAACCCTATGGCCGGAATGCAGAGGTATAAGCGTTTTTTGATTAATATACTGGAAGGCAATACGGAGGTTCTCAAGAGAGATCCCATGGGCTTCGGAAGGGTTATGACCGTTCCTGATTACAGGACCAAAGATCTTGTGCGTATGCTTGTAAACAAGTTGACTAACAAGTTAAGAAAGCAATAGACCAATGAGTTTCTTTACCAATATTATTAGTAAGATAAAAAAAGAACATATAATATATTTTTTAGCGGTATGTTTGTTAAATATAGTGTTCTTTTTTCTGTTAGGTAACAGGAAAGTATTGCTTGAGAAAGACAGTTATACCTATGTAAAATGGTCATATTTAGCAATGAAGAAAGGATACGTTCTTTATCCATGGTTTATCAAACTCATAAGAATAGTTCATGGAGAGGAATCATTTCTTACGTTTGTTCCCATTTATCAAAGTGCAATTTCTATAATATGTAATCTTGTGTTGGTTGAGTATATAAAGAAAAAATTTTATATTTCACATGTACTCGGCGTGTTGTCTCACATATTTATACTTGCACCTTATACTTATACCCTACCTGAGGCGGTATCATCTCACTATGTATTGACAGAGGGACTGTCGATACCATTATTTCACATTTCTGTGTATTTTATTCTAAAAGGGATTATGGACAGAAAACATATTGACTCGTTCGTTGCAATATTGTTAGGTGTATTGCTTTATCTATTAAGACCACAGTTAGCCATTGTACCGATATTATATATATGTATTATAATCATTCATCTGTTTTATGATTGGACTCAAAGAAAGTCTAAGACATATTTTAAGGGTGTTATATTTTCGATTCTGGGAATTGCTTTGATTGTCGGTTTATGTGTATATTTTGCAATTATTCAGAGTTGGGCAAACAGCAGGCGGAACACGCAGATAATTGAAGCCACTACAGGCAAAGCACTTTGTCTTCTTACAGATGAGGATGTTGCGCTGTATTCCGGTACAGACAGTGAAATATATATGGAACTATTGGCTGATTGTAGGAAAAACAGCAGATTGATAAGTTATTTCCCAAGGTCGATCCTTGATTACGAACAGCTTCATGAAATAATAAATGGTAATGTAACAGCACATGAGACAGTAATATGGGAATATTTTATCAGTATAAGAGGAGATGACGGTGGGACGGATTCCTTTGCAATAAGGAATTTGATTACATCAACAGAGATAATGAATCATAAGTTGGCATTTGTCGGAATAATACTCAGACTCATGCCGTCAAGTTTAGTTGCATCTATATTTGTTCAACCCATGAGATTTAGGTCGGTTTGTTATATCATTGCTGCATTTCTATATATAGCAGCATGCATTATGTTATACTTTATGAAGCGAAAAGAAGTTGATAAATCCTATGCTTTGCCGTTGTGTAGTGTATTAATCTTTGTGATGACTAATTCTCTTGAATGTAATGTGTTATTATATGGTCAGCAGAGATACGTGATATACTGTATGGGTCTGTTCTATATCTCTGTGATTGTAGCTGTTGTCGGATGTTACAGATATAGAAAGAACAAAGGTATTGGCGTAGGCAATAATGGGGGATTGAGATGAAGGAATATTTCGAGGAACATAGAGCAGAAATTATATTTGCATTAATAAATGCTTTTGTATTTCTTATTATGCTTGCGATTAATAGTATCTATCCTCTTTGTTGGGATGATAAAGGAGTCATCAAGGATTTTGATGTTAACAACTGGGCTATTGTTGATGTCTTAAAACACTCATATTACAGATATTATCTCCATTGGTCGGGAAAATTTATTCCGTTATCTCTTGCGACAGTTTTTACACTTTTAAATAAGTCAATATATAACGTGGTTAATTCTATGCTTTATGTAGTCTTTGCAAATGTTATATACGGATTTTTCTGGAAAAAGAAGAATAATTACTGGATTCTGTCAGTTGTTTACGCGGCGTTGTGGATTTGTATTCCATGGTATGGAACGGTAGTTTTCTGGCTTGATGGAACCGTAGAATACCTGTGGATGTTGATTCCGATATTGTTATTCGGACTAGCATATTACAACAATTATTTCGGTTATAACGAATCGCGGCATTCGAGTATTGGTATGTTCATGCTGGGATTATTGGCAGGTTGTGGCCTTGAAGCAACGGGTAGTGCACTAATATTTGGATTAGGTGTTATGGTTGTTGCCAAGAAACTTAGAAAAACAAAGATTGACAGATGGGAAATACTCGGGATAGTTGGTGTTGTCATCAGTTTTGCGACGCTGATGCTTGCACCCGGCAATTATTCCAGAGCGGATATCGTATCTGAAATATCAACAATGTATTCAAATGTTTTCTACAGATTCGCAAGAGAGAGTTTTTTTACTGTGCTATATATGTTTCCACTAATTGGAGTGGTAATTGCCTTAATGTTGGTTTTGTATAAATGCAGTGTAGACAACTCGAAAGATATGGATTTAAAGAACAGACTTCTAGAATTCTATTCAGTGTGCAGGGAACAGATTGTGCTTATAGTAATAGCGTTGGTCAGCATATATGTTATGACATTTGTATCGGCATTTGCAGCCAGAGTGTTTCTGACTCCCACTGTGCTGTTGATAATTGCAGGAGGCATCACAGTAAGGATGATATATGATACAGGATCGGGAAACAAGATTATACATGATTATAACGTAGCAATAAGAACATTGATTGTCTTTGTGTGTGTTTATATTTTTTCGCAGATGATTATGGCATATATCTCGTGTTTACTTAGTGGAGAGCCAATAACTAAAAATATTCAGTATATTAATGAACTTAATGATGTAAGGTTGTTGTGAGCCAATAAATGATTGCGCTTAATCTGTTGGCTAAAGATACAATGACAGTTATTCTCATAAATGTCGTATACAGATGTGGTCGAGAAAATATGGGATTTTGAGAAGGTGTTGGGATTTAGAAAGAGTTGAATGCGTGATAGGTTCGAGAGCCAATTTTGGAAGAAATATGAATACATTGGGAGAGAACAAAGAGAATATTATGTCATTTCCTAAGCATTAAAGAAATAGTATAAATTAGCAGACAGTCTTATGTTACAGGGGAGGTATTACCCCCCCCACAAAAAGTTTTGAGGAATATATGGAAGAAATTTGAACTATTTGGAACACACATTGGCTCACGAATATGGGAGAGAAGCATAATGAACTTGAGAGCAATTGTATAGGAGATTAGATGTTACCAATATTCAGTTTTTTGTAATGGACATATGGTGCTTGAACTTGTAGTATATGCATTTGAGCATATAGGTGAAATATTACAACGTGCTTACTTTTGCGTTGACTATGCATGCAATCTTATGCAACGGATTAACTTGAGTATTCTGTGATATTAATCCCCAAATTTTTCAATTGATGTTAATTAAGATAAAAATTTAATAACGGAAAAAACCTCGGCCATTATTCTCCTGTACATAAATAGGAAAGGATGCTGCATATATAGTATGATATCGAGAAAAATATATAATAGATGACAAAATGGTATGAAAAAATAGAAGCTATTTGGGGGTATAGACGCATATAATTAACTGGAAAGAGTATGTTTATAGGATAAAAAAGTATGATTGATAGGACAAAAGAAAAGGCAATAAGATTATATACTGTTTTACCATGTTATAACGAAGAAGAAATACTCAGAAGTAGTGCCGAAAAGATGATGAACTTATATAAGAGGCTTATCAATGCCGAAACAGACGTTCGGTTATCAGACAGAAGCAGAATAATGTTCATTAATGACGGGTCTTCAGACAGCACGTGGAGTATAATACAGGAATTGTGCAATCAAGATGATCTGTTTTGCGGAATAAGCCTATCTAAGAATTGTGGACATCAGATAGCGATTTTTGCCGGAATGCAATATGCGGTTGAATATAATGCTGAATGTGTAATCACAATAGATGCTGACCTTCAACAGGATGCTGAAGCTATTCCTAAATTTCTTAAGATGTATCTAGATGGATGTGACATTGTATATGGAGTACGTAAATCAAGAAATACCGATGGGTTATTTAAAAAGTCATCAGCCAATCTGTATTATAGATTTATGAATCTGCTGGGATGCAATATTGTGCCTCAGAGTGCGGATTATCGCTTGATGTCTGCTAGAGCTGTGCGTTCGTTAGCAGAATACAGAGAGAGTAATCTGTTCATACGTGGTTTGGTGACTGAGCTAGGTTACAAGACGGATGTTGTTCATTTTGATGTAAGCCGAAGAGAGGCAGGTAAGTCGAAGTACAATCTAAAGAAGATGATAGCATTGGCTCTAGATGGAATAACATCTTTTAGTACTAAGCCTCTTAGATGGACATTGTTTTTTGGCCTTGTTGCATCTGCTATTTCCGTAGTGATGATGATTACGACAATTGTTGATTACATCAGGGGAGTAACAGTTCCGGGATGGTCTACATTGACTATCAGTATATGGTTCATAGGTGGAGTTCAATTGCTTTCGATGGGAATTATGGGTGAATATGTTGGAAGAACGTATATAGAGAGCAAGCATAGACCGAGATACTTTATTGGAGACACGGTAGGAATAGATCATGATAGAGATACACGCGGATGATTATGGGATGTTTGTGGATGAGTCGCGCAGCATTATCGAATGTATTAATGAGGGTTGTGTTAATGGAATTAGCATCATGCCAAACAGCGAACACTTTGACGAATCCATGAAAATGTTACAGGTAGAATGTGACAAGAACTGTATGATATCAGTGCATTTGGATCTTATTACTGGCAAGGCCATGCTTCGATCCAGATTTTTGGCAGATGAAGAAGGATATTTTAAGAATTCATATGGCAAACTGATGCTTATATCACTAATACCCTTTATACGTAGTAGATATAAGGCGGATATCAAGGCTGAACTTTCAGAGCAGATAAATAAGTGTATTCCTTATATGAATGAAAAAGGCAAAATTCGTATAGACAGTCACAGACACTTTCATATGATACCGATGGTATTCGCTGTAATTATGGATATTGTTGATAGCAAGGGATTGGAACTTGAGTATATAAGGATGTCAACCGATTCATATAGATTATATGACAATCTTTTTTCTTATGAAACATTTAGACCTATTAATGTAATTAAGAGCATACTTCTTTCCATCTTTAAATGCATTAATGAATTGAGATTTAGAGATAGAATAAGGGGAAAGTATAAGAAATTCGCCAGTATATTGTTCTCAGGATGTATGACAAAGAGTAATATGATAAGGATACTTGACAGGATATCCATTTGTAATTATCAGTTACAAGATTATGAAATCATGGTACACCCTGGGGGTGTAGTTAATGACGTCGATTTGTTTGAGATACACAATCAAGAAGACAGAGAATTCTTGCAGTCAAAGTTAAGAATGGTAGAATATACTGCTGTTAAAGATGATGAGGTTTTAGAACTGATTGATGCATTGAATTCTTGCCAGAAGGAAAATATATTGAATGAGAATTAAGGAAAGGCTAAAAATTTTAATATGGGCGATACTATTATCGCTACCTATAGATTATATGATTGCTGGCGTATTGTATGCATATAACGACCAACAACCGTGGTACACACAAAATGTATTTATGACAGTTGGAGTCACAACTATTATATTGTTGTCGATATTGTATATATTTAAATATAAAGGAATTAGTATAAACAATGTAATAGGATTTCATTATACGGGTATTGCAGAAAGAAAACAATTCTTTATAGAATTCTATAATCTGAATAGCAAGGACATAATAATCCTTGTTATTTCGTTGTTGACTGGATTTGTTCTACGTATTGCGGGATACAACTGGGGGCTGGTTGCGAGTTGGCAGCCTGATGAATGTAAGTTGGTTAATCAGGTTATAAGGATGGCAAGAGACAGAATACTCTATTCTGAGAGTGTGTATTATCCGAATCAATTTGTATCAAAATTTGCAGCGATAATAACATTCATCTATGCAAGAATAACCGATACGCCTGTTCAGACAGGCACTATGGTAGAAGCTTATTTTATATTCAGAATACTGGTTGTTATGCTCGGAACAGCTACAGTGCTTTCTTCTTTCTTAATAGGCAATCACATCAAAAAGCATCTTGGAAGTGTTTTTTCGCTACTTGTTGCCATATATCCATATTATATCAGCTTGTCTAAACAGGTTACTGGAGATGCAACTGCACTTTTTTTTCTGTCAGTTACACTTCTGTTCTCATTAAGATATTATGATGACAGAAGATACATATATATTATACTAATGGCTATGGGAGCTGCAATGGCCACGTTAGAGAAGTGGCATGGAGCGGTAGGAATAGGATATATAGGTATTGTGTTACTTATTTCTTACAGAGGATGGATTGATTTTGTAAAGAGGGGAGTATGCGCTGTTATTAGTTGGTATCTTTGGATGTTTATGTTTGCGCCCAATATAATGATTAAGCCGAAGAAAGCCATTGTTGACGGTTTTGTTAATATTGCAGTATACGATGGTACCGAAGGAACACCGTTTTATATTCATCTATGGAAGTATTTTTGCTATGGGTTTGAAAATATTGGAGGAATAACCTATATTCTAATTGTTATAATAGGAGTGGTTATTGTTTTTCGCCATATTTCAGCGGATTATTCAGTGTTGTTGCTTGGAATAATTAAGGTTATTATTCTGTCTTTCCTTAATAGAGGGTTTTCAAGATGGGCGCTAGAATTATATTATAGCGAGATTTTGCTTACATCAATATCGTTTCTGATATTGATGGAGGCTTTTGTTAGGCAGGCAAGAGTTTTGATCTGGATAGTGGGGGTGGTTGTCTTTCTTGATTATTTTTCAAATTCAATGTTAGCAGCATCTGTGGCATATAACAATGATAATGACAGTAGATTAGTGCAACGCAAGATGTGTGTGGATATGAATATTACACCAAGTAACATGATATCTCAATACTATTCAGGATTTGGTGCAGCTTCATGGTGTGATAGTGAATATCCAGATACTGCTAAAATAATTAAAGATTGGAGTGAATATTTTATTGAGGAATCTGGCGTTCTATTTAGAACATCCTTAGATTATGATTATGTATGTCTAAATATCACGCGCAGCGACGTGGATCGGATGATTGCAGAGAGGTTAGATGAAGATTGTTACAGAGTTTTAGAATTCCATCCAATAATTAGGGACTCATTTGATATACCATTTGAGCATACAGAAAGAACACTGAATGATTTAAAAAAAATAGAGATGAGTTTTGATGCGATAAAAAGCATTCATTCCGGAGCATTAACAGGAGATGAGATTATTGTTTATTATGTAGGAAATCTTGGAGTTATGATTGTTTAAAATCGGACATATACAATCGGTGGAAATTTGATTTTGGAAAGAGCATTTGATATAATTTAAAAATATGCATTCTAGTGCTTACCATATAGAATAAGTGTGGATGAAAATATGTTGTTTTGATTGAGGAGGAACAATTATGAGATATTGTGTAAGATGCACGATGCCCGATACTAGACCGGGAATTACGTTCGATAATAATGGATTATGTAGTGCTTGTCAGAATTATGATATGCAAAAGCAAATTAATTGGAATGAGAGATGGAAAGAGTTTGAAAAATTGTGCGATAAGTATCGAAATTGCAATGGAGAAGGTAATTTTGATTGTGCAATTGCGGTCTCGGGAGGAAAGGATAGTCATTATCAGGTGCATATGATGAAAGAGGTTATGCATATGACTCCGATTCTTTTCTCGGTTGAAGATAATTTCCCAATGACGGAAGCGGGAGCGCATAACATTAGGAATATTTGCGAAGAGTTTGGGTGTCCAATAATTAGGTTTAAGCCTAATATAAAAGCGCAGAAAATCCTGACCAGAGCAATGTTTGAGAATTACGGAAAGCCTACTTGGTATATAGATAGGTATCTATATACTTATCCGCTACATATGGCGTTAAAGTTCAATACAATGTTGCTTGTTTATGGTGAAAATGTGAGCTATACATATGGGGGAGATGTAGATGAAGATACATATTCTGCGAGAAATCAGGTATTAAATGGAGTGGCAAGTGATTATTCGTTTGAGGAGCTTATGAGTTACGGCGTTGATAAGGCTGATTTGACTATGATAGATGTGCCGTCAAAGGAATTGTTAGAAAAGCTTGATCCTATATATCTCTCCTATTTTGTTCCATGGAATAGTGTGAAAAACTATGAATTTGCTAAAGGACGTGGATTCAGAGATCTCACACATGAGTGGATTCGCACACACCATATTGAGAATTATGATCAGATTGATTCCAGAGGATATTTGGTACATTCCTGGATGAAATACCCCAAATTCGGACATGGTTCAACTACAGATTATACTTCTAGGTATATAAGATATGGAATAATGAAGAGAGAAGAGGCGATTGAACTTGTTAAAAAGCATGATCATCTTTTAGATCCAAAATGTGTACAGGATTTTTGCGATTTTTGCGGATACAAGGAAAGTGAGTTCTGGGCTATTGTGGACAGACATTACAATAGAGATATCTTTGAGAAAAATGATATGGGTAGATGGGTATTGAAGGAAGCAATTTATGACAAAAACATATGAAATCAGTTTGGGGAAGGATATACTGAATGACAATATTATATTGATTACCGGTCCGAGCAGAATGGGTAAGACGTTACTTTCGCGTTTTTTGTCGACGTACGAAAATGTTGAATGGATAGAGGAACCATACTCATTGCGTTTTTTGATTGAAATGTGCGCAAATGGTCAGATAGACAGAAAAACATTCAAGAAGATATTTACAGCTAATATACATGAATTGTTTATTGATCAAATATTGTTGAGATGTGCGAATTTTCGACCGAATGACTTGTCGAATATTTGGGATCAAAAGTCAATCCAGGAAATACTTTGCCGCATTGAATCAATAAAATCGAGGGAAGATGTGGAGATGTATAAGAAACGGATATCCCCCTATTTTATAATAGATATACCAGATATCTTGCCTTATGTGCATCTTCTTAGAGATTTTTGTAAAAATTTAACAGTCATTTGTGTTGTAAGAAATCCATACGATGCAGCAGAAGATTATGTAGAAAAAAAATGGTTTGATGAGGCAGGAAAGCAGAATACTTACAATGATGTGTATAGAAATTATGAGGATAAAAAAGTGTTTGGTTGGTTGCGTCAAGGAGATGAAGAGGCATTTCTGAAATCATCACCATACGAGAGGGGAATTATATATTGGCTAAGCATTCTTGATTATGATGGAATAGATGACCCATATATGGGTTATGATATATGTATAAAATATGAGGATATTACAGAAAACATTGATAGTGTGATTTGTAAATTATCTAAGTATATTGATTTATTGGATCATAGTACTCCTATGAGTAAAGCGGCAAAGAGCCGAATACATAAAGCAGAACAAAAAAAAGAAAAAAGAGATTTGGAGTTTGTGGATAAGAAGCGTCTAATTAATGCCTTGGAGAAGTATGGGTATGAAGATCGGTAATATTACTAAGTTAAAGAAAACAACGAAACCCGTTATTTGTGGAAAAAAATTGCTTGTTCTCGCCACAGCACCGGAAGTAAAAGCATACTTTGATGATTATAGAGTTAGGGAATATTTTCGGGATTATGACGTAGCAGTAATAAACAAAATGCCTCTTTGCTCGGAAACAGAAATGCATGTTATCACTCCTAAATACATTATTTTTTTTGATGGTATTTTTTTTGATGATTATGACGAGAAAGGAAACAAAAATATAAGAAAAGAGTGGGTTGAAGAAGTACTTGAAAGAGTTGATTGGGAATGCAATTTGGTTGTCCCTTTATTGGCTGAATATCAGATAGAAAATCCACATATAAGGCAAATATATATTGGAGTATTAAAAGCAAAATATAATAGACTTACGAGCGTGCTTTATAGACATAATATAGTTAATATGGGATTCAATAATGTGGTTATGGGTGCGGTGTATTTTGGTATAACTTTCGGATATAAGCAAATAGCTCTAATGGGGTTCACATATGGGAGTATTAATATTGGAGATTATATGGATGAAGATGGATTACATGTTGCTACATATCCCCATTATTATGATGAAAAAGTAAGTCACATTTTGATTCCAAATAATGAATTATTTGATGGAACTACAAGTTATTTATATAAGAGAGCTGTGAGAGAAGTGGAATCTATGTACAAGTTTTGCGAATTAGCCAGATATGCAGAAGATAACAATGTAGAAATAATAAATTATACCCCTAATAACACTATAGATGTATTTAAGTCTAAAAATTTGGATGGGTTAATAAAGTGAAGAATATACCAGAAATATTTAGGAAACTGAATTATCTTCTTACAACTGAGCAAAAAAGGCTCGGAATATTTGTTTTTATATGTTCAATCTTGGCTGCTTTTTTAGAACTATTAGGAGTGTCAGTGATTGTTCCTTTGATTGATGTTCTTGTTTCCCCAGAGAGGTTATATGGTAACAAATATGTTGTTAAAATTATGCCTAGGGTTCCTTCTTTTGCAAAAAATAAGATATTAATGTTTGTTATAATTCTTGTGATAATCATATACATAATTAAGAATGTGTTTTTTATATTTAATACATGGCTTAAGAATAAGTATGCATTCAAGATACAGCGTGAAATATCAGTGAGTATGCTTAAGAAATATATTTCGCGTGGTTATGAATTTTTTCTAAACCACAATTATAGTGAACTGAGGCAAGGAATAGATGGGGATGTGAGGGCCTTGTATTACATTATTAGCAATATTTTGCAAATAGTTACACAGGTAATGATTTCTTTCTTTATAGCTACTTATATGATTCTCAAAGACACAGGTTTAGCAATAGGAACAATAGTAACAGGATGTATTTGTTTATTACTTATGTTGGGATTGTTTAGGCGAAAGATGTCTGAAAGTGGAATTACGCTCAGAGAGTATTCTATAAGAACAGAGAAGAAGATAGACGAAACTCTGCATGGAATTAAAATGGTTATGATAGGGAGAAAAGAGAAAGCATTCGTTGATGGATATAATGAAGAAGTAACTAGGCGAAATCGGGTTGATGTAATTAAAACTGCAGGTTCAGAAATACCTATATATTTAATAGAAGCCATATCAATTACAGGCATTATGTTGAGCTTATGTATTCGGATATTATCAATGGATAATCCGGAAACTTTTGTATCGGTTTTGGGTGCATTTGCTATAGGAATGTTTCGCATTTTACCAGCAATAGGTAAGATTTCAACTTCTTCTAATGCCATTATTTCTTCTTTGCCGGGTTTAAACTCTATATATATTAATATGTCATATAGAGAATTCGGTGCAGATTTCCTTATACTGGATGATGAAAAAGCCGTAGATTTAGCGTTTTCAAAAGAAATAGAGTTTAAGGATATATGTTTTAAATACGAAGGATCAAATGATTTTGTATTAAAGAACATTGATTTTGTAATTCCTAAGGGGTCTTCTGTCGCTATTGTAGGGGAGTCAGGAGCAGGAAAATCAACATTAGCGGATATAATGTTAGGACTCTTGAAGCCTTTTTCAGGCAAAATAACTGTTGATGGAATTGATATGTACAAACTCAGTAGAAAATGGTGGGAAAAGGTGGCATATGTTCCGCAAACTATTTTTCTTACGGATAATAGCATAAGAGAAAACGTTGCGTATGGACTTGGGGAGAGAGAGATTGACGACAATAGAGTTGAAAATGCATTACAAAGAGCAAATATAAAAGGCTTTGTAGATTCCCTTCCAAACGGAGCTGAAACGCTGGTTGGAGACAGAGGAGTTCGATTATCAGGAGGACAGAGGCAACGTCTTGGAATTGCGAGAGCATTATATAATAATCCTGAGATACTTGTTCTTGATGAGGCAACATCTGCGCTTGATAATGAAACCGAAACAGCCGTTATGGAGGCTGTAGAGTCGTTGATGGGAGATATGACAATGCTCATAATTGCTCATAGACTGACAACCATCCGTAATTGTGACTATATATATGAAATCAAGGATGGTTGCGCTTTCCCAAGGAAATATGGAGAATTATAGAAAATGGTTACTCTAGTTAATGATAATCGCTATCTAAATAGAAAAAGAGAATACAATGAGGTTTTTTGTGATGATTACTTGAATAATTCACCTAAAGTTACAATAATAAGTAATGGGTATGTATTGCCTAAAAGCGATAAGTTTCTATGTAAAGGTGGAGTAACAGATTATAATAAGGAGTTTGTTTTTGAGTCATCAATAATAAATGATGGCTCATTTATATCTATTGATGGTGCATATAATTTTCAAGAACTGAATGCTGATTATGTAGAAGAAAGTGTCATTTATTTAGGGTATTTTTATAAGCATTGGGGACATTTTCTTATGGATTGCACAACTCGTATGTGGATATTGTGCGATTATAAATATGATAACTATAAAGTCGTGTTTCCAAATCATCCAGGGCAAGTATGTGATGGAAATTATAAGCGTTTTATGGAATTGGCCGGTATAAGTGATGACAGGCTGGTTGTTATTGATAGGCCTACAAAATTTTCTAAAATATTAATCCCAGATGAGGCAAGAATACAACCAGAAAATAGACATATGAAATGCTATTATGATATATTTGATAAAGTAATTTCTAATGCAGTATATAATCCCAATAAAATCTCTTCCAAAGTATATTTTTCTCGAGGTAAAATGGGAAAGCCAGAGCTCGGAGAATCTGAAATTGAACACAATTATATGATTAATGGATATGAAGTAGTATTCCCGGAGAGCATATCACTTGATGAGCAAATAGGAATATTTAATTGTGCGAATGAGATAGTATCGCAGAATAGTTCAATATGTATGAATACAGTGTTTGCAAGACAAGGCTTGAAATGGACTGTGATAAATAAGTATAGCGCCATTCATGATGCATTTACAGAATTAAGATATTGCAAAAACCTTGATTTAACATACATAGATGCATTTAGTGAAAAACTCAACTTTTTCGGAAACAAAATAGGGACATTACCATATTTGGTAAGTTTCAACGACAATATGAAGAAATATTTTGAAGATAATAATATGAAATGGGTTTCTTTCGGAATTGTATACAGAGTTAAGAATATACTGTGCTATTTGGGCAATTCAGCAATAATATTGCCTAAGAGAAGAGTTAACTTATATAAGGCAAAATTTGTAAGATGGATGAAAAGATATATTCCAAAGTTGTTTGAGATTTTGAAAAGTATGCAGGGTTAGGGAGTTTGTTATGTTGAATAAGAGAAAGACGGTATATTATACATTGATATTCTGTTTGCTTTTATTGTTTTCTATACTATTTGTGTATAGAGATTTTTTGTTTGGAGACAGATTATTTGTGTCAATGAGAACTGCATCGGATTCGTATGGGCAGTTTTATCCTTTATATCTTAACGAAGCAAGAATTTTTAGCAAGTTAGGTTTTGCCAGATATATGGATTTCTCTCGTGGCATAGGGAAGGTAACATCCAATGTCTATTTTATGGATTTGCGTAACATTCCGATTTACTTTGGCGAAGAAAACGTTTGTTATGTGATGCTATTTAGGCATTTGTCGCTCGTTTTTATCTCAGGACTCTCAATATATGGACTTGTAAAATCTATGGGAAAAAGCTCTAAAACTGCGATTATCTCTGGATTTTTGTATGCTTTTTGCGGTCCGATACTTGTAAGGCAACTATGGGTTGGATATATCTTTGAATATTCAATGTTTGCCGTATGGCTTTGGAGTTTCGAGATACTATATAGTCGTCGTAGATGGTTTATTTTTCCGTTCGCTACCGCCTTACTATTAAATAGTGTAAGCGTTCCGCTGGTTTATTATATTATACTTCCGGCATATATTCTTTTCAGATTAATCTGGGATGAAAAGATAGTGAAAACTTGGAAGAAGTCTTTGGGAGCGTTCGCTGCAATTATTGCTTTTTTGTTTTATTCTGGAAAGATAGGTGATTTATATAGACAAGTGGTCAGTAGAATTTCATCAAGAAGGATGATGTTGGCAATTAATGGAGAAAATGCACTTCAATCAGTTCTTGGTAGAAACGGATATCTTTGGGGAAGCAAGGAAGAATTGCTTAATCTGTATGTAAGGTCTATAGGGACTAATACGCCATCGACACCAGGAAGATACATAGGTCCATTGAATTATCTTGAAGGACCGTCATTTTATTGTGGAATTTTGATTCTGATGTGTTTTATACCTATTATTCTGACGTTGGATAAAAGAAAGAAAACTATCGCTTTTTTTATCCTTTTTTTGGCTATATGTTATATTTTTTTTAATCCAATACGGTTATTATCCAATGGCATGGTTAAAGATACATTTAAGCTGACGAGTTTTTGGATAACTGCCTTTGTTATTTTTGTTTTTGCAGATGGGTTTGATGAGTTTGAAAACAAAATAACTGGTAAACTGGTTATATTTATTGCAATTGAAGCTATTGTGTTAATCGCGATAGGGGGTTACTGTATTTTATTTACAGAGAATGAAAAAAGTAATGTCATTCTTGCAGTGATATTTATATGTTTATATACTTTTGTTTTTGTAATACGATACTTTATTTGTTCCATGACAGGGTGTAGTTTATTGCTGGCAAATAGTATTGGAAACATTTTTGCTGCTTTTTGTGTAATTGAGGTTGTTTTGCAAGGAATGTTATGTGTTGACAAAATCGAGACAGTTGATAAAACAAAATTATTATCGAGAACTGCTTACAATGATTATACAGTTGAGGCGCTTAATTACATCTATGCGCAAGATCCTTTGCGAGACTATAGAATTGATAAGCAGTATAAGTCTTATGGATATAATGATTCCGCGGCTCAAGACTATTATTCTACCACGTGTTATATTGGTGGTATGGGCATGGGAAAGGATATTGCGGATTTTTATGATGCCATGAGTATCTCTGACTCAGAAGGCACCTATAATGAGATTAATCCTACAAGTATAAATATTTACTTTAATACATTTGTTGGAACAAAATATGCCATTACGAAAAGTCCGATGACTATGAATTATGGATATGATATGTTGTGGAGTAACAATGGTGTATATGTTTATGAAAATATTAATGCAATTCCTTTAGCATATATATGTGAAAACTATATAAAAAAAGAAGATTTTGAGAAACTTAGTTATATAGAAAAAAACTATGCGTTATTGCAAGCTGTAATTATAGGCGATGAATTTGATGCACCAGAGTCTATGACTGCTTTATTGCCTAAAGACTATTACATTAGCGAAGATACAATGGACGGTAGTCTCAATTCCTTTGCAAAGTATAAGACAGAGGTGATTTTGAATAATGATGGATACTATAATATAAAAAGAGGTCTTGAAGAAGATGAAGTTTTGGTGTTAGAGATACTAAATGGCAACAATAACGTGTTTGATGGAAAACTTGTTTTTTTAGACAATACTGACAAAACAGATTATTATATTAAAATGAACAGCAATGAAAAATATATATATGAAATCTGTGGAAAAGGGATTTGTGACTTCTCATTGCTTGATTACTATGAAGAATGCGGAATTGAAATCAAAGAACTGTCAGCTTATATCATTCCAAAAGACGAATACTACAAAAAATATAATTCGATAATAGAAGAAATAAATAAAAATAAAATTGATTGTGAGCACTTTGATGAGATTAGTACGAGCGGAGATGTAAATTCACGAAATGGAGGGATAATGGTAACTTCTTTGAACTACGAAGGAGTTGAGATATACATGGATGATGAACCTGTTGATGTAATAAAGGTGAACTATGGATTAGCTGGATGTAGAATTCCGCCAGGCAAGCATTATATTAAAATCAAATATGGAGACCATCTTTCTTATAGAGCTAATAGCTATATGGATAAATACTTGTTATATATTTTTTTCGGGGTGATCATTGATTTTTGTATATATTTTAAGAAAAGGATTATGACAAATGAAAAATCTCAATAAGATTATGATGAATAATCTACTTAGAAAAATGTATATTCTATTTACATATATATGTGCGCCAATTCCAGATTCGTTGTATCTAAAGATGATATATCGAATAAGAATGGGGAAAAAACTAAATTTAGATAATCCGAGTACCTTCAATGAAAAACTTCAGTGGCTTAAAATACATGATATCAAGCCTGAATATACAATAATGGTGGATAAATATGCCGCGAAGAATTATGTTGCGGAATTAATTGGGGAAGAATATATAATTCCAACAATAGGAATATGGAAAAATTTTGATGAGATAGACTTTGCTGAACTTCCACAGAGCTTTGTTCTTAAATGCACACATGATTCTGGTGGAATGGTAATATGCAGAGATAAGACGGAATTTGAATATGAATCCGCAAGAAAAAAACTGAAAGCAGCTCTTAAGCGAGATTATTGGTTGGCAGGAAGGGAGCATTCATATAAGGGTGTTCCACATCGCATAATAGCAGAGCAGTATCTAGAGAGTGACAATGAACTAAGGGATTACAAGTTTTACTGTTTTAATGGTAAGCCGGAGTACTTATATATTTCTGAAGGGTTAACTAATCATTCAACAGCAAGGATTTCTTTTTTTGATTTGAATTTTAATATTGCACCGTTTCAGAGAGCTGACTACGAAGGATTTGATTATATACCTTCTAAGCCACGCAATTTTGGAAAAATGGTTGAGATAGCTAAAATATTATCTAAGGATATGAGGTTCTTACGTGTAGATTTGTATAATATAGAAGGGAAGATATATTTTTCGGAATTAACACAGAATCCAGCAGGCGGATATATGCCATTTGTTCCAGAGGATTATGATGCAATATTGGGTGAAAAAATAGAATTATAATGGCGAACCCTTATATATAATGGATTAATCAAAGGACAACAATGACTTAAGACTATGAGAATACTATTTGTTATACCTACGTTAACAGGTGGCGGCGCCGAGCGAGCGATGTCCAATATAACAACACATTTGCCTAAAGGAGTAGATGCAGATATACTTGTTAATTCAGTGTCAGATTTGGACTACCCGACAGACGCGAAGGTATATAATCTAGGAATGAGGCCTGTAAACAATAAAAGCTTGGTTTATCAGGTTATTGCAGCTATTAGAAGGATTTTTCATCTAAAAAAGCTTAAAAAGGCATTTAGATATGATGCTTGTATCAGCTTTATGGACAGTGCAAATATATGTAATATTTTATCCGGAAAGAATTGCAAAGTAATCATATCTGTTAGGATACAGTTAAGCAAAAGTAAAAGTATGGTTTATAAGTGTATAGTATCTCCGTTTGTTAAATGCTTATATAACAGAGCAGATAATGTTGTAGCTGTTTCGGAAGGTATAAAGCAGGATCTTATAGATATATATAGAATTAAAGAAAACAAAATTGTTACTATTACAAATGGATTTGATATTTCAGAAATAGAGAAGAAGGCTTCTGAAGATATAGATGTAAGTATTGACAAAGATAAGTTTATTTTTATTGCTGTTGGAAGATACAGTAATCAGAAGGGACATTGGCATCTTATAAGGGCATTTAGTGAAGTAGTACGGAAATGTGGCAAAAATGTGCAACTGATTATATTAGGTCAGGGTCCCCTGAAGCATTATCTTAATCAGATTATAGATGAAACCGGGCTTAAAGAAAGTGTTACACTTATGCCATATTCACAGAACCCATATGCGATTATGAGACATTGCAGTGTATATGTGATTCCGTCTCTTTATGAGGGATATAGTAATTCTTTATGTGAGGCAATCATATGCGGATTACCTTGTATTGCTACGGATTTCAAGTCAAGTGCAAGGGAGATTCTAGCACCGGATACAGATTACAACTGTGAAATACATGAAGGAATAGAGGAAGTAAAATACGGAATAATTACGCCAGTTTGCTCTGGAATTCATTATAATGGTAATGAAAAATTAGAACCTGCTGAAGAATATTTGGCATATGCAATGACGAGAATGTATATAAAAATGCAGTCTTTTGGCGATCCAGATTATAGATATTTCGATATAAATGCCAAAGTTAATCAATACTTGAGTCTAGTATTATAGGAAGGGTTAGTGTATATGGCAAAGTGTGATTTTTCAATTATTGTGCCGTGCTACAATGTGCAAAATCAATTGGAGAGATGTGTTACTAGTTTGATTAATCAAGAGGATGGCTATGGACGATATGAGATTATACTGGTGGATGATGGAAGCGTAGATAAAACTGGCTTAATGTGTGACGAATACTGTTTAGAATACAAGAATATTAAATCAATACATAAGAAAAATGGCGGTCTTATTAGTGCATGGAAATCAGGACTGAGAGCAGCAGAAGGTGAATATATACTATTCTGTGATGCAGATGATTATGTTAGTGGCGATTTATTGTCTATAGTAGAAAAATCGTGTAACGAATATAAGGCAGATATGATAATTTATGGCTATGTAATGGAATATGACAGTGGTAGGTGTGTAAAAAAGAGCAATAGGTTAAGAGGAGGATTGTACAATAGGAATAGAATTGAGAAGGAAATCTTGCCTGTTTTCTTTTCGACAGGGAGAATGAACAGTGGAATAATAAACAATTCAAGATGGACAAAAGTAATAAAAAGAGATGTGTTGCTTCGTGTAGCAGATGATATATGCGATGAAGTGACGCTTGGAGAAGACCTCATCACAAAATTTGTAGTTGCTTTAAATGTAAAGAGTATATATTGCATAAGTGATTTTTATCCGTATCATTATGTTAGGAGTAGAGAATCGATGACAGGTGGATATGATGCAGATGTATATAATAAATTAGAGAAAAGATTTGAGAATATTGAGATAATTGCAGATAAGTATGGATATATACATACACAACAGATAACAAGAGAGAAGATTTCGAGTATACTTTTTTATACTAAAAAATTAATGTCAAGATCAACTTGTTATATAGAGACCAAGGAAGTAATTGATTATTTTTTTTCAAGGCAGAAACAATATTTTAGATTTCAAGACATTAAAGGATTCTCGGTATCGGAAAAAGCGTTTGCGGTGCTGATTTTCTTTCGCATGTACCTTGTTGCGTACATTGCTTCGAGGTTAAAAACAAGGGTTTTTAACGATTTTTGATTAGGGGTTAAAATGAAGAAAGTATATTACGTATCTGCAGGAAGTGATACAATATTCAGCGGAATTGATAGGAAAATTGAAGATCAATTATCTGTACTAAAAGAATATTTTGAGTGTTCACACATTATTGTACGTAAGGTACATGTGAGTCTTGCTAGAAAAATCCTTGAACGCTTACCATTAGGAAGTATTAAAAGAGCGTATAATGATGCGCTTGCCTCAATAAATGAAGATGCAGACTATATTTATATACGAAAAACGTTGTTTGATAAAGGGTTTATATCCTTTGTTAGAGATATTGCCTTCAAATGCTGTAGAGCAAAGATAATCATGGAATTTCCTACATATCCATATTACAGGGAGTTGATCCGACAATTCGAGCTAGTTCCATTTTATTTTAAAGATCTTATTTGGAGGAAAAAGCTGCGTAAATATGTGGATGTTGCGACGACTTATTCTGACGACAATAACATATTTGGAATTCCAACAATACAAATAATGAATGGTATTGTGGTAGATAAAATATGGTTACCTGAACGTTCGAAGCACATTGAAAAAACAGATGCGGCCATTAACCTGTTGGCGGTAGCGCAGATGCTTCCAGCTCATGGATATGAGCGCGTTATTAATGGAATTGCGAATTATTATCAGAATAAAGGAAAAAGAAATGTAATGTTTCACTTGGTTGGGGACGGTCCGGAATGTGAAATATATAGAAAAATTACAAGAAAATATGGATTGGAAGATAATGTGATATTTTATGGTTTAAAAACGGGTATGGAGTTGGACAATATATATTCTAAAGCGGATATTGGCTTAGGAAGTTTTGGAGGCTATAAAAATCATTTGTATGTTTCTAGTGCATTAAAGATACGAGAATACTTAGCTCATGGTCTTCCTATTGTCTCAGGTATGAAAGAGGATGTTTTTTTGAAGAATAAACCTGAGTTTTATTTGGAATTACCCAATAGTCCGGAGGATATTGATATTGAGAGAATAGTTTGTTTTATTGATGGAATACGGAGAAAATACAAACGAGACGAGTTGCGCGAGATTATAAGAGAATATGCTAAGAAAACGGTGGATATGCGAATCACAATGAAACCAATTGTAGACTATATGAATGGAAGTGAGTAAAATAGCATGATTTGCGCTATACATCAACCTAATTTTTTCCCTTGGCTGGGTTATTTTGATAAGATTGCAAAATCAGATGTATTTGTTTTTCTCAATCAGGTTGATTATGAGAAAAGCGGACACTCAATGCAGTGCTATACCAATAGGGTTGCAATACTGGATAATAAGAATGGAAAAAAGTATATTCATTGTCCGGTAGTAAGGGAACATGGGCCACAAAAAATAGATACTGTAAAAATCAAACCTGATTCGGATTGGAAGACGGTGGTATTAAATGGCTTGATAGAAAGTTATAAATATGCTCCATACAGGGAAGAAACAGCCGGATTGTTGGAAAAGATTTTTGAAATAAATACGCAATTCTTATCGGAATTCAATATTAGAGCGATTGAAATTATATTGGATTCTTTGGGAATTAGGACAAGACTGATAAGACAAGATGAACTGAACACTTCTTTTCATTCAACGGAGTTACTCGCAGAGATTACCGACAAGGTTGGTTGTGACAGATATTTATATGGAGGAGGAGGCCATAAGTATCAAGAACAAGAGTGTTTTGATAAGTGGAATATTATTGCGGTTTCACAAGATTTTGTATTTCCTAAGTATATGCAAAGAAGTAATAATTGTTTCGTAGGAGGATTATCTATTCTAGATGCGCTATTTTGGCTTGGGATAGATGGCACAGGTAAGATGATAGTAAATAATTGAGCATCATGAGATTTACATATGAAGCATATTTTAATTTAATACAAATGTTACATGAGCATCGTTATAATATAGTCTCATATATGGATTGGTATAAGTATGAAAAAAGCGTAATTCTGCGGCATGACATAGATTATAATTTAGATAAAGCAGTGGAGTTTGCCGCTTTTGAGAATAGTATAGGAGTAAGTAGCACATATTTCGTCCAGATTACAAGCGATATGTATAATCCATTTTCAAAGCACGGTCGCGAGTGTGTAAAAGAGATTATATCTCTTAATCATCGAATTGGATTGCATTTTGATGAAATGATTTATGAGTCGTTAGATAATGTACAAAAACATATTATGAATGAGAAGAATATGTTAGAGAGTATAACTAATGGTGTTTCGGTAGATACAGTTTCTATGCACAGACCTAGCAGACAGATTCTTGATGCGAATATTAGCCTTGAAGGGATTACTAATTCTTATGGAGAGCTTTTTTTTAAGAGTATTAAATATATATCAGATTCGAGAAGAAGATGGCGTGAATCTATAGAGGATATAATTGTTAATGAATCGTATGACCATATGCAGATCTTGACACATGCTTTTTGGTACAATAATAGTGAAATGGATATAAGTGATTCGATAAGACAATTTGTAAATTCTGCCAATAAGGAGCGTTATAGATTTTTGAGCGAAAATATAACCGATCTTGAATCAATAATGAGAGAAGACGAAATTCGTTGAAAGGAGATTAGATGATATGCGGAAAGTATTTCGGGTTGTTTGCGGATTGTTTACTACTCGCATTAGGGGGGGGAGCGGATTTAGGCTATTTAATAAAGTTCGGGTACAAGGACATGATAATTGCATAGAGCTTTTGGAATCTTATCATTGTAGGAATAATAGGGTTATAATACATGGTTCGCATAACCATATAACTATCAACGGATCAAGTGTGATTAATACGTTGATTGAAGTGCGTGGGGACCATACGTCTTTTTCGATTGGTTTAGGAGGAATTATAAGGAGGGCTCAAATACTGTTGCGTGATAATGGGAGCAGTATTGCAATAGGAAAACAATTTGATTCCGGTATAGGGCTGGAAATAGCGGCTATGGAGGGTGCAAGCATAAGTATTGGAGACGACTGTTTATTATCTAATAATTGTATAATCACTAATAGCGATGCACATAGTATTTATATTGATGAGATAAGGGTAAATAGGGCAAAGGATATAAAAATAGGAAATCATGTATGGTTTGGTAGAAATGCCGTTGTTCTTAAAGGAGCATCCGTTGCAGATGGGGATATAATAGGGCATTCAGCGATTTGTACGGGTGGCGAATATGCCCCTGATTACGTTTATGCAGGGAACCCGGCGAAGTCCATAAAAAAAATAACGAAGTGGGATTCTGTATGCGAGTGACCATGACAGGGTATTCGTATGCTCTTGCAACTCAGTTAGCAGGTATTCGAAACAATCAATATGGCTGCACATACATGCATCCGCACTGTCAAATTTTTTTCTCTAGCAGGAGCGGCTTATTGTTGCGTTAGTTGCCATAATTCCAAGGAGAAATATATTGATAAAGTACAAATTTGCTGGTTATACACCTAATGACGAAATTCTTGCATTTTATGCGAATTATACACCAGATTGTTTCATTACCACTTCTGAGACGGAAGGTTTGCCAATATCGGTTGTAGAAGCTATGGATTTAGGTCTTCCGATTGTTGTGACTGATGTTGGAGGGATGAGAGAACTTGTTGATGGGAATGGATTGCTTTTGCCTTCAAATCCAACAGCAGAAGAGGTAGCAAGTGCCATAGTGAGTATAATGGACTGTAATGAAGATACTCGGAATGAGATGAAACTAAATGGAAAAAAAATATGGTCGAGTAGATTTGATGCAGTTCTTAATGCAAAGGAATTTGCAAATTATATAGCTGATGTATGCAAAGATGGGACCCAAAAGGTGGTCCTTATCACAGAAAGATATCCGTTTGGAGGAGAACAAACTTTTATAGAAACAGAATTGAGAGAGATGCTCAAGCGTTTTGATGTGTCATTAATTTGTTATAATATTGACAATTCAAGTGGAGATAAGGAGTGCCAGGCAAGCATAAATATAGATAGAGTGTTGAAAGATCAGGATGGAGAGATACATAATCTGGAAGTGATAAAAAACAGTGATAATTGGAAGACAGGACATTGCGTACGTTATTTTTTTGATTATATTCTTGATAGGAATATTAAAGAGGAAAGAAAATCGATTTGGCGTACAAATAAGAAGAGAATGATTCGATTCTGGGAATCGTTGAAGTATTATTCAAAAGCGGAAGAATTCTTGAAAAATACATTGCTTGATGTGATTGATAACTGTGATTTATCCAGAACAGTTATTTATACCTATTGGCATCAACCTTATACACTAGCTGCTTGTCTATTAAAAGCCAGCGGACGAAACCTAAAGGTAATCACGCGTGAACACGGTTTTGATTTGTATGATGAGCGTGTAAAAAAATCTATTCGACAGCCATTTAGGGAGATGATGGATAACTACTTAGAATCAGTGATTTTTGCATGTAAAATAGGCAAACAATACTATCTTGATAGAAATCATTTTGGGTGTAATGACGAAAAATACCGTGTTCACTATATTGGATCCAGGCATTATAACGATATGCTGAACGTAATCACAAATGAAAGAAATACCAAGATAATAGAGGGCGGTGACGGACAAGGAACTAGTCAGAAGCCTTTTAAAATCGTAAGTTGTTCAGCACTAATTCCATTAAAAAGGGTGAATCTTATTATTGATGCATTAAATGTAATTAATAAAACTAGGCCATCAACAAATATCGAATGGATTCATTTTGGAGATGGAGAATTACTACAACCGATGCAAACATATGCATGCGTTAAACTTGGGGGTCAGTAAAGAGGTATTATGAAGGGTTTTAGAGCGTTTGTAGATATTTGTAAGAAGTTATACTTTATTCTATCGGAAAAGCAAAGAATCGGAGCTGTAGTGGTGTTTTGCGCCATGATTACTATGTCATTGTTGGAACTTATGGGCGTTTCTGCCATATATCCATTCTTGCAAGCGGTACTTAATCCGTCTTTAATTAGAGAGAAGTGGTATATTAGGTGGATATATATGTTTACTTCTAGTATAAGCGATCGTAATCTTGTCCTGCTTACAGGCATTGCGATTATTTTTATTTTTCTGTTTAAAAACGCTATGGCATTACTATTAGCTTATGTAGAGTACTCATACGCAACGAGCTTTCAAAGAGACCAGTCTGTAATGATGTTGGATAATTATATGAAGCGTCCATATGAGTTTTTTGTCAATACAAATTCCACAATTGTACTAAGAGGCATTAGTTCGGATACGCAGGACACATACTCAGTGCTTGTAAGTTTAATGCAACTTATTGGTGAATGTATGACAGTTGTAGTTTTGGGTATTTATTTAATTCGTACAGACTGGTTTATTGCAATATGTGTTTTAACGCTTGTGGGAATATGCCTATCAATCATAGTGACTGTTTTTAAGAAAAGGATAAAGATAGCAGGACGTGAACGCAGGTACTATGTCTCTAAGAGTAATCAGTATCTATATCAAGCAGTTAATGGTATTAAGGAGATAACTGTTCTAAATAGGCGAAAAAGGTTTGTTGAGGCATATGAAAAGGCTGCTGAGAAAATGGCAAAAACTACACTTTTATATAATATTGTATCGGCATCACCTGACAGAATTTTGGAAGGAGTGTGTGTGGGAGGGGCAATTGCTATAGTGTGTCTTAGAATATGTATTGGTGCTGATATGACGGAATTTGTTCCGATTATTGGAACATTCGCAATGGGCGCTTTTAAGTTGTTGCCGGCTGTATCTAAGATATCAGGAAGAATCAACAATATTATATATAATAGCCCGGGGTTATATGGTTGTTATGAAGATTTACAAGAAGTGCGTGTGTATGGGGAACAAAACAATAAACAATCAACAATCAGAGAGAATCAAGATAGCCTGTGTTTTAAAAATACAATATATGTAAATAATGTTTCGTGGAAGTATTTAAACTCTGCAGATGATGTATTAAATAATGTTTCATTAAGAATAAATAAGGGTGAGTCTGTTGCGTTTATCGGTGCATCAGGAGCGGGAAAAACAACTTTGGCAGATGTGATTATGGGTTTATACGTTCCACAGGAAGGAGATGTAACAGTTGACGGAATTAGTGTCTTTGAATCACCTGAGCAATGGCATAAAATCATAGGGTATGTTCCCCAATCGGTATATTTGATTGATGATACAATACGTGCTAATATTGCATTTGGTCTACCAAAGGATATCGTAGATGATGAAAAAGTCTGGAGCGCACTAATCCAGGCGCAAATGAGAGATTTTGTGGAACAATTACCCGAGGGTCTTGATACAATTGTTGGAGAGCGGGGTATTAAATTCTCAGGCGGGCAAAGGCAGCGTGTAGCTATAGCAAGAGCCCTATATGAAAACCCGGACATACTGGTTCTTGATGAAGCGACATCTGCGCTTGACACTGAAACTGAAACCGCGGTTATGCAATCAATAGAAAATCTTCAAGGTAGTAAGACACTCATTATAATTGCACATAGGTTTACCACAATACGCAAATGTGATAGAATATACGAGGTTGCGGACGGAAAGGTTGTTGAGCGAAGAAGAGAAGAGATATTTAATGAGTAATAGTAAGTGAGAGAGTTAGAACACATGCCTGAAATATCTGTTATAACGTCGGTATACAATTGCGAAGAATATATTGAAGACACCATCAAAAGCGTCATAAAGCAAACATTTTCTGATTGGGAATATATAATAATAGACGATTGTTCTAGTGATAGAAGTAAAGAGATAATTGAAAAGTATGCATCTTCTGATTCAAGAATTATATATATACGGAACTCTACTAATAAAGGACAATCTACCAATCTGAATACTGCAATTAGTATGTCAAAAGGCAGATATATTGCCAGACTTGACCACGATGATATATGTATTCCAGATCGATTCAGAATACAATATGAATATATGGAGAATCACTCCAATACAGTTTTGCTTGGATGCAGACACATTATACTTAAGGATGGGAAAGAGTATTGGTGCACTAATCTAACCCGAAGTGACGATGAAGTGAGGTTCCTTGCGGCATTTGGAATTCAAGATACGATACATTCAGCGTTTTTTATACGCAAATCAGCAATGATAGAGAATAAAATATTATATAGAGATTTTGATTATGCTGAGGACTACGGCTTGTATTCAGAACTGTTAACTGTGGGAGATGTTCATATACTGGAAGACACATTGGTCAAGTATCGTGTTTTTGATGGAAATACTACTTCAAAAACAACTAAGGAATTAAAGTATAATGAATCAAGGAAAATAATTTTAAAATATCTTGAATGTTATAAGCATATCGATTTTTCCATATTTGAGAAAAGTTTAAAAGGAGATATCCATACCAAGAGCGAGTATCAGTATTTGCCTATATTTGTTAGAAGTTATGCAAAGCAGTGTGGGATTGATGATGCGGATGGCTACCGCAATCCATGCATGAGTTTTGCGTTATATAATGTATTATTATGGCAGAAGGGATGTATATATGCTTTGTTTACATATATACGTAGCGGTCTTGCTTATGATTTAAAGTTTGTAAATTACAATCTTAAAATGCTTAAGCATTGTGTTTTAAAAGAAAGAAAGCTGATATTGACACATCGAGGAAAGGGAATATTGACAACGAGGTATTGAAAGAATGATTAATGTTTTTGGATCAAGGGTTGGAAGAAAAGAGATTGAAGAAGTTTCGGACAGTTTATCTAAACAATGGATGGGCATGGGAGCAAAAACTAAAGAGTTTGAACGTAGGATGGCAGAAAAACTAGACACACCGAGTTTTCTCCTTGTCGATAGCGGATCAAATGCGCTGTATTTGGGCCTTAAACTTATGAATCTTCCAGAGGGCAGTGAAGTCATTTTGCCTTCGTTGACTTGGGTATCGTGTGCGCAAGCTGTGTTGCTTGCCGGGTGTAGACCGGTATTCTGTGATGTAGATATTAATACTCAGAACTGTACAGCGGATACAATTAAAGCTGTTATCTCTGACAAAACCGCTGCAATAATGGTTGTTGATTATGCAGGCTTACCGGTTGATTTAGATCCAATTCTTGAATTAGGATATCCGGTAATTGAGGATGCGTGCCATGCCGTGGATTCATTATATAAAGGAGTCCCATGCGGCAAATCTGCGGATGTAGGCGTGTATAGTTTTGATGCTGTTAAGAATCTGGCAATTGGCGAGGGTGGTGGACTTATATCCGATAGGCATCAAGATTGGATGGAAAGAGCTTCGGTACTTAGATATTGCGGCATAGGAAAGTCTGGCTTTGAAGCTTCTACACATGGTAAAGAACGTTGGTGGGAGTATAATATTGTTGAGCCATTTATAAAGATGTGTCCGTCTGATGTGGCAGCAGGAATAGGCCTGGCGCAGTATGATAATCTTGAGGAGAATCAAAAACGCAGAAAGAAAATATGGGATATATATCAAGAGGAACTTACAAAGGTTGCGGGAATTGATACTCCGGTTGATGCAAAAGAAGGAGATAGGCACTCTTACTTTACATATTTTATAAGAATTAAGAATAGGGATAAAGTAGCAAAGTATCTGTTTGACAAGGGTATATATTCAACCCTTAGATATCACCCACTTCATATGAATGCACTTTATAAATTCAATAAATCACTTCCAGTATGTGAAGAACTTAATGAAACGGGTTTGAATATTCCTCTTCATCCTAGTTTATCAGATCGGGATGTAGATTATATAATTGAGACAATAAAATCTTGTGAGTTTATAAGAGCATAGAGGGTTAACCAGTTTATTTCTATAATAGTGTCTTGGAGAAAATGAAAATAGTTATTTTTGGTGGATATTACGCTACAAATATTGGCAATGCATTTTATGACATAGGTGCAAAGTATGTTTTAAATAAATGTTTTGGCGATAATGCGCAGATTATATCATCTTCGGATAAAATGCAAGTTTATTGGAGTGATATATTAGGTGATTCGCAAAGCATATTTGATCATACGCCGTATTTCGCATCGGATTATGTCGTTTTATTAGGTCCGGTTTTTGAGCCTGCTTATATAAGAAAATGGGTAGACACATTTAGGCTGTTTTGTGATAATAAAATTAGAATTGTGTTTATGAGCGCAGGCGCAAGCAAATACGACGAATGTGAATCAACAGAGGTACATAGGCTTTTAGAGGATATACATTTGTACGCTTTGTTTTCGAGAGATACTGAGACATATAATCTGTACAAAGATTTATTTGAGTATAGTTATGATGGAATATGTTGCGCCTTATACTGCAATGAGTATTCGCCCAAAATAGAATATGGTCTTGATGAGTATGTTGTAATGAACTTTGATAATTGCGAAGAACCATTGATTCGTAGAAAAGAAGCTGGAAGAATACGAGTTGCCGATATTGACTATGACCTTGTTAAGAAGAAGCCATTTTCAAGGCCATGTATAGATGAAAGGCTGGAGGGTGGACAGAGAATAATAAGAACTATTCATTCCGTATTGCCTGAGTATCTGAAAAATGCAAAAATCTCTACACAAAAATATTTTGTGTCAGATGTACCATATGACTATTTAAACTTGTATTCTAATGCTATGGCAGTAATAACCAATAGAGTCCATGCAGCTGTCACATCAATTGCTTACGGAACCCCTGTAATGTTAACAAATTGTACTCCAAGAGGTAATATATTGAAACGGATTGGCTGCGAAGAGGCGTATAAGGGGCTTTATGTATGTGAGAAAGAGTACATAGATGAAGAAAAGAATAAATTGGAAGAAGCAATAAAAGAAATCCTTGATTAGTTTAGAGAGAAATAAGGCGAGAAGTTGAAGAATAAAAAAAACTGCATAGATTTGTCTGATTTAGATTCGAATCAAACAAAAAGAATAAATGAGATAATGGCAAAAAAAAGATATGAATATGCAGATTTTGTTGATAATTTTTGCCGTGAGAATAAAAATGAAAAACTCCTTTGGTCTTTGCCTTTTGTTACCAGAAATGTTTTTTCCGATGATTCTTTCGAAAAAATATGCAGAGTAATATTTATTAAGAGTGAATTGTCAAAGAATCATGCTGGATGTGTTTCAGGTTTATGTGAGAGTGAAATGAGATGCATAAGCGATAATAAAATTCTTTTTCCAAAGGATTGTTTCTATACAAATATAATTGAAGCACCTTCGACTCGTAAGGTTAAGGATTTAATTATTGATTATAAATGGATAAGGCAGTTTTTGCGTATTAGGAGAAGAACAAGGTGTTCGAGCAAAATTTCGCCATACATAATAATTACACCATTGTTGAGTTCCTGTGTAAAAAATGATGGATATAAAGATAGGTATTTCACAAATATATGTCAATATCTTGATAATGCAGTTCATTTCTGTCCTATGATTGTGTTCGATGATAAGAAGAGTTGTACAGACGTAATTAATAGATTGTGTGAGGATACGAATTATTCTTTTTTATTCTATGAGGCATATTGCAAGATATGGGATTTGTTTCAAATATGTAGGTATCATAGTTTGTGCAAGAGGTTACTAAACTCGAAGGACAAATATGTGTTTGATAATATTGATGTAACTCATATTATTATGGATTCCATTCGACAATCTATGCATAGAGCAGATGTATATTACGGATTGTTGTTTGATAGATTTCTATATAGGTTGTCAGAAACCTCATCTTTTGCGCCTAGTTTTCTTGTATGGTATGAAGGACGACCTGCTGATTTACAAGTTATATCTTCTGTTAGAACATACTTCCCGAAAAGTAAATGTATAGCGTACGAATTGTTTCCGTATAGTAGTGAATGGTGTGCTTTGTTTTTTTCCAGATACGAATGGGAATCAAAGCATGCACCTACTAAAGTGGTTGTTCCGGGAGGATATGATAAAGAACATTATAGGTATTATGAGAATGCAATTATTCAGCAAGCACCTATGCTTCGTGCAGAATACAATTTGAGGAAACGGAGTATATATGAGGGTAGATGTAGGATAATACTTTTGATGTCATATTTTACATCTGTTTGTTCAATGATGTTAGAGATGCTTGATGAATATTTGAAAGAATCAAATGCCAAAATTCAAAGAGAAATTTTTGTTAAAAACCATCCTACAAAAGCAAAGTATAAACTGGAGGATTATATAGACAGAGAAATGTGTTTTTCCGTAAAATATGTGGAGGGAGATTTGCAGGATTGTTTAGACGATATAGATATTGCTATTACCTCTAGTTCGACTTCATCGTTGGAGGTTTTGTTTAGTAATGTAAACCTGGTGTTATTATGTGGAAATGGCAAATTACTGTTTTCGGGATTATCGGATTGTATTTCAAAGGATATGTATTCTGTTTGTTATGGACAGTCTGAGTTTAATGGAACAATGAGGAGATTAGAGGCGGGTTACCAATATGATAATTCGACGCTTAAAGATTTGTTGGTTCCTCTTAATAGAGATACGGCACAGACAATCTTCGAATAATATCATACATTAATTTGTGTTTTAGAATCTAGTATAAAAACTCAGAAGAAATATAAGAGAATATTTAATCAATCAAAAAATAAAGAAGATAATTGGTGAAAGATAGAGGTAGATGTGAAACAATTAGTTTGTAATTTGGTCGCAAATACAAAGTATAGATTGTATAGACTATATGAAGAAGGATTGAAGAGAAAATGCTTGAAGAATGTTGTAAAATGCAGTGACATAGGAATTACTACATTGAACTGTTCGGGCGTTCAATATATCGAAGAAGCAACAAAGATTATTAGTGATGGTGGTAGGGAAGGAATAGATTTTTACTCAATAGTGGATTATGGTGCCTATATCGAGAAAACGGAGATATTGCTTAATAAGATTAAGGGATCGGTTAGAGAATGGAGAGACAATGAGTATTTGACATCTGATTGGTATAGTAGATGTGAAACATTGTTGGGATTTGTTGAGAGCAAAGATAGTACTTTGTTAGACATAGGATGTGGAAGTGGAAATGTAATAGAATGCATAAGAAATATGGATTTAGAGCAAATAAAGTATTATGGATTAGATTACGTAAGTCGAAATGAGAATACATTAGTATATGATTTAAATGAATACCAATTCCCTGACGAAGAATATGATGTTTTCTTGTGTTCTGGAGTGATAGAATATGTTGTTGATGCAGATTGGTTTTTTGAGCAATTTAGCAAATGTAGAAAACAAGCTGTTATATCATATTGTTTGATGGAAAGAGCCGATAGTGTATTAGATAGACGCCGTTCGTGTTGGAAGAGTGATTTGACAATGAGGCAGATAATAAACATGATGAGTTGTCAAGGTTTTGTGCTGTTCAACAGTAAGACTATAAATGAATTAACAGTATGTATGGATTTTAGAAGAAAAGAGATCTTATGTATGTAATATTGATATATTAATAATGCATCTTAAGAAAATATTTGTAAAAAGATTTATGTAATTAAATTTCAATTAGCGAACAATAGGAAAGAATATTTAGATGATTACGCTTACGGGAAAAGATTTATGTGAGGGAATAGTAGTTGAGGATAGTCCACAACTTGGAACATGGGGTATTTATGAACGATGTATAATAGAGACGCCGGTTTTTATAGGAATGAGCCAAATAGATTGTGGTTTCATTGGAGCTTATACGCAAGTTAATATGCGAAAGGTAAAGGCATTGAGTAACAATACCGTATTAGAGTGTCAAAGAATTGGCAGGTATTGTTCGATTGCACATGGAGTTAATGTGGGGATGGCATCTCATTCTACTAGTTTTTTGTCCTCTAGTACATTGTTCAAGTTTAATTCCAATTCTGATGTTTTTCTAAGAACGTGGAATAGTCGTGATTTTGAGTGGGAAAATGATATGAGAAAAAAAAACATTGATTCATATAGTAGACCGCTACCAATAATTGGAAATGATGTATGGATAGGATATGGAGTTACTGTTTTAAATGGAGTTACAATAGGTGATGGAGCTGTTATTGCAGCAGGAAGCGTTGTGACAAAGGATGTACCACCCTATACCATTGTAGGAGGCTGTCCTGCAAAGCAGATAAGAAAGCGGTTTGGCAAGAGTATAATTGATAGATTACTCGAATTAAAATGGTGGAATTATCCCCCTGAGTTATTAATAGGCTTGGATATATCTAATCCAGCAGAAATACTTGAGGATTTGGAAGAACGAATAATTAATTCAGAAGTTTTTACTCCGCCAACAGTAACAATAGAAACACGCTAGTTATGTTATTAATATAATGTGCAGCATATTTATTCACAAATGAGAATGGAGGAAAAATGAGAATAGTAGGAGTAATCCCTGCAAGATTTAAATCGTCTAGATTTCCTGGGAAACCATTGGCAGATATCTGTGGAAAACCAATGATCTGGTGGGTTTATCAGCAGAGTAAAAAAGTTGATGAGTTTGATGCAATATATGTTGCAACTGATGATGAGCGTATATTTGATGTATGTCGAAAACTGGATATAGAGGTAATTATGACATCAGATACACATCCTACCGGAACTGACAGAGTAGGTGAAGTGGCAGAGAATGTTCATGCCGATTTGTATGTAAATATTCAGGGAGACGAGCCGATGATTGAACCAGAGACAATAAGGGCAGCTATAACTCCGTTTTATTCAAAACCAGATCTAATGGTAACAAATCTAATGACAAAAATAACGGATCCTGTTGATTGTGTAAATTATACAATACCTAAAGTAATAACAAATAAAGATAATTTGGCGGTTTATATAACTAGAAGCGTTGCACCCCATCCTAAGGGCAGGATAGATTTTTCATATTATAAACAGGTATGTGTTTATGGATTCAGGCCGGAAGCGCTTAGTTTTTTTTGCGAGTATGGTAAGAAATATGGTAAAGCTAAAATAGAGGCTATAGAAGATATAGAAATTTTGAGATTTATAGAGAATGGATATCTTGTTCAATATATTGAAGTAGAGTCTGATACTGTTGCAGTGGATACACCCAAAGATTTAGAGAAAGTTTGTAAACTTTTAGCAAAAAGGAAGAAAACGATTAATAGAGGTGTTTAAATGAAACAAGCTTTTGCGTTGGACTGTACGCTTCGTGATGGCGGGTATTGTAATGAATGGAGATTTGGTTTCTCAAACATAAAGAAGATTGTATCGCATTTAATAACTGCTCGAGTTGAAGTTATAGAATGTGGCTTCCTAACAAATAAAGTTGTTTACGATAAAGACGTATCTATATTTACGGATGTTTCGCAACTTGTAGAAGTCATTCCCAAACATAATGATAGTTCTAAATTTGTTCTTATGGTGAATTTCGGAGAGTATGATTTTACGCATCTTCCACCAAAGAAGGATTCTGTTATTGATGGAATTCGCCTCGCATTTCACAAAACTAATAGATTAGAAGTTATGGATGCATGCAGATGTATTAAAGACAAAGGATATGATTTATATATTCAGCCTATGGTGTCTATGCTTTATTCAACAGATGAATTTGAAGAGATGATTTGTATGTTGAGTAAATTCTCGCCTAAAGCTTTATATATTGTAGATAGTTTTGGCATGATGCATAAGGAAGATGTGCTGCGATACTTTCGAATTCTTGAAAGACTTCTTCCCTCAAACGTAATAATTGGATTTCATTCACATAATAATCTTCAACTTGCATACTCGAATGCAATTATTTTATTGGAGTGTAATGGAGAGCATTCTCTTGTGATAGACTGTTCTATATATGGAATGGGAAGGGGTGCAGGAAATCTAAATTCAGAGTTGTTTTTATCAGAGTTGAATGCATATTATGGTAAGAAATACGAGATAAAACCTCTTTTAACAATAATGGATGAAGTGATAAGCAGGTTTTATGAAGAGTCTCCATGGGGATATTCTTTGCCAAATTATTTGTCTGCCAAGCATATGATTCATCCAAATTACGCAAATTATTTGAATTCAAAAAGGACACTAACTGTAGAGAATATAGATGAAATCTTTTCAATGATTGGTTCGGAAGAAGGAAGCGAATATAATGAGGACTTTATAAGTGATTTATATGTAAAATATATGTCAACTGGTGTATCTAGAAACGAACATTTATTTGAAATAAAGAAAGAATCAGAAAATAGGACAGTATTACTTATTGCTCCAGGGAAAAGCGCGATTGATGAGAAAAACTTAGTTGAAAACTTCGTAAAAGAGAATAATCCGATTGTTATTAGTATTAATCACGAGTATCCGATAATTGCTTCTGACTATATTTTTGTTAGTAATATCCGAAGATTCAAAAATATAGAGAGGAAGCTTTATTGCAAAACAATATCCACCTCAAATATAAAATCTTTAGAGACATATGCAAGCGTTGATTATTTTAAATTATTGAATCCGATTGATTGTGTAAGAGATAATGCTGGACTAATGGCTATTAGATTTGTTCTGGAAGAATTGAATGCAAAAGAAGTTTTCATCGCAGGTATGGATGGGTATTCCCCATATATATATTCAAACTTCGAGACACGTGAGATGGCATTTGTGACATCAGCGGATAGACTAAATGAGATGAATGTGGGGCTTAAAAAAGCTATCGATTTGTTTTCAGAGATGATTGACATTCATTTTATTACAACTTCTTTGTTGGATAAGTAATGGTTTGCAGATGACAACTATTAGAGAATAAAGGCGGCGTATATTCGCTTATATTTGAAGAATAGAGAGTAATACATGATAGTTCATCTTTTTCCTAAATCTCAGTTTACGGAGGAATTTATAGATTATATAAATACCCATTTTGACAGAAATGAGCATATATTTGTTTTATATACAAATGTTCCATTTCAGGTAAACTCTAGGGTTTATGATTATTGCAATGTATTTGATTATGATTATATGACTGTTTTTTTGCTTAACAACTTGTTAACTAAAGCTGACAGAATTATACTTCATAATTTTGGGATTAAAATGCGTGAACTGTTTTTACTTTTTATGCGTAAATCAATCTGCAATAAGATTATTTGGCTAATATGGGGCTCGGATATATATTGTCATAGAGTAAAGAACAAAGGAGTAAGACAGAATCTTGTCGAGACTATGCGTGGATGTATAATGAGAAGATTCCCGGTTGTGGCATCTTTAACGGATGGAGATTATGAATTAGCTAAATCATGGTATGGTTGCAGAGGTACAAATATCAGACTTGATTATTGTGAGGAACATACGACAGAATTGATGAAGAATTATAGTTCGCAATTTTTTGCGGATGATGGATACATACATATTTTGGTTGGTAATTCTGCAACAGAGACTAACCAGCATGAAGAGATATTTAGAATGCTTGCTAAATATGATACCAGTCGGATGAGAATTTACTCTCCATTGTCATATGGGAACAAAGAATATGGCAATAAGATAATAAGACTTGGGTATAAATTATTTGGAGATAGGTTTAATCCAATAACAGAATATATGACGAGAGAGGAGTATTACAAATTTCTGTCACAGATTGACATCGGGATTTTTAATAATAACAGGCAACAGGGAATGGGCAATATAGTCGCGCTATTATATTATGGAAAAAAAGTATATATGCGTAGCGATACAACGATGTGGAGCGAATGGAGAGATAAGAAAAAGTACTCTATAAATGACGTTGATAAGATAGGAAATGAATCATATGAGGATTTCATTTCATATGATACAATTAACGCAGATAATAATAAGAGATTGATTGAGGTTTATCTTGATCCAGAAGAAAGAAAAAAGGAGTGGGAGTGGGCTTTTTCTATGCCTTTGGATAGATAAATATGAAGATAGGAATAATGCAGCCGTATTTCTTTCCGTATCTTGGATATTGGCAGTTGATTGCTGCAGTGGATAAATATGTTGTATATGACGATGTTACATACATTAAAGGCGGATGGATTAACAGGAATAATATCTTGTTAAATGGCAATATACATTTGTTAACCATACAACTTGATAAGTCGTCTTCTAATCGAATGATTAATGAGATTAATGTAAGAAATGATTCGGTTGAGAAGAAGAAGATTATGAGGACCTTGGAATATGCATATTCAAAAGCTCCGTTTTATGAAATTATTTCCGACATGATTGGGGGAATAATCATGCAGGATACTACGATTTCTCTAATGAACTACAATGCGGTATTGCGTATATGCGATTATCTACATATAGATACGGACATTATTCTATCGTCACAGATTGATAAAGACGAATCTAAACATGCAGATGACAGAGTAATAGATATAGTTACTAGATTAGATGGTACAGTGTATATTAATGCGATAGGCGGACAGGAGTTATATAATAGAGATAAGTTTGCTGATAAAGGTATTAAACTTAGTTTTTTGTCAAAAAATGAGATAATCTATAATCAGTATAGGCAACCATTTATAGATAATTTATCAATAATCGATGTTTTGATGTTTAACAGTGTAGAGGATACAAGAGAACTTCTGGAAGAATACAAACTTGTATAAAATGTGTGAGTAAATTGGCAATATTTGGTATAACTATATTAATACTTGGATTCTCGGAATAACATGATGGGGTTAGTAATGTCGTGTAAGTATCATACATCTCAGCCTTTGTGGTAAGTTTAAATGTGCAATCCATGGTTTTAATCCCCGAAGAATTCAAGGACATAACATTGTCCTTATCGATATATACACGCATTAGAACCTGACGTCGATAACAGGGACAGATTGACTTGTTATATTATGAATGAATATCTGGAGAATGTTATTGTATCACTCCTTGTCGCGTGGAATACAAAGAGCACACTACGCTTTGATTCTATAAGTACACTAGGTCCGGCGTTGGATTATATATTCCTGGCGGTACAAGTATAGAGGTGAGCGAGTGGATAAAATGTATGATTAATTATTGCTCCCTACATTGATAAATATTATTTACTTCCACGGAGTTAAAGAAGAGTAACTTGTAAACGATTTAACACATACCTCTATATATAGAGATTATGATAAACTTGTAGGAAAAAGAATAGAGAGAGACAATGTATCTGGTTTTATCCCATTATGATCAAGAATACATAAATAGAAAAGAGGAACTGGTTATGTTGAACAGGGCCTCCATTTTGTTTGAAAAGAAGCAGGAGCTTATTTCAAATGGGGTTATAATTTTTCGGAATCCTGATATTGTTTTTTCAAAGGAAGAAGCTTATAAAAGAGCAGATTGGGCTATGGACTTATTTCGAAGAATAATGAAATCCCTGACATTAACGATGAATGATTTTCATAATGTAAATCATAATCAGAAGTTTTGGTCTATTGCTTTTGGTAGAAGGGTTTGGGAAGTTATTTGCAATTATTTAATACATTATTTGGAAATCAAAAGAGTGTGCAAAGATTACTCTGAAATCTGTACTACAATTCTTGATTCTGACAATTCAAGTTTCGTAAATTGTGAATATTCGGACTATAATAGAATCCTTTTGGATTATCATATACCGAGCGTTTTAGTAATCGAGTTGGGTATGGGAATAAAATATTCAAAATCAGAGTTAAGAATTGAGGGTTCAGATGATTCAATCCCCAAGTTTTTTTACGTGAATTCATTGATAAGAAAAATGATGGGGTATTTTTTTCAAAAAATATTCTACGCAGGAAATAACACAAGAATAATATTGGACACCCCATATATTTCTAACATGAAAAAACTGACTCTAACTAGTGGTTTTAGAATAAAGGAAACAACAAAGATATTTCGCGATTTGTATAAAATTTATGGTCATATTGTTGATAAAAAGGGGGTTGGCGTAAATAATGAATTACAATTGTGTGGATTTGAACCAAAGAACGAATTAGAGGCCATAATTGCTAAATATATTTTTTGTTATATACCAGATTGCTTTGTTAGTGAATATAATAACATAGAAGAGGATATATTTAGATTGTTTTATAAATGTAATGCTAAGGTTGTTGGATCTGCAAATAGTTTTTGGTATAACGACGTTTTTAATCTTTGGGCTGCGCATATGAGTGAGAGAGGAGCTAGAGTCATTGCAATGGAGCATGGCGCGCCGGGATTCTCAGATTTACTTTCGGATTTTGAATGTGAAGTATATGACTGGTTTCTGATATGGGGGAATAATGTCGATTATACAAGATATAAGAATTGTATTCCGGGAATGTGTATAAAACAAATGGATAATGATAATGGAGAAATTTTGGAAAAAAAACCAGATAGAGTTTTGTATATAGAAGATATTGGAGTAGCAAATAACCATTTTATCTCTAGGCAGGAACATATTAATGTAGAAGAGAGAATAAGAAACAGACATATTTTATATGATGTTTTTGGGAAAGACTTAAAATGTGAACTTTCAATTAGAATGCTAAATGATGAAGAGATAGTATCGCATAGATATACCCAAGAGTATATAAAAGAATATAATAATATAGAATGCCATACTATGTTGGATATTTCGTATTCTGACGATATAAAGGCATCTGATATATGCATTACGGATTCTATTCAGACAGTATGGGCAGAATTGTTGGCTATAGATAAGCCAACGATTCTACTGGTAGATATTGGGGGAGATATTTTGATAGATGATGCTTATGACTTGATATTTAGAATGAAGAACAAGGGATTGGTTTTCTTCGCTGGAGATGAATGCGCGTATTACATAGAGTCAATAAACAATATAAGAGAATGGTGGCTTGCACCACAGAGGCATAGTCTGGTAGAGGAGTTTTGTTATAAATACTCATATCTTCCTAATAAAAGAGTAAGATATAGAGAACTAATGCATAGGCTGTTTGCAGCTGAGAAAGACCCGATTTTAAATGTGAGGATATAGTTATACATGAGTTCTATAAATAAATATGAATTAATCAAAGTAGATGAAACAGATCAGTTATGGGAGGAGTTGTCGGCTTGTTCTATAAACTATACTCCGTTTATGCGTGAAGATTATCTTAATTGCGTTGGATATGAGGGCGTAAGATACATTGTGATTAAGACAAATCGACCACTAATGGGTATATGTTTAGCAAGGAATATCAAGACAGGCTTAATTGACTCGGAAGCACCGTTTGCGCCATACCAAGGTTTTCTGTATTCTGAGAACACAGGATATAATGCGTATAATAGTAATTTAATCGCAACAGAGTATTTGCTGGATTACTTGTATAAAAGCGAAGGATTCAAACAAATTGAGTTCTCGAATTATTATAATGTTAAGGATTTTCGCGCAGTGCAGTGGCATCATTATCATGAAAGAGAAAAAGGGACATATGATATTCGATTGAGTTATACGGGTATTCTAAAGCTTTCCAGTTTTAGTCGTGATAAAATGAGCAAAGGAAGAAAGCTAGATTTGCGGTATAGTACTGATCGGTATGGTATACAATGTAATTATTCAGATAATATTCAAGATTTTTTAAGATTATATATGGATACTTTTATGCGCGAAAACATATGTCTTAGCGATGAAACTGTTGGCATGGTACGTTCTATTATAGATATGGCGATGGTTAATGATTATGGCAAGATGCTTGTTGCATATAACACTGAAGGGGAGGCTATAAATGCCACGTTTGTTTTGACTGACAAGAGAAGAGCATATTATATATTTGGAGCCAATGATCCAGTATACAGAAAATGTGGGGGAGCGACATTGTTGCTTGTAAATCAGATGGAGATGTATAGAGATGAGACTGAACTGGAATATTTTGATTTTATAGGGATAAATAGTCCGCAAAGAGGAGATTTCAAACTCAGTTTTGGTGCGGATATTGTGCCATATTTTATATGTGGTATAAAATACTAGTACTTAAGCAAAGGATTTGCAATAAGGATTATAGTGCAGTGTAATTGTGCGTAAAAGCTGTCTCCGTAGCATTATTACATATACAACAAATTAGGAAGCGAAGTAAGTGATTAGAAAGAGTACAGGAATCAAAAGGTGAAGAAAGTATTAATTATCGGTGCCGGAAATATTGCATCTGGATATGATCAACCCAATTCTGAGTGGATTTTAACTCATGCGCATGCTATAAAATGCAATAATATGTTTAGTCTTGTTGGATTTTATGATGTAGATCGAGTAAAGGCGGAAGATGCAGCAAAAAAGTGGAACACCATTGCTATAGATGATTTAGAAATGATAAAAGACTCTGTTGATGTGGTGTGCTGTGCAGTCCCAGACAATCTCCATTATGACGTTATGAAGGAATTGTATAATTGGAACAATCTTCAGGTAATTATATGTGAGAAACCTATAACAAACAAACTTTGTTCAGCAAGGGAATTGTCGAATCTATATTTAGAGAGTGACAAAGAAGTTATTGTAAATTATTCAAGAAGATATATAGATGAGTTTATAGAGGTTAAGGAGTGGATAGTCAACAAAGCGGGGAAATTGACGGTTGGGACTTGCTTGTATGGAAAAGGCATTATTCACAATTGCTCTCATATGATTAATCTTCTCCACTTTCTGTTTGGGAGAATAGAGATTGACTATATCGGGAGACATTTTTATGATTATAATGAAGATGATCCAAG
The DNA here is from genome assembly GCA_902778165.1 of uncultured Lachnospiraceae bacterium. Lineage (GTDB taxonomy): Bacteria > Bacillota > Clostridia > Lachnospirales > Lachnospiraceae > Colinaster. The sequence continues at coordinate 309,061 of CACYWQ010000001.1, forward strand.
TGTTGACTTTTCAGTAAAGGCAAAAGAAGGAAAGATATACTTTCATCCCATTCCATGTAATAATGTTACTGTGTTTGAATTTGACTTATGTTTCGAGAAAGTAAGAATAAAATATGATGATACGGATGGTTATATAAAGTATTATGTGGTGGAAGAATCGGATGAGGGAGAATTGAATTATTGCTTGCGAAAAACGGTCAGCATAAACAGAAGCAATGCTTTAGTAAATTTATATACAAATGTATATAATGTGCTAGAAAAGAAAGAAAAACCTAAAGCCAATATGGAAGACGCGGTAGAGGCATTACAAGTTTGTTATCAAATAAAAGAAAGAGTATTAACGGAGAAAAAAAATGGCAGTTTTAGCGATTAATGGAGGACAGAAAGTAAGGAATAGCATGTTTCCTGCATATAGGGTTATAGCCGATGAAGAAGAAAGAGCGGCTATTCGCGTGCTTAGATCAGGGATTCTCTCTGGTTACCTTGGATGTTGGGATGAGGGTTTCTATGGTGGGTCAGAAGTGAGAGCACTAGAAGAAGAGTGGGCAGCTCATTTCGGAGTAAAACATGCTATTGCAGTTAATTCCGCAACCTCTGCGTTGTATATTGCGACAGGAGCTATAGGGATTTCTCCTGGAGATGAAGTCATTGTATCACCATATACGATGAGTGCATCTGCAGTAGGACCCTTAATATATAATGGTATTCCGGTTTTTGCGGATATAGAAAGGGATTATTTCGATCTTGATCCTCACTCAATCGAAGAAAGAATCACGAGTAATACTAAGGCTATAATTGTTGTTAATATATTTGGTCAACCATATGATATGGACAGTATTAACGAAATTGCCCAGAAAAATGGATTAAAGGTGATTGAAGATAATGCACAAGGTCCAAATGCAAAGTATGGTGACAAGTTTGCAGGCACATTAGGAGATATAGGAGTTTTTTCTCTGAATTATCATAAGCATATTCATTGCGGAGAGGGCGGAATAGCAGTAACTGATAGTGATGAATTGGCGGAGAGAATGAGATTGATTCGTAATCATGCAGAGGCTGTTGTTGGCGACAAAGGTTATAAGGATCTAACCAATATGATAGGGTTTAATCTTCGAATGACAGAAATAGAAGCATCTATAGCGAGGGAACAACTAAAAAAACTGGATTACCTTGTAGATGAAAGAGTATCAAATGTTAATTATTTGAATAGTAAATTTAGTAATATACCTTGTTTGAGGACCTTACCTGTAAGGAGTGGTTGTAAGCATGTATATTATATGCACCCTTTGATATATAATAGAACAGCGGCAAAAGGAGTTACCCGTAAGAGATTTGTTGAGGCAGTACGTGCTGAGTTGATGCCTGCAGAACTTAGGGAGGCAGAGGGGGCTCTAGTTAGTTACGGATATGTAAGGCCGTTGTATTTAGAACCTATATATCAAGAACGAATTGCATATGGAAAAGATGGATATCCATTTAATAATTCTAATATTTCGTATGCAAAGGGAATATGCCCGATATGTGAGGATATGCATTTTGAAAAGCTTATTACGCATGATTATGTATATGCAGGCTTGACAAAAAATGACCTGGATGATGTTGTGTCTGCCTTTGAAAAGGTATATGAGAATATTGACGAGTTAGTGTAACTATGCAATTGGAGAAAGTATGAGTCAAAATAAGAAATATATTGCAACTATTGAAGCAAGAATGACTTCCTCAAGACTGCCAGGAAAAGTTCTTATGGAGGCATGCGGGAAGCCGTTGTTGCAACACCTTATAGAAAGGGAGAAAAGATGCACAGAGGTTGATGATGTGGTTGTGGCTACAACGATTAACAAGGAGGATGATCCAATTGTTGAATTATGTGAGCACATTGGGTGTAGCTATTATCGTGGAAGTGAGAATGACGTTCTTGGTAGAGTATTAAATACAGCGAAGGAGTTTGAAGCGGATGTCATAGTGGAGACTACAGGCGATAATCCTTGTATTGATTGGCGCCAAATGGACTATTTAATAAGATTTTATCGGAATAACAATTATGATTTTGTAACAAATATGATGGAGCAGTCTTTCGCTGAGGGGTTTGAATTTCGAATCTTTTCAACGGAAATGTTGGAATACGTGAATGATATATCGGATGATCCGCTTGACCGAGAACATGTAGCCATATACTTTCCCAAACATCCCGAAACATTTAAGTGTTATAACTGGAGAGCAAGAGGAAGAGAATATAGACCTGATTTGCAAGTCACACTGGATGAAATGGGAGATTATTTGTTAATAAAAAATGTGTTTGAAGCGTTATATCCATTGAATAATGACTTTCAATATATGGATGTTGTTGGCTATTTGAGCAAGCATAAAGATGTCAGGGCATATATAGATGGCATTAAAAGAACAGTTATTTAGAATGATTGATAACCATATATTTGTTTATGCATCAGAACCTGGCGGTGTAGATGCGCTTATTCCGGTAATTGATATACTTAAATGCAAGTTTAATGTTTGTGTTTTTGGTACTGATAAGCTTGCTAATAGATATGAAAATTATGGATTGGAGTGTAATGATTTAGAAGAAATTCTTGCTGATATATCTGTGGATTCTTTAACATATTTGTTCAGAAAAATAAAGCCAGTTTGCGTGCTAACTGGAACTGGAGCGACGAATATGTATGAGAGAATGATGTGGGAAGCAGCTCGCAGATGTTGTATACAGTCATTTGCATTGGTGGACAACAGTGTAAATTATTCAATTAGATTTTCTGACAAAACGCTAGCTGATATTAGCGCCCTTGAAAAGCACCTGCCCAATACTTTAACGTTGCCGGATTATATTTTTGCAATTGATGATTTTTGCAGGAATGAAATGGTAGGAGAGGGTTTACCTGCAGACAGAATTCTAACTTTTGGACAGCCTTTTTACTACAGGGTTGTTCAAGGTGTAAGATCATTAGATTATGAAGATGTAATGGAATATAGGGCGAAGCAAGGGTGCACAAATGGAAAAAAACTAATTCTCTATGCGCCTGACCAGATTTTGAATAATGGAGAGAGCACAAATAATATTTCGTATATTGGATATAATGAATATACAGTGCTTAAGTGCATTACATTAGCGATAGATGAGATTGATCCAACTCATAATAGTTTGTTTTTGATGGCAAGACCACATCCTTCAGATAGTAATTATTTTTGGAATGAAGTAGAATGCAATGGGGAAGTTGGAGTACCAAGATGCTTGACAAGTTCTATTGAGTTAGCGATTGCATCAGCGGATGTTGTGATTGGGATGTATTCCTCGTTTCTAGTAATGGCGTTCTTAGCCGGAAAAAAAGTTATTAGCGCTCAAATCGGACTGAATAGAGAACAACCTTCTGTTTTGTGTAGGAAAGGCCTGATAAAATGTGCAAGCTCAATGGATGAGTTAATAGTCCAACTTGAAGCCGTTCTCTATGGTGCTGTATACAAGAACAATATTTGTGAGAACAAAATCGACAATCCGGCAAAAGAAATAAGTAAGTTTATAGAAAAAAGAATTGGAAAAAATTAAAAAGGAGATAAAATATGGTAATACCTTTTGAAGAAGAATACAGAAAAGAGTTTTACAAGCTAGAAGAGAAGATTTTTGAGTCAAATATGTGGTCTGAGGGCCAGATACTTCGAGACTTTGAAGAAAAGTTTTCGGAGTATGTAAATATTGATTCGAGAGCAATCTCGAGCGGAGGCGCAGCATTACTGGCAATTTTAGAGTATATTGATGTTAAGGGCAAGGACGTGCTTGTGCCAGCTAATACTTTTTGGGCTGATGCTAGGGCAGTGCAAATGGCTGGAGGTAATCCAATATTTACGGATTGCAATAAGGAAGATTTGTGTCTTTCGCTGAATGATATAAAGAAGAAAACAACGGATAATACAAAGGCTATCATTCTTGTTCATATAGGAGGACATATAGCGTTTGAAGTAGAAGAAATTGTGAAATACTGCAAAGAAAAGAATATATATTTGGTTGAAGATTGTGCACATGTACATGGAGCTTGGTGGAATGGCAAAACAGGTGGACATTATGGAATTGCTGGTGCATATTCTTTTTATGCGACTAAAACCATGCCTCTTGGGGATGGAGGAATGGTGGTAAGCAGAGATAAGAATCTATTAAAATTTGTTGAAGAATTCAGGAATTATGGTAAGGAAGTTATAGATAATCATGTGTATTATCGAATTAAAGATGGATTCAACTTCAGGATGAGTGAGTTTGTGGCGGCACTAGGGATAATCCAACTTAAAAGGATGAAGCATATCCTTGATTGGAAGAGAGAACTTGCTAAAAAGTATGATCAAATTTTTGATAATCGTGTAAAAATACCGCAAGGTATGGTGTCGGGTTATTACAAATACATTGTTTTCGATACAAATCTAAAGCAGAAAACCGGGCAGGTTTTTGGACCGGGTGATTTAGGAACATACATCAGCGGGAGAGATGCCGAAATACCCAATAGTAAGTGGATAACCGAGCATCATAGCTGCGCTCCTATTTATCTTGGATATGAGTATGCAGGTAAAAGTATAGATGAACTAAGAGATATTTTGATTTACTAGTTTTGTAGAAAAAGGTGAAATATGTATCCTATAATAATTCAAGTTTCAAATGATGCCGAGTCGATTGCGAAAAGAAGTTTTAGACATATCGGCGAAAAGACGGTTATTCAGTTTCTGATTGATAGACTAAAAACGGAATGTTGTTCAGATTTAATAATTGCGACTTCTAATTTACCATGTGATGATATTTATGAAAAAATTGCATGTGATAATAAGATTAAGATATATAGGGGAAGTAGCAATAAGTGCCTAACTAGGTTGTCGAATGCCATGAAATTGTCTGATGCAGATGGATTTATAAGAGTCTTTGCAAAAAATCCATTGTTGGACATAAGCAATATGAAGGAGATGTATTTTGCCCATCAAAACGGAGGGTATGAATATTCATACAATGAGCATACCAGTGGAATTATGATTGGAACAGGATGCGATATTTTTTCGCGAGTTTTAGTTGATAAACTTGTTTCTTTAAATTTGAAAACAAGCCAAGAGGAAACAGTAGGATTCTATATAAGACAAAATTCTGACAAGTATAAAATATTACGATTCATACGAGATGATTATATCGGAAGTTATCCGTATAGAGTCAGTATTGAGATAGAAAAAGATATTGAAGTAGTTAATGATATTGTTAGTAATATCTGCACTATTTCTAATGATATAGTCGGCCAGTATCTCGAAAAACATCCTGTTCTTGCAGAATACAATAAAGAGGCCCCTGCAAAAGAGGTGGGACTTGATAAGTTCTATATGCATACAGAAAAAGTGGCTGCCGTTATGCAAGATACGATGGATTGTTCTTATCCTATAAGCGTTGAGCTTACATTGACCAATAGATGTAACCTTAAATGTATATATTGCTCAGATCAGATGTTAAGAGAAAGGCAAGGGGGAGGTTCTGAACTATCTAAGGAGACATTGTTCAGATTGTTTGATGATTTGTCAGAAGGCGGAACGCAAGGAATAACGATAGAAGGTGGTGGTGAACCGACTATTTATCCTGATTTTGGTGAGGTCGTATGTTATGCCAGAAAACGTGGACTTGCTGTAGGATTAATTACGAATGGAACGCAAAGACTTGATAGCGATATTGTTGAAAAACTTGAATGGATACGAGTTAGTCTTGATGCAACAACAGCTGAAGAATATCAGAAGTTAAAAGGGGCAGATTTATTTGAAACGGTTTTAAACAATATTTTCCATTATTCTCATCATTGTAGTATGGTTGGAGTCGGTTTCGTTGTAACAAACAATAATGTAGCGTATATTGAAGAACTTGTTATGAGGCTTAGAGAACTAGGGGCTTCTTACATACAGTTACGGCCAGTTGTAGATAATCCTCAATTATATCCCCATGGAATGGATTTTAGTTATTTAAAGTACTTCGAATCATCAGATTTTGGCGTAATAATTGATGGAATGACAGAAAATGCAGAGAAGGGGAACCATTGCCTTCCGTGTTATGCAAACAGTGTGACCAGCGTTATATCGGGAGATGGGAGCGTGTATTTATGCGGAAGATTGAATATTTATAACTGGGTAAAGCCAATCGGAAATATTAATGAATATTCGTTTAGTGAAATATGGAATGGAGAAGAACGCAAGAGACAATGGGGTATTGTGCAGTCAGGGATTTTTTGTAGAGATAATTGTCCACAATGTCGAGTAAGTAAGTTAAATGTTGCGGTAGATAGAATGAAAAAAATAAAATCCAAACATTTTATATAGTTTATAACATATTATTAATTCTTATGTGAGGTGATAGATAATTGATACTTGGATTAATACCGGCAAGAGGAGGAAGCAAGGGTGTACCTGGTAAGAATATAAAAGAAATATATGGAAAGCCGTTAATCGAATGGACGATTGAAAAAGCATTAATGTCAAAGAGGCTTGATAAGGTGCTTGTTTCTACGGATAGTGATGAGATAGCAAGCATTTCTAGAAGGTGTGGTGCAGAAGTTTTAAAACGGCCAGATTATCTTGCTACGGATATAGCGTCAACGCAAGATGTAATGGTTCACGCCCTAATGAGTTATCCTTCAGATATATTAGTTCTTTTGCAACCGACGTCACCTTGCAGATCTGAAGGATTGATAGATGAATGTATAGATGATTTCGTTAGAAATGGATACGATTCCCTTGCAACTGGTTTTATATGCGATTATATAGAATATGGAAAAAACACATTGCCGAGACAACAGATAGATGGATTCTTTTATGACGATGGAAATGTGTATGTAATAAAACCAGAATTAATTCTTACAGGTGATAGATACGGAAAAAAAATTGGACACAAAGTGATATCGAGATGGGAAAACGCAGAAATAGATGATGAATTTGATTTCTGGCTTTTGGAAAAAATACTAGAGAAGCAAATGACAACTGGTTTAAATTTGCAATTTTTTAAACAGAAGGAATAAATATGAAAAAAAGAACAGAAATAGTTGCTGAAATAGGTGAGTGTTTTAATGGAAAAATGAATACTGCATATGAAATGATTGAAGAGGCAAAGAAAGCTGGGTGCGACGTGGTGAAATTTCAACTTTTGGATATGTCGGAAGTGGCTATAAATGATCCGGAATATGATTGGTTTGCTTCTTTGGAACTTGACAAAAGGAAAATAGATCAACTGGTTGACTATTCATCGAGAATAGGAATAGATATTCTTTTTACTCCTGTATCGGTTAAGACTGCTGAGTGGATGTATGAGTTAGGGATTAAAAATGTTAAGATTGCAAGTAGTTTTGTTAATAAAATAGAATTACTAGAATACATACGAGATCATTTTGAAAAGTTTTACGTATCAACGGGGATGGCCGACATTGATGAAATTGTAAGAGTTGACAGTATGCTTTCAGATAAAGATGATGTAACTATATTGCATTGTGTTTCTGAATATCCAACTGGACCTTTATTGCAACAAAGGGGATTGAAAGCTTTAAATGAAGAGGATGCACATCTTGCAATGATAACTATTCTCAAGAATCTGTTTCCATATCGGCGAATAGGTTACTCTGACCATACAGATGGTGTTTTTGTTCCAATTCTAGCCGTAGGTATGGGGGCAGAGGTTATTGAAAAACATTTTACTCTTGATAAAAGAACTCCAATTGAACAGTATGAAAACCAAGGTACATATATGGGCACCGATCATGTATTGTCTGTGGAACCATCAGATCTTAAACGAATGGTTAGGGATATAAGGAGAGTAGAGACGGTGAAAGGTGATTATAATTGGAAAAGATCTGAGGGTGAGATGATTCTAAAGGATTTTTTAAGAGGCAGATATAAAGGAGACCGAAATTGAAAGTCCTTCTGTTGACAGAGGCAAATGAAATAGTCGCATCCGGTCATTTGTTTGAGTGCATAGAAATTGCAAATTCTCTACTTAGACATGGATATGAAGTTGCTTTGCTAATTAATTCTGATATTCAACCAGAATTGAAGAACCGTATAGGTATTGAATATGAGGAGTATAAACCACCTATAGACAAATGCATAAGCATATTAATAGATTATGCATTACGTATTAATGTAGACTGTATTGTGACAAATCTTCGTGAGGTGGATAACGAGTTTATTATAAAATGTAAAAAGGAGATTAATGAGCGGAATAATAGAAAAATACCAATATTATGTATAGATGAATTTGGAAATAGATTTTTGGAGTGTGATGCAATTATTAATCCAATGATAGATTCAAAGTATTGGAATTACCCCAATGATACATGCTTGAGGTTTTGTGGTCAGGATTACTTAGTTTTATCAGATGAGTTAGTGACATATAATAGAATGAAAAAGCATATTAATGACGATTTAGCTATGTTTGTTGTTTCCATGGGAGGCGTTGATATTAGAGGGCATGCGTTAAAACTAGCATATATGCTCCCTAGGCTTTTTCCAAAACTAAAAATCAATATTGTATGTGGAGGAGGATTTAATAAATTTGATGAATTATGCAAATTAGTTTCGGGTAATAAAAGAATAGTTGTACATAGGAATATCGATTATCTCTTTGATTTGTTTTACAATGCGGATTTAGCGTTTTGCGCAGGTGGTAATACATTGCATGAATTGGCTGGAATTGGAACCCCAGCTGTTGTAATTCCGAGTATGCCACATGAGGTTGATAATGGGAGATGTTTTGCTCAAAAAGGATTTGGGGTATGTATTGAGAATTATCTAAACTATTCAATTGAGGATATAAGGCGAGCAACCAAAATGCTGGAAAACAAAGTTGTTCGCGTAAATATGTCTAATTGTGGGAAAAAGATTGTGGATGGGAAAGGCAAAGAAAGGATAATAAGTATACTTGAGTCAATGTTATGATTCTTATGTAAATTAGGTGATGATATGAAAAAACCATTTTTGTCTATAGTTGTACCTGTTTTTAATGAAGAAGGAAATATTAAAGAACTACATAGAGAGATTGTTGACATCTGTGATGTGATGGCGGCTAAAGATGTGATATCATCCTATGAGATAATTATTGTCAACGATGGGTCAACAGATGATACGGATAGGGTTTGTTCTACATTGCGTCCTATTAAATATATCAGAATGCGTAAAAATTTCGGACAGACTGCGGCTATGGATGCTGGAATAAAAGCAAGTAATGGAGATTTCATTGTTACAATGGATGGTGATGGCCAAAATGATCCTGCCGATATTCCTGGGTTGATAGAGCATCTGCTTGAAAATGAATTAGATGTAGTATCAGGTTGGCGTAAAAATCGTAAAGATAATTTTTTTAAGAGGTTTACGAGTAGAGGGGCGAATTTTCTTAGAGGAATTCTTGTTCATGATGGAATACATGATTCAGGCTGTTCCTTAAAAATTTACAAGAAAGAGTGCTTTAAAGGAATTAATCTATATGGAGAACAGCATAGGTTTATTCCGGCAATTCTCAAGATTAAAGGATTTCAAATAGGTGAGATTGTAGTCAATCATAGGCCACGTACAAGTGGCCGCACAAAATATAACTGGAAACGAACCATTAAGGGCTTTCTTGATATGATTTCGGTGTGGTTTTGGAACAAGTTTGCAACAAGGCCATTACATTTGTTAGGTTCGTTTGGCTTGCTTTTTTTGGGTTTTGGTGGGGCTTGTGGTATATGGTCTATAGTGATTTTTATTAAAGGTGCCAAGATGAGCAATAATATTATACCGCCTATATTAACCATTTTTTTTATAATAATTGGCCTTATGATGATTATATTTGGGTTAATGAGTGAGATAATGATAAAAACGTACTATGGAGTTCATGCGGACAGCTCATATAGTATTAAAAGTATTGAAGATTTTAAGGAATAATAAAACATATGAATATACTTATTATTTCTCATGAATACCCACCCATAGGAGGTGGCGGAGCCAATGCGTGTATGCATCTAGCAAACGAATATAGCAAAATGGGGCATAAAGTAACTATTTTGACTGTATGGTATAAGGGATTAAGAAATATTGAGTTAGATGATAATATATGTATTTATCGGTTGCACTCCAGGCGTAAGAGAGTTGAACATTGTACCTTCATAGAGATGGCCGATTTTATTTTTAAGGCCTTACCTGTTGCAAACAAATTGGTAATAGAGAATTGTTTTGATATATGTCAAGTTTTTTTTGGTATTCCAAGTGGTATAGTTGGATACTATCTTAGAAAACGGCATAAACTGCCATACATAATACGCTTTGGAGGCGGGGATATACCTGGATTTCAAGATAGGTTTACTGTAGTATATAGAATTATAGCGCCATGCATTAGGATTATATGGAGAAATGCAGAAGTTCTTGTGGCAAATAGCAAGGGTTTAAAGCAAATGGCGAATGCTTTCTATTCTAAGAAAGAAATTTACGTTATTCCGAATGGAGCAGATATTCCTAGTGCAAACAATAACGAAATAGAAAGAGATGGCAGTTTTAAAATTCTGTTTGTGTCTCGATTGATTGAAAGGAAAGGAGTTCAAGATTTTCTTCCGCAACTGCGTCAGTTGAGTAATAGATGCGCGAAAATAGGAAAAAAAGTAGTATTTACAATAGTGGGTGATGGTCCCTATAGGAATAAGCTTGAAAGAATTGTGACAGAAGAATCAATAACTGATCTTGTAGAGTTCTGTGGACAAAAGAGTAAGCAAGAATTGCCACAATATTATTTAAATGCAGATATCTTTGTTTTTCCTTCTAAAAGGGAGGGTATGCCGAATGTAGTATTAGAGGCAATGTCATATGGCCTTCCTGTTATTATGACTCATTGTGAGGGAAGCGATGAGCTTATTGATAGAAACGGATTTGTCTTAGATGTAGAGGATTTTGCAAATGCAATATATGAGGTTATAAATGATAAGAATTTGTTGGAAATTATGGGATTAAGAAGCAAACAGATTATTCTAGAGCGCTTTTTATGGGAAGATGTTGCGAATAAGTATGTCGAATTAATAAATCGTTGTTGGATGGAAAAGAAATGAATCAAAAAGACTCAAGAGGAATATTATTCTGGATTACTGGTTTATCCGGTGCAGGAAAGACCACAATAGGTAATGAATTGTATTATAGACTTAAAAGGGAACATTCCAATTTAGTGTTATTAGATGGGGATGTTTTAAAACGTATAGTTGGCGGGCAAGTAGGTTATTCAGACTCTGAACGACATGAGCGTGCTTGGATGTATGCTAGATTATGCAAAGGGCTGACTGATCAAGGGTTAATAGTAATATGTTGTACGATAGCAATGTTTGACGATGTTAGACAATGGAATAGAGAAAACAATAAGGCATATGTAGAGGTATTTCTTGATGTTCCAATGGAAGTCCTTATAATGAGAGATCAAAAGGGAATGTATAGTGGAATTAAGGAAGGTGTGATATCGAATGTTGCGGGTGTGGATCTGAATGTTGAATATCCTAAGAATCCTGATATAACCATAGTTAATGATGGATCAATTGGTATAAAGAAATGTGTTGATTTGATTTTGTCGCATAAAATTGTTTATTCTAAAGATTTTATGAGAGACACTGACTACTGGAATTCGTATTATAATAAATCAAATGATGAAATACTCAAGCCCTCAAAGTTTGCGTTAGACATTATAGATGGATTAAAGAAAGGTTGCAGTATTCTCGAATTAGGATGTGGGAATGGGCGTGACAGTGTTTTTTTTGCAAATAATGGTTTGCTAGTAACAGCGATAGATGCCGCTGATGGGATAATAACTAAATTGCAGGGACAACATAATGACAATCAGAATATTCGATTTTTGTGTGATGATTTTGTGTGTTCATCTGCTCTATTCGTTGGTCAATATGATTATTGTTATAGTAGGTTTTCGCTGCATGCGATAAATGAGCAACAACAAAGAGAACTTCTTAGCAATGTTTATTTGGCGCTTAAGAAGGGCGGAGTTTTTTATATTGAGGTGAGGAGCGTCAATGACCCTATCTTTGGATTAGGTGAGTGCGTGGGGAAAAATGCATATCGATATAATGGGCATTATAGGAGATTTCTAGAAATTGATGATTTGCTTAATGAATGCAGACAAGTTGGATTTAATGTACTATATGCGAAAGAATCGACAGGATTCGCTCCTATTGGAGATGATGATCCTCCGATAATTAGAGTTGTTGTGGAGAAATAGAAACTTAAGGAATAATACTATATGCACCTATTAAAAAGAATGGTTTCGCCGATTTACGAGGCGTATAGACATTTGGCAGACGTTAGAAAGTCTGCAAAATTATATAATATTGATGAACTCATCGAGTTGATAATGACGAAATCAACAAACAATAAAAAGAAGATTAGGTTTTCACATTATTCAGAATCAACGTGGAACACAATTAGGAGTGTGGTTGAGTCGTTCTTGGAGGAAGATAGTTGTGATGTATTAGTAGTATTAGCAAGAAATGATGAGAATATGAGGCGTCAAGTAATAGAATCTGGAGCCAGGTATATTTTGTTTGGTGATTATGATATAAAACTAGATAGTCCAGACGTGCTCTTGATTTCGCATACAAGAGATGATTTGTTTAAGAAAGAAGATAGATTGTATGTGAACTATGTAGTGGTATTGTCGATTGCACTTATACATTATTTTGATAGTATTGAAGAGTTTATTAGTGTTGTTAAGGGTAGTTATGGGGATTTGAATCCTAATTACCATATTTATGATAAATTGATGTATACAGAGCTGAAGAAGAAAGGGGTTTATGGAGATAAATTAGTATGTATGGGAAATCCCAAATATGATGGAATCTTTGAATCGATGAATAGTGAATATAGTAATCCGCTATGGATGAAAATGAGCGGAAAAAAAGTTATATTATATGCACCAGATCACGGGGTTCAATATGGTTATATTGCTGAGGACTTTTCTTTTGAAATATATGCGCGACAGATATTTGAATATTTTGTAATAAATAAAGAGGTGGGTCTTATTTTTCGACCGCATAAGACTTTTATCGAAGAAATGTTGATACATAAGTATTGGACAAGGGAATCTATAGATAAATTTAGAAATATAATTAATTCGACAGAAAATATAATATGGGATGATAATGATACATATGATGGGGCTTATTCAATTTGTGATGCGATTATAACAGATTGCCATTGTGGTATTGTTTGTTCTGCGTTACCGACAAATAAGCCAATAGGAGTATTATATAAGAACCATGATATCGCACCAATAAGTGAGAAATTAACATTATGTCAATATGAGATATACACTAACGAAGATTTATATGCGTTTTTAGATAATGTAAGGAATGGATTTGATCCAAAACTTAAATTACGAAAAGAAATAAATAAAGAGTGTGTATGCAATTTTGATGGGATGAATGGTAGAAGAATTAGAGACTATATACTTGAGAAAATAAACAATGATTAGTAATAATGTGTTGATAGATATTTGACAATATTAGAGTTGATATAAAAACTAGAATGAAGGATAAAGAAATGCGGTATGCTTTGATAGGATGTGGAAGAATCTCATATAATCATATAGCGGCAGCAATGTCAAATGAACTAGACATAGTTGCTGTTTGTGACATTATAGAAGAAAACATGAATCATGTCGCAATAGCTACAGAATCTGGAAAGCATGCTATGATTGCATTAGATTGCTTGGATTATGGATGCAATTTGATAATAGAGAAACCAATTGCATTGTCTCTTGAAGATGCAGACAAGATTATCAAAAAGGCTGAAGAAAAGGGGCTTAAAGTATGTGTAAATCATCAAAATAGGTTTAATAAATCAATACAAAAGATTAGGGATGCGATTAATAAAAATAGGTTTGGGAGACTGTTTTATGGAACAGCTCATGTTAGATGGTATAGAGATCATGAGTATTACGATAGAGCCTCATGGAGAGGAACATGGGCACAGGATGGAGGAGCACTTATGAATCAGTGTATTCATAATATAGATCTTCTTAGGTGGATGATGGGTGATGATATAGATGAAGTTGTGGGTATGACAGATAGACTTCGTCACGATTATATTGAAGCTGAAGATATGGGTATTGCTTTAGTAAGATTTAAAAACGGGGCTTATGGAATAATAGAAGGCACAACGGATGTATATCCTCGAAATCTTGAGGAAACATTATATATATTTGGAGAGAGAGGAACTGTTAAAGTGGGGGGTGTGTCAGTAAATAGGATTGAAGAATGGATTTTTTCAGATATGCTTGATGATCCCGAAGATGTAAAGATGGAATTTCACGAGAATCCACCCAATGTTTATGGGTATGGGCATACACCGCTTTATAGAGATGTAATAGAGGCAATTAGAGATAACAGAGCCCCTTATATAGATGCAAGGGCAGGAAAAAGGGCTTTGGAATTGGTGTTAGCTATATATATGTCTGCTGCGTCGGGAAAGGTTGTGAAGCTACCACTGAAGAATTGTTCAACTAATGAGTTTGTTGGATTGTTTGATTCACTCAAGTAGCATTGTTAAAGATAATGTTCAATTTTTTTATGAACTAAGATATGGTGTATTTGTCATAACAATTTAAGTGCTGTGATTGGAGATAATTGCTTGTTTGGTCAGAGTGTAAACATATTGAGCAGTGTAAATCAATTTGAAGTTGTGAAATCACAGATTATTTTTGGGGATAAAGATAGAGGATGATTTGGACTTTTATTCTGGACTTTACTTTTATCATGTTGAGAGGTTGTGCCGAGACTAGGTGCAACCATTGTTTTTCGATGTAAAGAAAGATGCCTATAATACTGCCATAGAAGCATTATCAAGATAGATAGAAGTGGTGAAGAATTATATAGAAAAACGGTGGGTAATTAAGAAGAAATATGAGAACATATATAATTGCGGAAGCAGGAGTTAATCATAACGGTGACATAGAAATTGCCAAGAAGCTTATTGATGTCGCATATAAAGCAGGTGCTGATGCTATAAAATTTCAGACATTTAAAGCAGAAGAGGCATCGGGCGAGTATGCCGATAAAGCGGATTATCAGAAGACATCTGCGGCAGATGAATCGCAGTTGGATATGATCAGACGCTTGGAACTTCCGTTTTCCTGCTTCTATGAGTTAAGCGAGTATGCCAAGACTAAATGTATAGATTTCATCTCCACACCTGACGGAACAGAAAGTCTGAAATGCCTTATGGATATCGGTATTCCATTCATTAAGATTGGATCAACCGAGGTGACTAATCTTCCGTTTCTTATAGAACTGGGCAATACAGGTAAGTCGCTTGTTCTCTCAACAGGAATGAGTACACTTGGAGAAGTGGAGACCGCTGTTAAGACAATCTATTCTACAGGAAATAAAAATCTTTCTCTGATGCATTGTACAACTTCTTATCCAACGGACATTCATGATGTAAATCTACGGGCAATGGTAACCTTAAGAGATGCATTTAAAGTAGATGTAGGTCTCTCTGATCATACGGTTTCGCGTGAAGCAGCTATTGCTGCGGTAGCGTTTGGAGCAAAATATATTGAGAAACATATTACATTGGATCACGGCATGGAAGGTCCGGATCACAAAGCATCTATGGAACCAACAGAATTTGTTGAATATGTTAAGGCTATCAGAAATACAGAATTATTACTGGGAGATGGAATTAAGCGTCCGACTGAGGCTGAGCTTAGGATAATGAAGGATGTTAGGAGAAGTATCCTGGCTAAAGATGACATTGCATCAGGCACGGTTATTACTAAGGACATGTTATGTTATAAAAGACCCGGAACAGGCATTAAGCCGGAATATGCAGATTTTGTAATAGGCCTAAGAGTTAACAGAGATATTAGGAAAGAAGAAGTTATTAAATGGGAAGACTTTCAGGAATAGAGATATACGATATAAATAGCGTAGAATGGAACGGTATTCTAAGTGCGTTTCATGCAGATATGCAGGATATTTACTATACTGCAGAATATCATGCTTTGTATGAGAGGATTTTTGATTCAAAGGCAGAGTTATTTGTATATAGAGAAGAAGATATGGTGGGTGTGTACCCGTATCTTAAGACAGAGATAAAAAGGGATTATTTGGAAATCCCTTTTTATGATATAGAGACCGTTTACGGATACGGCGGACCTTTGGTGTCTTGTGCTGATTCAGGGTTTGCAGATAGATTTGAACAGGCCTTTGTTGATTATTGTAAAGAAAGCAATATAGTTGCAGAATTTGTGAGATTTCATCCGGTGCTCAGAAATGAAGGTACCTTTAAGGAAATCAATGTTTTGCATAATAGGATGACGATTTCTGTTGATTTAAGTGTAAGTGAGGATGATATATGGAATCATCAATTATCATCCGGTAATCGTAACGTAATCAGAAAGTGTATCAAAAACGGCTTATATGTTGAGAGAACTAATGATTATAGGCCATTTTATGAAATATACAAAGAGACAATGCAAAGAGTCGGAGCGAAGTCCTTCTATTATTTTGATGAGGACATGGTAAAGGCTATGGCAGAAGATAAGAATTATACTTTCTTGGTATGTAAGAAGGATGAAGAGATACTTGCTTCTGCAATTTTTATGGGCTATGGATCATATTATCATTATCATTTATCAGGCAGTCACAGGGATGCAATGAAATACAATCCCAATAATTTATTGCTTTGGGAAGCAATAAAACACGGTAAGCAACAGGGACATAAGATTATGCATCTTGGTGGGGGGTTATCGGACTCTATGGAAGATAATTTGTACAAATTTAAGGCACATTTCTCTAAGACATGTAATGATTTCTACATCGGTAAGAGAATACATAATAACGATGTATATGAGAAATTAATCGATGAATGGAAGCAGAAAACAGGCAAAAAGCCTGTGAAACTTCTACAATATAAGGAGATGGAATAATCATGTCTAAGACACCACATGGAATAATGTTCCATCATTTTCATGATGAAGATAAGCATATCAAAGGTCAGGGTTCTATATCTGCAGAGGAATTTTCCGAAATGTTAGATTTCATCTCTGAGAATTTAAATATTCTTGGGGCAGAGGAGTTTCTGTATAAGTCTGAGAATGATAAACTTGAACCGGCAGATACATGCATAACATTTGACGACGGATTGTTATGTCAGTACGATATTGCCAATCCTGTACTAAAGAAACGTAATCTTACAGCATTCTGGTTTGTATATACTTCTCCTATGGAAGGAGTGCTAGAGAACCTCGAGATATACAGACACTTCAGATTCTCAATGTTTGCTGATGTAGAGGACTTCTATGCTTCATTTTTTAATTTAATCAGGAATTCAGAGAAGAATGTTTATACAGCGCTTAATTCTTACAATCCGGATGAGCACTATATAGAGTGTCCGTTTTACACGCCTAATGATAAGAGATTCAGATACTTAAGGGATGATATCCTGGGACCTATTAGATATAATGAGATAATGGACCGGATGATTAGTGACAGCGGATATGATATTAGTGGGAATTCGAAATTGCTATGGATGAATCAATGTCATATTAAGGGTCTGAGTGAACAGGGTAATATTGTTGGTTTGCATTCGCATACTCATCCGACAGTTATGGACAATTTGTCGTATTCCGAGCAGAAGGCGGAATATGAGAAAAATAAGGCATGCATAGAAAATGCGACGGGATACCCTGTGATATCGGTCTCATATCCGTGTAATTCATACAATGATGATACATTAAGATGTATGCAAGAATTTGGAATTAAGATTGGCTTTAGAGCAAATATGGGTGAGTTTGACTGCAAACAGCCTCGATATGAGTATCCCAGAGAAGATCATGCCAATATATTGGAAGAAATGAGGAACAGATAATGAACATAACGGTATTCACAGGTAACCAGCCAAGACATATTTCATTGATTAATACATTGTCGGGAATTGCGGATAAAGTGTATGCCATCCAGGAGTGCATAACGGTATTTCCCGGTGAGATAAAAGATTTCTATGATAATTCGGATGTCATGAGTGAGTACTTTAAGCATGTCAGGAGTTCGGAGAAGGAAGTGTTTGGAGAGATTAGTTTCCTATCCGGCAATGTATATCATATGGCAATTAAGGATGGGGATCTTAATAAGATTTCAAGAGAGGTTCTCTCAGAAGCACTTGATTCTGATTATTATATTGTGTTCGGCGCCAGTTATATTAAGGGGTGGCTTATTGATTTTCTTATAGAACATAGGGCAGTAAATATCCATATGGGTGTAAGTCCGTACTATAGAGGTAATTCATGCAATTTCTGGGCATTATATGATAAACATCCGGAACTTGTCGGAGCAACGATACACTTGCTGGGCAAGGGGCTTGATTCCGGTGATATTCTTTATCATGCATTACCTGCACCTGAAGCAACAGACCCGTTTGTCCTTGGAATGAAGGCTGTTAAAGTGGCACACGATTCTCTGTATGCAAGAATAGCAGATGGAAGCATAAAAGGTTACGATGCTATTAAGCAGGATAGAAGCTTGGAGATACGTTATACCAAGAACTCTGACTTTGATGATAAGATTGCAAGAGAGTATCTTGATGAGATGCTTACCGGGGAACAGGTAAAGGAATTTATGGAGAAAAGGGATTTGAGCATGTTGGTAAATCCGTATATTGGATAAAGCATCTGGCTATCTTGGAGGAATAGGGCAGTGGCAAAATTAAGTATAATAATACCTGTATATTACAATGAGGGAGAACTGCTTCCATTATATAAGGATATGAAGGAGAAGGCGCTTGAGCCCATCCTTGCGCAGGGTGATGACTATGAGATCATCATGGTGGATGATGGAAGTGGTGATAACAGTTGGAATGAGATGCAACAGTTGTTTGAACAGGACGACAGGATTACCCTGTTCCACTTATCGCGCAATTTTGGAGAGCATCCGGCTATATTGTGCGGATTAGAGCATTGTACCGGAGATTGTGCCATCAATAAAGCTGCTGATCTTCAGGAACCGAGCGAACTTATTCTTGATATGTTTGCCAAGTGGAAAGAAGGATACAAGGTTGTCCTTGCGACCAGAGCAGGACGCGAAGAGGGACGTGTGCAGCAGTTCTTTGCTAACTTTTATTATAATTGTGCGCGGCGGCTGGCGTTTCCCAATATGCCTGACAAAGGATTTAACATAGAACTCTTGGACAGGCGGGCCATAAATGTTCTTCTTAGCATGGATGAGACTAATGCGGCTTTAGAGGGTCAGATTCTTTCTCTAGGATTTAGGACCGCGTCTGTTCCGTATATAAGAAGAGCCAGAGAGATTGGTAAGAGCAGGTGGACACTTAAGAAGAAGATTAAATGCTTCATGGATATGATGTTTGTTAATTCAGGACTCCCGATTAATTTCGTCGGATACACCGGTGGCTTGATATTCTTAATATCTCTTGTGATGATTATATATTATATTATCAAATGGATTGTAATAGGCGAAACTGTAGCGGGCTGGACAAGTTTGTTTATACTGATTCTTTTTTCGCTTGGTGTAGTTATGATATCGCTTTGTGTTATAGGTAATTATATTTGGAGAAGCTTCGAAGCAATCAAGAAGAAACCGGTATTTATTGTTGAGGACGAGGTTCGGCATTAGTTAAGAGGCAAAATGAAGGATATACTTAGTTCGGCAGGTATGAAGATTAGAAAATAGTAAATGGTCGTTGGTGTTATGTCACACAAAATTTTGTACTTGATTCATGATAATAAAAAAGGTGGGGCTGCACTTTCGTTCCTGGATATGATTAAGGGCGTATCAATGGAACATGAAGTGTATGTGCTTACACCTAATAAGAAAGGCTTTATACCGGATGAATTAGACAGGCTTGGTATATGGCATAAGTCCGCACATTACTATTGGTGGGAAATAGCCAAGATTGGCAATCCTGCTATAGATTCTGTGCGTTTTTTTGTATACAAATTTCTTGTTTTGGCTAATTATATTGAGGCCATTAGGATAGCCAAACTGGTTAAGAGATTAGGTATTGATATTATTCATTCCAATTCAAGTACGATTAATGTTGGATCTATTGCATCCAAGATAACGGGAATGCCGCATGTATGGCATCTGCGAGAGTTCGGCGATTTGGATTTCTCTCTAACTCCTGTACGTAAGAGCGATTCCTTGGAGAAAGTAATTAATTCTGGAAATACTTCTTATATTGCATTATCTGAATTCGTCGCGAAGTACTATGTGAAGTATATTAAGGATAACAGCAGGATTAATGTGATTTATAACGGGATTAGTTCGACATACAATTATCAGAAATCTGCGAGTGAATATAACTCAGATGCGGTCAAGTTTTTGATATCCGGCAATTATTGCGAGGAGAAAGGCCAGATAGATGTAGTGCATACGGTGGGGCTGCTTGTGTCGCAGGGTGTGACTAGGTTCAAGGTCTATATGGCGGGTCGGGGCGACTTTGCGGAAGTTAGGGAGTATATTATTTCTAACGGACTCACGGATTATGTGGTCCTTATCGGGCTTGTAGATGATATGCTTGCTCTGCGTAAGAGGTGTGATGTGGAGATTGTGGCATCCAGGACCGAGGCTTTCGGCCGTGTGACTGTAGAGGCGATGCGAGCGTCCAATCCTGTAATCGGATCTGCGACTGGCGGCACCATGGAGCTGATACAGGACGGGATTACGGGATTCTTGTATGAGTATAAGAATGATGAGGCGCTTGCGGAGTATATGAAGCGATTCATTGATAATCCATCGCTTGCGTATGAGATGGGCCGCCGGGCCTATGACTGGTCGGTCAACCGTTTCACCAGTGAGGAGAATGTGAAGGGGGTTGTAGGAGTTTATAAAGACATCATGTGTAGGAACACAAGCAAGGAGGTATAGATATAATGAGTTATTATGTTCATCCAACCAGCATAATAGATGACGGCGTGACCATAGGGGATTCAACTAAGATATGGTGTTTCTCGCATGTACAAACAGGGGCTGTGATTGGAAGCAATTGTTCGCTGGGTCAGAATGTTAATATATCCAATAACGTCAGAATTGGCAACGGAGTTAAGATACAGAACAATGTATCCGTGTACGAAGGAGTGGAGATAGAAGATGATGTATTCCTTGGTCCTTCGATGGTTTTTACTAATGATTTAACGCCGCGGGCTAAATATCCTAAAGGACATGAGAATTTCATTAAGACTGTTGTTCGAAGGGGAGCATCTGTTGGTGCCAATGCCACAATAGTATGCGGCGTAGAGATTGGTGAGCATGCTATGGTTGCTGCAGGGTCTGTGGTGACTAAGGACGTTCTGCCATACGCCTTGGTCAAGGGTAATCCCGCCAGAGTCTGTGGGAAGGTAGATGAGTACGGGAATATAGTAGATAGAGGTAATGGTAGTAAGGGCTGAGTATAACTCGGCCCTATTTAATTCATTGTGCGGTATGTTATAATGCTAATAATTTAGTAAAACAAATTTGGAGATAGATAATATGCAATTCAGAGATATTAAGACGCAGTATGAACATCATAAAGAAGCGATAGACAATGCAATCTTACAGACAGTTAGTGGCTCTGTATTTATTGGTGGAAGTCCTGTGACGAAACTTGAAGAGGCGTTGGCTAAGTATGTAGGAGTTAAGAATTGTATCACATGTGCCAATGGAACGGATGCACTTCAACTGGCGCTTATGGCGTGGGGAATAGGTGAGGGTGATGCAGTGTTTATACCGGACTTTACATTCTTCTCAAGCGGAGAGGTGGCACCCACTGTTGGTGCGACCCCTGTATTTGCAGATATTGACAGAGATACGTTCAATATAAGTGTTAGTGCGCTTGAAGAACAGATTAAGTGGGTGAAGAATAATACTAATCTGGCGCCCAGAGTTATTGTGGCGGTTGATCTGTTCGGACAGCCTGCGAACCATGATGAGATTCGTAAGATTGCCGATAAGTATGGAATGTATGTGCTTGAAGACGGAGCGCAGGGTTTTGGTGGTCGTATCGGCGGGGATAGGGCATGCGGATTTGGTGATATCTCAACTACATCTTTTTTTCCTGCTAAGCCGTTGGGATGTTATGGCGACGGCGGAGCGATATTCACGGATAATGATGAGTGGGCGGATATGCTTAGGTCGCTTAAGGTACATGGCAAGGGCGAGGATAAATACGATAATGTGCGTATCGGAATGAATTCCAGACTGGATACGATTCAGGCGGCGGTGTTGCTTGAGAAATTGGATTTCTTTGATGAGGAGGTTGATGCGTGCAATCGTGTTGCTGATATGTATGGACGATACCTGGCGGATTGCCCGGGTGTTGTGTTGCCGACTGTGCCGGATGGCTATGTAAGCAGTTGGGCGCAGTATACCGTTCTTGTTGAGTCATCGGCTGTAAGGGAGCAGCTTATGGCGGAGCTTAAGAAGTCGGATATTCCGAGCATGATATATTACCGTAAGCCGATGCATATGCAGGGCGCCTTCCACGATAATCTTGTTGGTCTTGACAGTTATGCTGTTACTGAGGATGTGTGCGGACGCTGCGTATCTCTTCCTATGAGCGCATATGTGACGGAAGAGGATGTTAAGAAGATATGCGAGGTTGTGAGGGGAGTTGTGAATATATTATAGGCTGATATGTGGCGAAGGGTTCAATGATTATATGTTTGAAAGGTATCTGATATGGGCAGAGAATAATATATAGATTAATCCAGGGAATGGTGATTATTTGGAGGATGAAAATGATTAATACAATAATAAATATTTTTGCGGTTATTCTGTCACCAGTTTTCGCAGTATGGGTAGGACGAGTTTTGCAGAATAGGTCGGAAAAAAGAAAAGATAAGATGAATGTGTTCCGTTCGATAGTTTCGAGTAGGATTTATGGATGGACTGTCGATAGTGTCAATGCACTTAATCTTATTGAGATTGTGTTTTATAAAGATAAAAGTGTATGTAATCAGTGGAGAAAGTATTATGAGGCCCTGAATGTAAAACCGCCGATTAGTGATGAACAAAATAGAAAGATGCTTTTCGAACAAAATGAACTTATTCGAGTGATGGGGAAATCTATGAACTATAGCGATGATGCTATTGCACAGATAATAAGAACGCCATATATTCCAGTTGCAATGTCACATCAAATGCAAAACCAGCAGCAGTTTCAAGATATGCAAATGGTTGCTATACAAAAGTTGTTAAATGGATTGAGTGATAAGCAATGAGTTTATATAGGGATTGGCCAAAATAGTTAATAGTTCGCCCTGAGGCTGCGAAAAACAGCGAGTGAATATAACTCAGATGCGGTCAAGTTTTTGATATCCGGCAATTATTGCGAGGAGAAAGGCTAGATAGATGTAGCGCATACGGTGGGGCTGATTGTGTCGCAGGGTGTGATTGGGTTCAAGGTCTATATGGCGGGTCGGGGTGACTTTGCAGAAGTTAAGGAGTATATTCTGGCTAGCGGAGTCGCGGATTATGTGGTACTTACCGGGATTGTGGATGATATGCTTGCCTTGCGTACGAGATGGAATGTGGAGATTGTTGCATCCAGGACCGAGGCTTTCGGCCGTGCAACTGTAGAGGCGATGCGCGCGTCCAATCCTGTTATCGGATCAGCGACAGGCGGCACTACGGAGCTAATACAAGACGGAGTTACGGGTTTCTTGTATGAGTATAAGAATGACGAGGCGCTTGCGGAGTGCATAAAGAAGTTCGTTGACAGGCCGTCGCTTGCATATGAGATGGGCCAGCGGGCTTATGAGTGGTCGGTTGATAAGTTCACCAGCGAGGAGAATACTAAGGGTGTTGCTGGGGTGTATGAGAGGATACTAAATAACTATAATCTTGGAAAATCTGAAAAGCACTCTAATTAGGATAGTTCGCCTTAGGACTATGGGGGGAGTTGTGAGTGAGTATGACTCAGATGCGGTCGTTTTATAATATTCGGAAATTATCTTCGCCTGCATTTAATGAATATATATTTAATCCGATGATATTAAATACTAATGATGCAACAAATTGATAGAGACGCTGTTAAACAGGCTTTTGCCTCATATACTGCAAACTACAATGCTGAGGACCCTAAGATTAAGCTTAAGATTGACCATACATATCGCGTGGCGGATTTATGTGATAGGATTTCACAGACAGTTTCCGAAGTAAATAGCGATTTGTCGTGGCTGTCGGGAATGCTTCATGACATCGGTCGCTTTGAGCAAATCAGAAGATATAATACTTTTTCAGATGCGGAATCAGTGGATCATGCTGTCTTAGGAGCCGATTTGTTATTCATGGATAATCTTATAGATGTGTTTGGTTCTTATAATGAGCATTGTAAAGATGTACTGGAGACCGTAATCAGGAATCATAACAGATTTAAGATTGATGAAGGATTGTCGGATGAATACCAGGCATATTGTAAGATATTAAGGGATGCGGACAAGATTGATATTATACGTGTGAGTTATGATACCCCGCCAGAGGAGATATATAACGTATCATCTGAGGAATTGCGGCGAGCATCTGTAACAGAAGAGGTTAAGCAGGGCTTTATAGAAAAGCGTGCAATACTGCGTTCTGTGCGACACACCCCTGTTGATATATTGGTTAGTCATATAAGCATGCTCCATGAATTGGAATATCCTATCAGTATTAGAATTGTACGAGAACAGGGGTATCTCGCTAAACTGCTTGATTTTAAATCCGATAATCCCAATACCCAGGATTGGTTTGAGTATATGAGGGAGAGTATGAGGGGTGTATGAGAAGTTGATATAGATGGTTATTAGTTGGAGAAAGAATTCGGTATAGAGTTCCACGATTGTTAGGAGATGAGGTAGTTGCGTCGCTTATATGTTAAAGACGATCTTTAAACAGATATGGCTATCCTTATAAAACCATTGACGATACCTGTGATTAGATTATGAAGCAGGAAGAGAATTATAAAGCAAATTATATAGATTGAGCTTAAAATACTTGTAAGTGTGCGGGATGATAATAACCATCTTCCCGCATTTTTTGTATAAAAATGTATTTCAAAATACAAAAACTGTTTAAGATGGCTTGTTTTTGGAGTACTTGAGAGAACTGTTTGTAATAATGGAGCGTATGACGGTGGATAAAGCAATTGATGAAGGGTTACTAGAACATAGAGTTTACCCCAAAGGGAAAGAGTGGAAAATGAGTAGAGCTTAATTGCACATCAAGGGGCTTATATATGTTCTAGACTTTAGGGAAGTTATTATACCAAATTTGATGAGAATCTACAGTATTAAGGAAGAGAATGAATAAAAGTTAACAATCAAAAATATGAGCAAACGATTGTTGACAGACATGTGTCCATGTGATATATTGTTATCAAGGAGTTTGGTGCAAGAATAATTGTTAACCAATATTTAGGAGAAGATTCATGAATCCAAATGAAAAACAGGGGATACTACCTAGTTATAATCTTTTTTTAGAATATGATGGAAAAGAGTATGTAGTGTTAAGAAGTAAGGCTCCAGTATATATGCTAGGAGAAATAGTATGTGAGTTAGAAAGGGCTACGGATGATTTTAGTTGGCTCATAAAAATAATTATGGGCTGTAAGAATTCAAATGCCCCCGCATCCTATGAAAACATATTACAGGCATTGACAGAAATAGATGACACTATTGACTACGCTTTTGGAGCAGCAAGCGGTGCCGTGCTCATGAACGTGCTTGCATCAAGGACTCAGATGATGTTGACATGTCTTGAATTACCGGATCAATATGACGTAAAAAGTAATTTTAAGGTAAAAGAATCTTCTGTAAAGAAAATACTTGGTAAAGGTGGTTTTAATTCGTTAGGAGCCGAAAACGTGGCACATGCATTGTTATCTGGGCTAGTGTTATCTGTTGACATGGTATCTCAGTTTCGCGAGCTAACAAGATTGGTTATGGATATACTTACAGAAGCTGATCTGGAGAATAGAGACACCGCTAAGATTAAGCATATATTATATGATAATGGCGATTTAATTGCAGCACAGCAAATTGACTACAGAATAATGAACATTGAGGAAAAACTAACTAGCGTATATGGAATTAAAGATATTATGTCAGTTTTGATGTTCGAACTTGCAAACTGTATTAACAATAATGTTTTAATAAAAAAATGCAACAATTGTGGGTACCATTTTCCGATACATGGTCGACCGGATGTTATATACTGTTCGTTTAAGGCTCCTAATGGGGATGGAAAGACTTGTAAGGAGATAGGAGCACAGGTCAAACGCGCGAATAAAGAAAAAAATGATGCTCTGACCAGTGAATATCGAAAGATATATCTGAGAAAGAAGATGCAGGTACGTCGTCATCCGGGTGAAGAAAAGTATCAAGTTATGCTATCAGAGTTCTTAGATGAAGGCAAAAAGTGGCAGGACGCAATCGGAGATGGTGTCAAAAGTGAAGAAGAGTACTTGTTATGGCTTAAGAGTATTTAACATAGAGATACGCATGTCTGTTGGATGCAGATAAAGATGTTCACATACCTTTGGATTGGTATAAATCATACCTGTCAGAAGAGAGAATTTTGAACCTACAGTGAAAGATTCTTATCATAAGGTGCTATCAGATGATTGTAATTTGATTAGCTGGTGATTTGATTACACTGAGTATTATGTGAAGAAAACATTAGGGTTTAGCGCTTGGTATCTGATCAATATAGTTATGTTGAAAAATGTAAGGCGTACATTTAAAAATAGAGATAAGTTAAAATAGAAATATGAACATATCAGATTGAAGGAGTAGTAAACCAATTGGGAAATTGTATTTTAGATAAAATTGTAGATGAGATATGGGGTAAGAAATCAAGTGTTTTTGTGATGCTATCTATCGTTATTATATTTGGCGCAGTATTATCATCTTCAATATACTCGCAGATGTCATTTTCTGATAATACAAATAATCCAGAATGTGTTTTGACACGTACAGGTATATTTTTGCTGAGTGTCATGTGGATTTCTCTACTTGCTCTTTTTGTATGGTACTTGATATTTGTATTTAATCGTAATCATATACGTGGTGCAAAAAAAGGGTGTATCGGTATAATCATTTATTATGATTGTGAAAGTAAGTGTATATACAAGAATACAGTTCGAAGATTGGGAGAAGAGTTTAGAGCAAAGATACAAGATAACTTTGATATTATAGATGTTCCATACGGAATAGAAAGAACTAAGGTTAATAACAAAGAGAAGATAGTTGATTTTTTGATGAAAAGGAGAAGTATACTGTTGATAAATATCATGGTTAATTCTAATGAAGAGGAAAAACTTGTAAACTATGATATGCGTATTGAAGGCGCGATTATACATCCGACATATAGAGATAGTGTAGAGAAAGAGTTCCAAAAAGCCTTTACGCAAGTTGTAAACAATTTTCGCGATACCGTTTTTTCTTCGAAAGAAATGACAAGAAGTATGCGCCTTACAGCAAAAGAGATGTCGATAGGATGTGAATATATTATAGGATTATCTTACTTTTTAAATGGTCAGTTATATTTGTCAGAACATATATGTGATAATCTGGCAGAGAAACTGAAAGCAAATGAAAACATGTCACAAATGCTTGTGTCAGTCAATAGGATAAGATATGGAATTAATATGTATTTAGCTACAGTTCATCTTGATAAATATCAGTTTAGTTGCAATGAAGATGATGAACTGAGAAAAATGAATGAATATCTGGAAAAGGCAAATACATGTTTTCGAAACACACCTGAGTATTGTATAAATAAAGCATATTATTATATTGCTTATGAAGATAATGTGTCAAAAGCAACAGAATTGATTAATATATGTAAACAAAAGAAGGGCGCTCCATTAGTATGGAGATATAGTGATGCGTTTTTAAAGGCTTATTCAAATAGATCAATCGGAAGTATTTGGGCTGCATACAAATCTGCATTGAAGATTCCATATAATACGCTGGATTTGACAGTTTATATTGAAAAAATGGCCGAAACCAGACCTGAAAAAGTAGGGTTGTATCTTGCCTTAGGAATTCTATATAAGGTTAATGATGATTCACAGTTAGCATCAGAGTGTTTTGAGAAATATATTTCATGTTCTAAAGATTCTAATAACGTAAGAGATGTGCTACATAAGAAGGGATTATATTACAATGGTGAGAGTTGTTGATTTTAGGATAAATATAACGTTGGCTTGAAAGAAACCAACATGGGTATGCTACTACATAGTGAGGAGGTAGAAGATGATTAACAACCAGTGGTACGCAGTACTGTCATCGAATGAAGTTAAGAAGGGTAAAGTGGTTGGTGCAAGGAGATTCGGTGATGATCTCATTTTTTTCAGGGATGAGAAAGGCGAGATTGGATGTATCACGAGCCTGTGTGCGCACAGGGGGGCGTCGTTAACCAAGGGTTGTGTGACGGATGGGCATGTCAGGTGTCCGTTTCACGGCATCGAGTATGATGTGACCGGCAAATGTGTTTATGTGCCGTCCGAGGGCAGGGCGTCGACTGCCGATTACAGCCGTTTCCATATGAAGCATTATGTGACTAAGGAGATAGGCGGGATAGTGTTCGCCTGGTATGGTGATGACGAGCCCGTGGGCGAGCCGGATGTATTCGATGTAGTTAAAGACCCATCTTTTACATATGACCATATCAATGATACTTGGAATGTGCATTATTCCAGGGTCATAGAGAATCAGCTGGATGTGTCGCATCTGGCGTTTGTGCATCGCACGACGATTGGCAGAGGCGATAAGCGTCTGTGTAACGGGCCCAAGGTGGTGTGGCTTGATGATAATACTCTGCAGACCAGTGCAAATAATGAGGTCGATTCCGGTCAGACGCCGAAACCGGCGGATCAGTGCGAGATCAAGTCGACCAATCTGACGTTTAAATTTCCCAATATGTGGCTTAATCATGTGACGGATAAGATTATGATTTTGGCGTATTTTGTTCCGGTGGATGATGAGCATTCGATAATAGCGCTTAGGTTCTATAACAGGATAACGGGGCTTAGGGCGATAGATAAGGCGATTGCGTGGCTTGGAAGCAGGGCGAATAAGATTGTTGAGAGGCAGGATAAGCGGATTGTGCAGACGCAGCTCCCGAAACGTTCACAACTTCGCATGAGCGAGAGCCTTGTCGCGGCGGATATACCGATTATTGAGTATCGGTCTAGGAGGGATAAGCTGCAGGGGTAGATTGTTTGGAGCGGGCGCAGGTGCGACGACTTTATTACTGCGGTTGCCTTAGGAGGTTCGGCGACCGAGCCCGCGGTGAGATAAATAGAGTGCAGAGCAATCGTGTGCTTAATTCGGGCTTGATTATGTTTTTTAATATCCCGAGGCATTTGTCAAGGCTGCCGCGAAGCGGCACCGCGTAGTGGATGCGGCCTTGACGAATTCCTCGGGATAATCTATATTTCGCAAAGCCGAATTAAGTATATATACATCATATTACAGAGGTTAAATGTTATGACCAAACAATTGCCGTATTTTTTTTACGGAAAATGTTGACAATCGAGTAATAATCTGACATAGTGAGGTTAGAGATGGAGGATATCTTATATGTTAAAGAGATTTACTGTGGAGAATTTTAAATCGTTTGAAGATAGAATTGTTTTTGACTTGGAATCACGGAACAATTATGAGTTTAATTCGGATGTAGTGAAGAATGGTATTGTTAATAAGGGCATTATATATGGATTTAACGGATCCGGTAAGAGCAATCTTGGACGTGCTATCTTTGATATTATCATAATGCTTACGGATAAGAATAAAGCTATTGATGAATATTATCCTTATCGAAACCTTAATACCGATCTTTCTATATCGGTGAGTTTTGAATATGTATTTGAATTTGACGGTTCGGAGCTTGTGTATAAATATAGCAAGGATGATGTTGACAGTTTGGTTGATGAGGTGCTTGAGATAGATGGAAAAGAATATATTAAGTATGATTTCTTTAAACAAGATGGCTTTGTACGGTTGAAGGGAGCGGAGAATCTTAGCATCAATGATCCGGACAGTGAGATATCAAGAGTAAAATATGTTAGAAGTAACAGTATTCTTGAGAACACTCATGAAAATGGAGTATTTAAGAGTTTTATTCAGTTTGTAGATAATATGCTTATGTTCTATTCGTTAGATAATAACAGATACCGAGGATTTAGAAGCGGGGTTAGTAAGATAGCTGCAGAAATAATTAAACAGGATAAAACAGAAGATTTTGAAGGATTTCTTCGTGAGAATAATATAGATATGAGCATAGAATCTGCTGAGGTGAATGGTGATTTGATTCTCTATGCGAATTATAAGAATTCAAAAGTTGATTTCTTTTCGGTTGCGTCTAAAGGAACTATAGCGCTAACATTGTTTTATTATTGGTACCTACAGATGAATAAAGCTTCTTTCGTATTTATGGATGAGTTTGATGCCTTTTATCATTTTGAATTGTCAGAAGCGATTGTTAATAGATTAAAAGAACTAGCTGATACACAAATAATTTTTACAACTCATAATACAGATTTACTTAGTAACGATTTGATGCGTCCTGATTGCTATTTCTGGTTAGATGGTGGAAAAATAAAAGCATTGAGTGAACTGACAGAGAAAGAACTACGTAAGGCACATAACCTACAGAAGATTTTTAAGGCTGGGGGATTTAGATGAATGGGTACGTTGCAATAATATACGAGGGGGATAAAACAGAAGTAAACTATTGGAATAGTCTATGGAAGACATTCTTTCATAATGACAAGGCTTGCTTTATAAGTTTCCCAGCGGGTGAAAATATATACATGCTTTGGAAGCAATTAAAGGACGATGATTTTAACTCTGACATTATAGAGGTAGTTAGGGAATATAAGCCTGAAGCAGCAGGTATACTTGGAGATTTAACAAGAGAAGATTTTCAGGAAGTATATTTGTTCTTTGATTATGATCCGCACAACAATAATCTCAGTAAAGATGACTGTCAATCAGAGAAGGATGTACTGCGCGTAATGTTGCGCGATTTTGATAACGAGACGGAGAATGGCAAACTATATATAAGTTATCCTATGAGTGAGGCTTTGCGTGATTATAATCCGTGGAAATGTAAGGCGTTCTCGAAATGTTTCATAAATGTCGAAGAAATAGCGAGTTATAAGGAAATCTCTGGATTTGGTAATCCAAATGCAGATTATAGAAAATACGACATAGAAGTATGGGAAATGCTGTTGGTGATTTTCTTAAAGAGATGTGCTTGCTTATTGGAAACAGACAAAGATACTCTCAATCCATTGGGTTGGTACAAATCACAGGTATCTGCAGAACGGATATATGATAAAGAATCTGATTTGTATACGAACCAAGGAAAGGTCTTTCCATTAAGTGCCTTCCCGGAATTCATTCTTGAATATTTCAAGAAAGATAAATTCGAGCCTATAGTGGAAGGTTTCTATCACAAGGTGTTATCTGATGATTGTGATATGACAAGAGGCTGATAACAATCCGCGTTTTTTGAAGTGTATGTTGGGGTTTATGAGAGAATGTTGACCTAGAGAAGTGGTTAGTAGGTGTATGGTTTGAGTGGAGGAGAATAGTATATGTATTATAATCAATATCCATATAGCATATTTAATCAAAGCATGTTGGCAACCTATTCGACAATATTAGTAGAGCAGCAAAGAGAATTACAACATGAAGCAGAACAAGAAGATAATATCTTGAAAATGCGTAGGGCAATTGCAGATTATTGTGATGCTGCGAAGAAAGTAACGCCTGATTATCATGAATCTGCGATGTGGAACTGTTTGGAAGAAATTGTTGGTCAGATGATGAAGGGGTAACGGTTTAATCGGTTGTTTTGCGATATCAGGAATAATGTCAGTATAGATGCTGTTTTGAAAGAAGCAGGCATGGGTTATACTACTACATAGCGAGGGGGCAGAATATGATTAACAACTAGTTGTACGCAGTACTGTTGTCGTATGAAATTAAGAAGAGCATATAGAAAACATGGATAAGATTATTCACTTTTCATCTCCAGAGGAGGCTCATAAAATTCAGAGTATTATCTAGAAGAAAGCAGAAACTTATAGAGAATAGCTCACGATTTGAAGCATATATAGTTGAGGTTTAACTAAATGAAATTATCTGTACTAATGGGAAATGAATATATATGGCTAATATTAGCGATGTGTACAATTATGTCCTTGATATATGCCGTATATACGAATGTAAAAAATAGAAAAGGGATGCAAATAACGTATTACAGAGAATCAATACGAGTTATAAGAACTGGAAGGCATACAATACGAGGCTTAACAATAGAATATAAGGATAGAGATATTTCAGATTTAGTGGTTACTAAATATGCTATATGGAATAGCGGAAGTGGTGTAATAAAAAAAGAGGATGTTGCTTCAGAAGATTTCTTATCTATTACTAGTTGTTCTGAAACAACTCAAATACTTGATGTAAGTATAATTAGCATGAGTGAATCGACGGAAGGATTTAAAGTAATAGGGTTCTCCGATGATAAAGCATCAGTCGGTTTTGATTATATAAATGTAAAAGATGGCGTTGTTGTTCAAGTTGTTCACACTGGACGATCTGATGATCTGATAGTTAAGTGCATCCTTAAAGGTGGAAAGAAAGAAGCAAAACTATTGAACAAAAAACGAAAGCATATATTTGTGTCAAAATATTTCAAGCAGATTATAATTATCTTTAGTATAATTATGGTGTTTTGGGTTGCATTTGTCTTTAGTAGGGCTATTAGGGTCGTACTAGATAATAAGAGCCTAACAAGCATTATTGGTTCGGTTTGTTTGTTAGTCTCTTCTTGGATTCCCGCCATCATGTCATACTCGCTGATTAGGGAGGTGTTTAAAACCTCAATTCCAAATACCATTAGAAATGAAATGTTTTTTGAAGAGTATAATGAATAGAATTTTAGTGTGTGGATATGGTATACTATGTTATGCGCGAATATGGATTGGGGAACCGATTCTTGAGATAAATCAGTAGGAAGGATGTAGTACAGATGAGTTTGTATGAGAAGATTGTTAAGGGCGAGGAGAAGATAGCGCTCGTAGGATTGGGATACGTGGGTATGCCGATAGCCGTTGCGTTTGCACGCAAGGTAGGCGTAATCGGATATGACCTTAACGAGGCTAAGATCAATCAATATAAGAATGGAATAGACCCGACCAATGAGGTTGGCGATGAAGTAATTCGTAATACCAAGGTTGAGTTTACTTCAGATGAGACTAAGCTTAAGGAGGCGAAGTTTTATATAGTAGCGGTTCCGACACCGGTTAATGATGATCATACGCCTGATCTTACACCTGTTGAGGGCGCAAGCCGAATCCTTGGACGTAACTTAAGCAAAGGGTCTATCGTAGTATTTGAATCTACCGTATATCCGGGTGTTACCGAGGATGTATGTGTTCCGATTCTTGAGAAGGAATCAGGACTTAAGTGTGGAGTGGATTTTAAGATTGGTTATTCACCTGAGAGAATCAATCCCGGTGATAAGGTTCACAGACTTGAGACGATCACTAAGATAGTGTCCGGTATGGATGAAGAGACACTTGATGAAGTGGCACATGTTTATGAACTTGTTGTTGAGGCAGGTGTTCACAGAGCAGAGTCAATCAAGGTTGCAGAGGCAGCTAAGGTTATAGAGAATAGCCAGAGAGATATCAATATCGCATTTATGAACGAACTCTCTATTATCTTTGATAAGATGGGCATTGATACTCAGGCGGTTCTTAGAGCAGCAGGTACTAAGTGGAACTTCCTTAAGTTCTTCCCGGGACTTGTAGGCGGACATTGTATAGGTGTTGACCCTTACTATCTTACATATAAGGCTGAACAGCTCGGATATCATAGCCAGATTATTCTTTCCGGAAGACGTATCAATGACGATATGGGCAAGTATGTGGCTGAATCAATCGTTAAGAAGCTTATTGCAGCTGACAGACCGGTTAAGGGAGCGAAGATTGCAATCCTTGGATTTACATTCAAGGAGAACTGTCCTGATACGCGTAATACCAAGGTTATAGATATCTACAATGAACTTGGCGAATACGGAATCACACCCCTTGTAGTCGATACTACTGCAGACGCAGATGAGGCCAAGAGATTATACGGTATAACATTTGGTTCCATGTCAGATATCAAGGATATGGATGCCGTGATCATAGCGGTTGCGCATGATGAGTTCCTTAAACTAAATAAGTCGGATATAGACGGCTTCTTTAATAAGGACAATAAGGTTAAGGTTCTTGCCGATATTAAGGGCTTGCTTGATAAGAGTGAGTATGCAGGCAAGGATTATATATACTGGAGATTATAGTATAAGTATTGGAGGGTTATGGTTATGAAATTCTACAGATGTGAACATTGTGGCAACATTGTAATTAAGCTCCATGATTCGGGTGTGCCGGTGGTATGTTGCGGTCAGCCTATGACAGAACTTGTTCCCGGAGCAACAGACGGAGCATACGAGAAGCATGTACCTGCCGTAACGGTAGATGGAAGCGTTATTAAGGTACAGGTAGGTGAAGTAGAGCATCCTATGATGGAGGAGCATTACATTCAGTTTATAGTACTGGAGACATCTACAGGTTATCAGATTAAGAATCTTAAGGCAGGCGATAGGCCCGTGGCAGAATTCACATTGGCAGCAGGTGATAAGGCTATAGCCGTATATGAGTATTGCAATCTTCACGGATTGTGGGTTAAGGAAGTATAAACGGGAGGTATATGGGTTATGGCAGATAATAAATGGAGATGCAGAGCTGAGGATCTTAAGGGTACTCAGACCGAGAAGAACTTACAGGAAGCATTTGCAGGCGAATCTCAGGCAAGGAATAAGTACACTTTCTTTGCTTCTAAGGCTAAGAAAGAAGGTTATGTTCAGATATCCAATATCTTTGCAGAGACAGCAGCCAATGAGAAGGAGCATGCAGAGATCTGGTATAAGATACTTACAGGTATCGGCAGCACAATAGATTGCCTTAGGGAAGCCGCTGAAGGAGAGTCTTATGAATGGAATGAGATGTATCCTTCATTTGCCAAGACTGCAAGAGAAGAAGGCTTTGATGAAATAGCCGAGTTATTCGAAGGTGTTGCAGCCATAGAGAAGGAGCATGAGGAGAGATATCGTAAGCTTCTTAAGAACATTGAGGATAAGATAGTCTTCTCAAGAGACGGCGATTGCATCTGGCAGTGTAGCAACTGCGGACATATAGTGATTGGCAAGGAAGCACCTGAGGTATGTCCCGTATGTAATCATGCAAGAGATTACTTCCAGCTTAAGGCTGAGAACTATTAATAAGAACTTAGAATACAGTATATGAATAACAATGCGGAAACCGTGATTATTACCACAGTTTCCGCATTTTGTGTTATACTTAAAGGGTTATGAATACGTTTAATAAGAAGAACAATCTTATACAGACATATTCGCTGGTACTCATTGATGTATTGTGCGTACTGTTGTCATATGTATGCTCATTCTATTTAAGATATCGTGGTGAATACCGAATGGGTCAGGTAGACTATATGATATGCCTTGGACTTGTCTTATTCTGCGTATTATACGGCGTTTTGCTTGACTGGAATCATTATATATTCAAGAGAGGCTACTTCGAAGAACTTATAGCAGTGATCAAATACGCCGTCAGCATGACCATATTACTCGGTTTCACAGTCTTTATTCTTCGCCAGGGCCAGGCGTTTTCACGATTAGTATTCGGATGGTATGCCATAATCGACATATTCCTCACATACATTATCCACACGTTATTTAAGAGGTTCCTTAACGGATACTATAAGAAAAGTGTGAATTCTGAGAAGGTGATGCTCGTTACGTACAGGGAGTTCGTGGGCGAACTGTTGGAGGATATACGTAAGGATCATGAGTGGAGTTATGAAGTCATGGCTATAGCATTAATGGATGCCGTAGTTGATGATAATGATAAGGAGATTAACGGTATTCCGATAGTGGCTAACGGTGCCGGAGTCTTAGACGGTCTTACAAGCGAAGTTATGGATGCGGCTTTTCTGTATCTTCCGCATATGGGAAGGGATGCCGTAGAGAGAATAATTAATTACTTCGAGACCATGGGCGTTAAGTGCTATTACAGTGTCGGCGATTTTAAGCACAGAGGTTCTATGCAGTCTATAGGCGATTTTGCAGGACACTTGGTGATCACTTATGAGAATGCAGCAACGGACTACAGGCGAAGACTTATTAAGCGTATATTTGATGTAATAGGGGCAATTATTGGTCTTGTTATAACCATAGTTCTTACGCCTTTAGTTGCAATTGCAATTAAACTTAATTCAAGAGGTCCTGTGTTATTTAAGCAGACTCGTATCGGTAAGGGCGGAAGAAGATTTACCATGT
Source organism: uncultured Lachnospiraceae bacterium (assembly GCA_902778165.1). Classification (GTDB taxonomy): domain Bacteria; phylum Bacillota; class Clostridia; order Lachnospirales; family Lachnospiraceae; genus Colinaster. The sequence goes on from CACYWQ010000001.1 coordinate 345,474, forward strand.
ATAAGTTCCGTTCGATGTATACGGATGCCGAGGCACGTAAGAAGGAATTGCTCAAAGATAACGAGATGGAAGGCCTTATGTTTAAGATGAAGGATGATCCGAGGATTACTGCGGTCGGAAGATTCCTTCGCAAGACCAGCATAGATGAGTTGCCGCAGTTTTACAATGTGCTTAAAGGTGATATGAGCCTTGTAGGTACAAGACCGCCCACAGAGGATGAATTCGAGAAATACAGCCCGCATTACAGGCGCAGATTATCCATTACTCCGGGACTTACCGGAATGTGGCAGGTAAGCGGCAGAAGCGATATCAAGGATTTTGATGATGTGGTTAAGCTTGACCTTGAATATATCGATAACTGGTCGTTACTGCTTGACCTTAAGATATTGTTACAGACAATAATAGTCGTATTTACGGGACGGGGTTCTAAGTGATCAGATTAGGTGTTATTACTGCAACAAGAGCTGAATACGGAATACTAAGACCGCTTATAGTTAAACTTAGGGAATATGAGGATGCTTCTCTTAGGGTTGATCTGATCGTCACGGGCACTCATTTATCCGATGATTATGGCATGACGGTTAATGAGATCGTTAAGGACGGTATCAGGATAGATCATAAGATATCCATCCCGGTTTCTTCAGGAACACCTAATGATATCTCAGCTAATCAGGCGGTTACATTGGTGGAATTCACGAAGCATTTCTTGGCGATTGGATATGATGCAGTATATATACTCGGCGACAGGTATGAGATGCTTATGGTGGCTACGGCAGCGATGAATACGCATACACCGATCATACATCTCTGTGGCGGTGATACAACGGAGGGTGCCATTGATGAAGCGATTCGCCATTCAATAACCAAGATGAGTATCCTGCACTTCCCGACTAATGATGATAGCAGAAGAAGAATAATACAGTTAGGAGAAGCGCCGGACAGAGTATTTAATGTAGGTGATACAGCTATAGACAATGTGCTTAATATGAAACTTATGACTAAGGAAGAAGTATTAGGCGATCTGGGTGCAGATAAGTGGGGATCAGGTAAGTTATCGGACATTCGTTATGCTCTGTGTACATATCATCCGGTTACATTGGAAGATGGCAGTATAGAGGATATGATGAATGAATTCTTAGAGGCGATCAAGGCAAGGTCTGATATAGAATTCATAGTAACCAAGTCTAATTCGGATATGGGCGGAAGTAAGATTAATGAGATACTTGATGATGCCGAGGGTAAGATAAGTAATCTTCATGTGTATTCATCACTCGGAGTACTAAGATATCTCTCGGCTATGTCAGAAGCGTTATTTGTGATGGGTAATTCTTCAAGCGGATTATACGAAACACCCGCCATGCATAAGCCGACTGTCAATATCGGTGACAGACAGAAAGGGCGTCTTAGATGTGACAGCGTCATAGATTGTTCGCCCGATAAGGATAGTATACTTAAAGCGATTGATAAGGCATGTAGCACAGAATTTGTATCTGTATGCAAGAGAGTTGTATCTCCGTACGGAGACGGTCATGCGGCAGAGAAGATTGCTAAGATAAGCATAGATGCAGTCAGAAATGGTCTCAGTCTTAAGAAGAGATTCTATGATCTTGACAGATGCAGAGATAAAGAGAGTATATGATGAGAATAGTAATTATCGGTCTTGGATCAATGGGAAAGCGCAGGATGCGACTCCTACATCAGATTGCCGTAAATGAACAATTGGATATTGAACTGTTCGGAACAGACGGAAGGGCAGACAGGCGTAAAGAAGCAGAAGATCAAGCTACAGAACTTGGATTTGGCATTAAGACATACGAAAGTCTTGCGGATGTGATTGCATCAAATAAAGAAATTGACGCAGTTGTCATATCAACATCGCCCTTATCGCATGCAGCAATAATTAAGGAGTGTCTGGGATACGGTCTAAATGTATTTACAGAGCTTAATTTGGTAACTGATGGGTATGATGAGAACATGTCGCTTGCGGAAGGTAAGGGACTTAAGCTATTCTTATCTTCAACTCCCATATACAGGGATGAGATGCGATATATTACATCTAAGGTTAAGGATAGTGATAAGAAGTTACATTATACATATCACGTGGGCCAATATCTTCCGGACTGGCATCCTTGGGAGAGTTATAAGGATTTCTTCATAAGCAATAAGAGAACCAACGGATGCAGAGAGATTCTTGCAGTTGAGATGCCTTGGATGGTGAATGCATTCGGAGATATTGAGGCGGTTCAGGTTATAACTGATAAGAAGACAACTGATCTTGATATAGATTTTAATGATTGCTACAGTGTGTTAGTCAGGCATAAGACGGGTCATACCGGTGTTTTTACGGTTGATGTAGTATCAAGACCTCCAATTCGAGATCTTAAGATTATAGGCGAAGAATTCTATATCGCATGGGACGGTTCTCCGGAAGGCCTAAGGGAGTATTCAGGCTCTAAGGAAGAACTTAAATCAGTTGATTTGTATGAACATATAGAACACAGAGAAGGATATAATCCTACAATTGTTGAGAATATGTATGTGACGGAACTGCTTGATTTCCTGGCTGTTCTTAAGGGTGATAAAGAAGCAGAGTACAGCTTCAAGAAGGATAAGAAGATTCTTGGTATTATTGATGAAATAGAAGGATTGTGATCATGCTTACGATGTGCGATTACTACGGGATGTGTGATGAGAACGGCAGATGTGTTGGCCATCCCGTTAAGATCACAAAAGAATATGGCACAATCATTAAAGGTTTTAATGAAGATATCAGACTGGTATGTTCTCCATGTGTTATTGACGGAGTGATCGGATCTGATGCGACTGCAGATGAGACAGGATTATTTGCTGAGATTGTAAAGTTGCCGTATGATATATCGATTGTGGGCAACGGTATCGGTAAGAGAATTGTTGATAAATTCAAGCTGTTTAAGAATATATTGATTGCGCTTAAGAATAAGGGAACTATATTCTTCTATCAGGTGGATTTCTTCTTCTTTCTCTATCTTAAGTTGTTCTATAGAAGAAGTACTGACAGGAAGATTGTGATATTGATATATCATCAGGATTTCACGGGTGGAAGGTTTGCAGGTGTCCTTAAACGAATATATGAGAAGGCTTTAGTTAAAGTTGATACTGTCATATATACACAGAAGGGTGCTCTGGTTCCCCATGACAATGCCGTATGGATGCCTGATTTTATCTATAGGGCAGATGAATATGATAAGTATCGAGGCCGCAATAAGACTGACAGAGTGGTATGCTTAGGTACAATGAGCCGCTATAAGCAGATAGAAGAGTTAGTTGATGCTTGGCGAAGATATGAAGGTTTACCGCAACTTATTATTGCGGGAAGATTTGATACCAAAGACAGAGTAGAGAAGCTATTAGTCAATCTGCCCGGAAATGTAATATTAAGAGATGAAGTGCTGTCATATGACGAATATATGACGATGCTGTCAGAATCCAAGTATTGCATTCTTCCCTATGATATGGGACAGTATAAGAACAGAACATCCGGAGTGTTGCTTGAGAGCATATACTGCGGAGTGATTCCGATAGCTCCGGAAGTATTGCTTAAGCAGAACATGTTACCGGGTATCGGATATAAGAATCTGACAGAGATACGTAATCTTCTTGGTGATAATACCGATAAGATTAAGGAATTGTTTGATAGCATATACAAAGAATACGGATTGGAATATGCCGCAGGTGTTCTTAAGAATGCCGTATCTGCATAGAAGTTAGGATAGAGGTTAATGAAGACTCTTATTATTATTCCTGCATATAATGAACAGAATACACTGGATTCGTTAATTAACGATATCAAGACTAAATGTCCTAATGTTGACTATGTTGTTATTAATGACTGCTCTTCTGATGACACTAAGAAAGTCTTAAGTAATATAGGTGCAACATATGTGTCTGCCCCGGTTAACTTAGGCATAGGCGGAGCTGTACAGACGGGATATATGTATGCTGCTAAGAACGGATATGATATCGCTATACAGGTTGACGGTGATGGACAGCATGATGTGACCTTTGTTAAGGATATGGTAGATATCATTAACAAGGGCGAGGCAGATGTAGTAATCGGATCCCGCTTTATTGAGAAAGAAGGCTTCCAGTCATCCGGTGCCAGACGTATGGGTATACACTTCCTAAGCGGACTCATACATCTTATGTCAGGGACTAAGGTTAAGGATGTTACAAGCGGATTCAGAGCCGTTAACAGAAGATATATAGAGGTATTTGCAGACAGCTATCCGGATGATTATCCGGAGCCTGAAGTAATAGTTATCTCTGCGCTTATGGGTGCAAGGATTAAAGAGATTCCCGTTGTGATGAGAGAGAGAACCGACGGAGTAAGCTCTATTAACATGAAGAAGTCGGTTTATTACATGATCAAGGTTAGTATTGCGATTATACTATGCCGTCTAAGCCTTGGAATCAGGACAGGGAATAAAAGATAGTGTGGAGAATGATTGGAGGTTCTTCGTATGTTCAGCGATAAGTTAAGAATAGTACTTGTAGCCGCAGTTGTTATATATTTCGTATTGATACTTTACTGGCTTAAGATTAAAGCGCTTAATCTTAAATACTCTTTGCTGTGGCTTCTAAGCGGTGTGGCGATGGGTATACTGGTGATATTCCCTGAGACTCTGATATGGATATCGAAGTTAGTAGGTATTCAAACACCGATGTATGCACTTCTGATATTTGCCATAGCATTCGTGATAGCGATACTTATGTCCATTACATCGATTGTATCAAGACAGAATCGTAAGATTCGCACTCTTATTCAGGAGAATGCACTTCTTGAGAAAAGAATCAGAGATCTTGAATCTAATAAATAGTTGCCGCCGCAAATCTCTTCGTCAAGCATTGTAATAATATTGGAGAATTTGTATAAAAGGAAGGAACACCTGCCGGTGTTCCATTGATTATAAAGATGCGCTATGGCGCATAATAATCCATTTCTGCTTGATTACAGTATATCTGCAGGAGAACGGGAGTCAAGGATGCGAAGCACCACTACGTGGCATGTCCTTGACTCCCGTTCTCTTGCAGATAAGATATCACCTAAGCAGGAATGGATGATTGTGCAAGCTAAGATAAGAGGCTTGCGTAGCAAGGCTTCCTTATTGACATAAGAGTACCAATAGGTCTTGAACATAACAGTACACTTATTGAAAAAAGTGTACTGTTATGTTAAAATATAATTGACATTAAGAGTAGGGAGGTGTTGCTGATGGCGGCTATATTGGCTGACCCGGATGGATATAGCCCAAGCGATATAATAAAGCGCTTACATACATGTATTGATTCCGGGACATATGGTTTAGATTATATAATTGATTGTAGAGATAAGAACGAAGAGTTTTTTCAAGAATATATTATTTCCGAGAATGATAGGATTGAAATCCTTAAGAAACTATCAATTGAGCACTATGTTAGATGGGAGTACAGTAATAACCCAAGATATCCTAATGATATAGTTCATATTTTTTTATACTCAACGCATCTCCGGCAAAGAGGTGTAGAAGATGCACCGGAGAGGTTAGTAAGAATATATATCAAGGTCACTTGGGCTAAGCCGGTCGGTGTTCTGATCGTTATTTCTTTTCATGATTGATTGAATTTATTTCAGATTTTTGTATGGGAGAGATGTATGGATAAATATATGGATAAGGTTCTTTGTGCATGTTGCAGAAGTGTGCAATCATACTCCGTATTAACAGAAAAGAAAAAAAGAATATGGAATGGGATTGAATGCACGTATAACAGACGCTACGCAGTGTGTGATAAATGTGGCAACAGAGTGTCTGTTCCGGGAATGGATGATTTAAATGAAACGGAATTTGATAATAAATGTAGAGAAGAGCATGACTATATCCTTATAGATGAGATTAATGACATATTGATTAGATATGATGTTGAGAAAAGGCCTCTGTCGTTAGCACTTGGAATGGGTGAGCATACAATAGAGAATTATTTGAAAGGTCAACTTCCAAACAAGCACTATTCTGATATGCTTAAGCGAGTCTTGACAAATTACAGATATATGCAGGAACTCTATAGTTCCAACAAAGACAGAATAAACAATCATGCAGCCAAGAAGATCGAATCTAAATTGGAATTCTATAACAGAATTAATTCTCATTCTTCCATGATTGAGTCTGTGGCATTATATGTACTAAACTCTAAGTATGAAATAACAAATCTGTCCCTTCAGAAGTTATTGTACTATGTTGAAGCTTTCTGCCAGGTTCTGTTGCAGGAGAAAATATATAGTAATAGGTGTGAGGCTTGGACATATGGTCCGGTCTATCCGGATATTTACGAGAAATACAAAACGTTTGGTAAAGAGCAGATTCTTGTAGATCCTGTTGATTTGTCAAAGGATATAGACGAAAAGTATCGTAAAGTTATAGATTATGTATTAAATTTGTTTGCAATATATAATGGAGTTACTCTTAAGGATTTCAGTCATGCCGAGGATCCATGGAAGAATGCTCATGCCGGGTATGGTGAGAAAGAACACTGCCAAGAGATAATTACACACGAGGCAATAACGGATTACTTCACAAAAATCAATAGCAAATATGATTTAAGCAAAGAAGCCGGGGTGAAAAAATATATTTCGTCACTTGGAGTTATATAGTATGTATTCCTACGGATCTAAGTAAGCCACTGGCAGAACATAAGGACATACCATATGACGGTCGAATATCGGCCGTCTTTCTTATATTGCTGCCATATCTTATCAAAGGCTGCCATATTGATGTAATCTGATGCCTTTGCTCTATTTGAGGATAATATATCCTCAGCCCAGATATTCATCTGACCTTCTCGAAGCCACTTGGATACCGGCACAGAGAATCCCTTCTTGGGTCTGTCCATCATCTCCTTAGGGACATAACGATATAAGATATTACGAAGAGGTTTCTTAGTAATACCGTCACTCATCTTATATGACAGAGGCAGTGACCAGGCGAACTCCATTACATCCGCATCAAGTAAGGGGATTCTTGTCTCAAGTGAATAATACATGCCTGCTCTGTCGACCTTAGTAAGGATATCATCGGGAAGATACTGAAGCATATCCATTAGCATCAAATTACTCTCAGGATCGGGTAACAGACCGTCGCTGTAGACATCATCTGATACCTTCGGAATTCCTAAGTCATTAACAGATGAAGCAATTAATCCCGATAACATGGAATTATCACTCATCGCTCTATAGTATTCTTCTATGGTCGCAGTACTTAATACCTGATGCAGTTTATGAATATTATCGGCCAAACCGGTATTTACCCCGGATAAGATGTTATCAAGTCCGCCTGCAAGTGCGCCAAACCCCCTTCTTATTCCGCCTTTAAGGAAAGGCAACTTGCCGTTCATAACGGCAAGACCGGTTCTTGCATCTTTGTATGTATTATATCCGCAATAGAATTCATCTCCCGCATCGCCTGATAATGCAACGATTACATGCTTGCGTGTCATCTTGGATACAAGCATTGTGGGTAGTTGTGATGAATCCGCGAACGGCTCTCCGTATGCTTCTGATAGAGAAGGCAACAAATCCATTACATCTTTGTATCCTACATACATCTCAGTATGATTGGTACCAAGATGTGCAGCTGTAGCAGCAGCAAATGAAGCCTCGTTATACTCTTCTTCTTCAAATCCTATTGTAAATGTCTTAATTGGCCTGTCGGATATCTGTTGCATCAGGCTTACAACCATTGTAGAATCGATGCCGCCTGATAAGAACGCGCCAAGCGGAACGTCAGATAACATCTGACCCTTAAGAGCATACTTAAGGCGTGACTCGAGTTCATCAGCAGCTTCTTCTTCACTTCCGTTAAAAATATTCTTCTGACTGTTAACAGCCGTCTCGGTGATGCTGTAATATGGAGTAATGTCGGCACTGTCCAACTGGTATGGTGCACCTATGGTAAGAATTGTTCCGGGTGTAAGCTTATAGATGTTCTCATATATCGTATAAGGCGCCGGTATATAACCGTAACGAAAATATACGGGAATAATGCTTCTATTAATGGGATTATTAAATCCTTCTATGGCAGTGATTGAATTGATGTCGGATGCCCAGACAAACTGTCCTCTTACTATTCCGTAATAGAGAGGTTTCTCTCCCATGCGGTCTCTTGATATCATTATTGAGCCGGTTTGCCTGTCATATAAGCTTATTGCCCACATTCCGCGAGCCTTGTTAAGTGTGGCATCCATTCCCCATACAGAAACAGCTTCTAATAGCACTTCGGTATCTGATGTTCCGCGCAGATTAAGTGATCCAAGTTCTGTTTCAAGCTCAGACTTAATATCCGGAGCATTATAGATCTCGCCGTTAAATGCAATTATGTATCTTCCGTTATGGGATTCCATGGGCTGAGCGCCCGCTTCGGATAAATCAATAATAGACAGGCGTCTGTGTCCTATAACTACATGCCTGTCATCATCCATAAAATGCCCGCCTGCATCAGGACCTCTCCTGTACATGCGTTTATTCATCACCTCTATATTCCTGATTGGGTCACCGTTATACCCGGCGATTCCTGCGATACCGCACATATTAACCTCTGTCTTTATCCGTGTTATTCGGGTGCGTTGTTAAACTTATTTCCTAACAATAGGGGTATGCACACTAATCTCTTTATAAGTTTAATAACCTTATTTGGATGATCGGTATAGACCATATAATTGGACAACTTAGGAGAATTGGCTATTGCATCACGACTCCTGCGAAGCTCTAATGTTTTAGCTTCGGCAAATGATATAGCCATATTATATTCTTCTGCCATATCATATAGAGACGAATAGTCATATGCCATGGCCTCCGTTTCGTGTTTGCTTATGAATCGATCAAGTTCTGCAATATCCTCGTCGTTCATAAGATTTGTATGCAGGCATATTGTGTCTGTTCCGGTAATTCTTGAATAAGCCTTGAGGCAACACGGAATGAATAACATGCCTTCTCTGGTATAAGGATTGTTATACAGACCGTCTGTTAAGGCATTAAACCCAAGAGCCTTAAGAGCCTTAATTGTATTAAGATCAAATGAATGTCCGGGAGCCATGAATAACTTGGTGTCTATTCCGAACCTTCTTAATATCTCGCGACCTTGTTTAAGCTTGGTATACTGAGAATCATAAGATAACCCTGCGAACTCGCTGAACTGATTAATGCCAAGAAGTCCTGATTCTTCCGTTGAATACACGTGATTGGTACCGTGTTGGGCTATAGTCCAACCCTTGGCAGCAAGTTCGTGTATCAAAGATACGAAATCATCTCTGTTATATCGATTGCCTTCAGAGGCATATATACTCTCATCTCTGCAATCAGGTACAATGCCTATAATAGGGCGTATCTTATGCTTATCAAGAACATCTCTTACAGCCTCAAACTTAAGTCTGTCCATATATGGAGTTATATCGTCCAATCTTACCAGATACCGCATAGGGTAAGTATAGCATAAATATGCTTCTAATGGTATAATACTAGGGATGTTTGGAAGGTTTATAAACGATGTCTAGGGATATGTTGCATAAGCTCTCGGCGATACTTGACAGAGGGCAGAAGATTAAGATTGCAGGACTTATGGTTCTGATACTTATAGGCGGAATAATGGAGACGGCCAGTGCGTCGCTTATATTGCCGCTTGTGAGCGCTGTGCTTGATGAGGAGAAGTTCTCGTCTAATAAGTATGTTGTTATAGCCATGAATGTGATTGGAGTGGACAGTGTCCGCACTTTTACATTCATTCTCTTAGGTGCAATTATTGCCGCATTTGTAATTAAGAATGCATTTCTTATATTCCAGACTTATCTGCTTGCAAGATTTGCCAATCGTAACAGAGCCAGATGTACGACCAATCTTCTCTGGCAGTTTCTTCACAGACCATATGAATATTATCTCTATGCAGAGACATCGGATATAATCCGTACGATATACGGAGATATGGATAACATCTTTAATCTGCTGTTACAATGCATGAATTTCGCTGCAGAACTTATCGTTTCGGCTTGCCTTGGTATCTTCATTCTCGTTATGGATTGGAAGATGACTATCCTTGTAGCCGGTCTTCTGGGCTTGCTTACTCTTTATAATACCAAGGTTATCAAGAGACATCTGAATATTGCAGGCGAAGGAGCTCGTATCACTCAGGCCGGAATGTATAAATGGATATTGCAGTCAGCATCGGGTATTAAGGACGTGAAGGTTCTTAAGAAGGAGTATTATTTCACTGACAAATATTCCGAGAGTGTGGAAGGATATGCTGACAATCAGATTAAATACAATGTTCTTACCAACCTTCCGAGACTTCTTATTGAGACAGTGGCTATTGTGGGAATATTGGCATATGTAATGCTTAGCATGGCTCTCGGTACTGATATAGCAGGTCTTTTGACAACGCTTTCGGCATTTGCCGTAGCAGCTATGAGATTGCTTCCGAGTGTTAACAGGCTTAATACATACATGGCCAATATAGCTTATTATGAGCCCGCACTTAACTTTATATATGAGAACGTGGATACAAAGGGATTAAGCGAAGAGAATGTACTGGTTAAGTATGCAGAACAAGAGCTTTTGCCATCGGCTGAATCTGCCGTAGATGTTACAGAGACCACCCCGAGCATGCCACTTACAATGGAGCATTCCATTGACCTTAAGGACATCACTTTTGCATATCCGAAGACGGATAAGCTTATATTCGATCATGCGGATATGGAGATACCAGTCGGCAAGTCCATTGGTGTCATCGGTTCATCGGGAGCAGGCAAGAGCACTATCGTTGATATTCTCCTGGGCCTTCTTAAGATAAGAGAAGGTAAGATATTATGCGACGGAACGGATGTTATGAACAACTACGGCCAGTGGTTATCATATATAGGATACATTCCGCAGAATATATATATGCTTGATGATTCAATCAGACACAATATTGCCTTTGGTGTGCCTGATGACGAGATAGATGATGCACGGATATGGGAAGTGCTTACAGAAGCACAGATGAAGGAATTTGTCGAGGGATTACCTGACAAGCTTGATGCTCAGATTGGAGAGAGAGGTGTTCGAATCTCCGGTGGACAGAAGCAGAGGCTTGGTATAGCGAGAGCTTTATACCATGATCCTAAGCTTATGGTATTTGATGAAGCAACTTCGGCGCTTGATAATGATACCGAGACTGCAATCATGGAGGCAATAGACAGACTGCACGGACGCAAGACACTCGTAATAATCGCTCACAGGCTTCGTACGATTGAGAACTGTGACCTGATATATGAGGTTAAGGACGGCAAGATTATAAGGACTGATAAGTAATGTGTGGAATAGCCGGATTCTATAATTCACATATGAATACTGATGCCCGTATCACGGCGATTAACGGAATGAATGAGAGAATGTTCCACAGAGGGCCGGATGCAGGAGGATATTATATAGACGATATAAGTGGTTTGACTTTCGGACACAGAAGATTGTCGATACAGGATCTCTCAGAAAACGGCGCTCAGCCGATAACATCTCAAGACGGTCGTTTAATAATGGTATATAACGGAGAGATATATAATGCTCTTAAGATAAGAGACAGGCTTGAGTCAGAAGATGGAACTATTGTATGGAGAGGAACATCCGATACCGAGATTCTGTTAGAGGCAATAGCCAAATACGGAATAACGGAAGCTCTTAAGCTTACCAAGGGAATGTTCGCTCTGGCTGTATATGATAAGAAACTTGGTAAGTTGCATTTGGCAAGAGACAGAGTGGGAGAGAAACCGTTATATTACGGTCACGTTCGGTCTGATTTGGTATTTGCATCTGATATAGATGTTATACGAGCATATCCGGGATTTGATAATGAGATAGATACTCAGGCGTTAGGTATGTATTTAAGATACAGTTTTATACCTACGCCTATGTCTGTGTATAAGGGGATATATAAACTTAAGCCGGGAACTGTGATGACAATTGATCTTGCATCGTCAGAAAGTAGTACTGAATCCTATTATGACTTGCGAGATGAGTATGCCTTCGGCAAGACGGAGGACAGGTTTAAAGGCGATTATAATGATGCTGTCGATGAACTTGAGTCAGTTCTTAGAAGTGCTGTTAAGAGCCAAATGATATCCGATGTACCACTTGGCGCATTTCTTTCCGGAGGAATAGACAGTTCAGTATGTGTAGCATTAATGCAGTCTGTAGCCAATGCTCCGGTTAAGACATTTACGATAGGATTTGAAGATAAACAATACGATGAATCGGAATATGCTGCATGTATTGCCAAGCACCTTGGTACTGACCATACAAGCCTTATGATATCCGAAAAGGATCTTATGGATGTTGTGCCTAAGATGGCGGAAATATTCACAGAACCGTTTGCAGACAGTTCGCAGATTCCGACATATCTTGTAAGCAAACTGGCAAGAAGCAAGGTAACGGTATCTTTATCCGGTGATGCCGGAGACGAACTATTCTGTGGTTATAACACATACTGGAAAGTGGCAAATCTGTATAATAAATTATCTCCGCTTCCGAAAGGAATTAAGAGATTGGCAGGAAGTGTGATTGCAGGAAGTGGCAATAATACTCTCTACAGAGCGGCACATTGTCTTAAGGCAAATGATATAGCCAATCTGCATGAGGCAGTATGCTATGACATGACACGAATGTCGAGAATGCTTGGAACCTCACATCAGGATAATAAGCAGGAGTTATTGCTTGCAGAAGAATTAAGGGATAAAAGTGCCGGGTTGGAAGACGAGATGATGTTAAGGGATCTGTTAAGATATCATCCGGATGACATTCTGGTTAAGGTAGACAGGGCAGGAATGGCGGTATCACTTGAGAACAGGGTTCCTATGCTTGATAAGGATGTACTTAAATTTGCGTTCTCATTGCCCGTAGATTACAAATTAGCAAGTGATAACGAGGGGAGTGTTGTAAATAAGCGAATCTTAAGAGATGTGTTGTACAGACACATACCGAAAGAACTGATGGACAGACCCAAGAAGGGATTCTCGGTGCCTCTTAAGAAATGGCTTACTGAAGGTCCCGTTCATGACAGGGCATGGGAAGAACTTAATGAGAGTGAACTTGTTAAGGCAGGACTTATAGATAAGAACGGTTTAACTAAACTTATGAATAACTTCTTAAGTAAAGGAGAGAACACGTCGCTTCTGTGGAGTGTAATTGTATTGGAACAGTGGTACAGAAAGTATGAGTAAGATTAAAGATTTCATAGACAATCCTGTATATTTCATAACCTCACCTGCAGCCAAAGGCTACCTTGATTGGATGAGTGATGAGGCTTACCTTAAGCTGTTATACAGGGCATCAATGCACAGAAGGCTTAATCTTAAAAAACCCAGATTGTATAATGAGAAGCTTCAATGGCTTAAACTTCATGACCGTAAAGACATATACCATATAATGGTTGATAAGTATGATGTCAGAGACTATATTTCACGTACCATAGGTGATGAGTATCTGATCAAGTGCTTCGGAGTATATGACAGTGTGGATGAGATAGACATCGATGCATTACCCGACAGATTCGTACTTAAGTGTACGCATGATTCTGGAAGTGTCGAGATATGCAAGGACAAGGCGAACTTTGACATAGAGGAAGCTAAGAATAGACTTAGAGAGGCCTGCAAGCGTAATTACTACAGTACATACAGAGAATGGCCTTATAAGGGAGTTAAGGCGAGAATTATAGCAGAAGAGTATCTTGAAGATGAGACAGGTGACCTTAAGGATTATAAGGTCATGTGTTTTAACGGCAAGGCTGAAGTCATAGAAGTTCATGAGAACAGATTCACTGAGGGCAAGGAACATACACAGACCTTCTATGACAGAGACTGGAACAGACTTGATATTCTCCAGGAAGGTCTTAATCCCTGTCTTGAGGCAAGAATAAGACCTGAGTGTATGGATGAGATGCTAAGACTCTCGGAGTTGATAGCAACGGATATGTATCATGCACGTATAGATTGGTATCAGTTAAACGGTAAGGTATTGTTCGGTGAGATAACTTTCTATGACGGTTCGGGATTTGAAGTATTTCCTGTCACGGAACATGAGATCAAGCTTGGAGACATGATACATTTACCTACGGATAGGTGATTTGTCTAAGACTATGAAGAAGATATTATTCTATATACATTCGCTTAATAAAGGCGGAGCAGAGAGAGTTCTGCTTACCGTAGCGGAAGAATTGAATAAGACAGAGGATTATGAGCCGGTAATTCTTACGGATGTTGTAGATGAGTTGGAATATAATCTTCCGACAGGAATCAGACGTGAAGTTATTGATGCAGACGGCTATGGAATGAATTCCGTAAAGCGCATTAAGTCTATCAGGGAGAAAATTGTTAAAGAGGATCCTGATGAAGTAATCGTGTTCATGTTATCAAGTGTTATCAGAGCCTCATTTGCACTTATTGGAACCAAGTACAGGATCATCGGAGCCGTTAGATCCAATCCATATGATGATTATTCAACCGGAAGAAGCAGAGCACTCCTTATGTGGGCAATGAGAGGATGCAAGTATATGGTATGCCAGACGGAGTATCAGGTGAAGTTCTTTCCGGATAGATACAGAGATAAGTGCGTAGTGATATCCAACCCCATATTTTCTGAATTTGCATTTAAGGCAGAACAGTTAAATTCAAACAAGGTCGTTTCGACACACACCTTAGGGAATGATTCCGAATCAATACAGGGTAAGATTACTGCAACCGGAAGACTGTTTGATTATAAGAATCATAAACTCCTTATTAATGCTTTTGGTAAGATTGCTGAGTCTTATCCGAATGTGAAAGTGATTATTTATGGGGAAGGTCCGTACAGGAGTGCACTTGAGAGTGAGATAGAGACACTGGGGCTTAAAGACAGAGTATTGTTGCCGGGAGACAGTGAACATGTATCTGAAGATATAGCAGATTCGCTTATATATGTTCTTCCGTCTGATACGGAAGGTCTCCCCAATGCATTAATGGAGGCCATGGCGCTTGGATTACCCGTAATATCAACGGACTGTCCTTGCGGCGGTCCGAGGAGTCTTATTAATGACGGAATAAACGGAATGCTGATTTCGGTAGGAGATACGAACGCCTTAGCAGAGGCCTTGGATAAACTCCTTAAAGACGAGAATCTCAGAACTCTGATGGGGAATAATGCCAAGAATATTCTTATAACCAATTCGATCGATGTAATTGTTGATAAATGGAAAAAGATAGTATGAACACAGATAAGTATGAGAGATCAAACAGAATATTTATCTTAAGCCTGTGGATTATACCCATAGTTTTCTATCTTGTATTCTGGATTCTTGACGGTGCGGTATGGTGCGCCGATTCTGACAGCTATGTAGGTATGCATGATTGCAGAGAACCGTTATATCCAATGATGTTAGCAGCGCTGAGATTTCTTCTCGGAGTGGGTAAGGAAGCAAATCCTGAGAGTAATATAAGTCTGATTGCGATGGCGTTTATTCAGAGTATATTGGCAGGAATATCAACAGGTAGTCTTATATCATATATTGCAAGAACTTATCTTAAAGAGAGTATATTTAACGGAACGGTATTCGGAAGAAGAATGTATACCGAAGCAGGATTAGTTAAGTGTTGGATATATGCCAAGAAGCAGAGGATTGTGGCATATGTATTATTGGCTGTCCCGTTAGTTGTTTCGCTTATCAATCGATTCTTAGCCGGAAGGTCATCAATGTATTCTAACAGTATTTTGACTGAGGGAATCGCAATAAGCATATATTTGCTTGTATTCAGATTCATACTTGAATACATGATAGAGGGAAGCAAATATGCATACAAAATGTGCTGTTTAACTGTGCTTATCGGCATAACGTTAAGAAAACAGATGTATGTGTTGCTATGCTTATTTATTATAGCGATGATATACAGAGAGTTTATCACAGATAAGAATCGTGGAAGATTATTGCGTGTAGTTACGGCGCTTATACTTATAGTCGGTGCGGGATTATTAATTGACTGTGCATACAATAAGGTTATAAGAGATGTATTTATTATTCATACGGAGGATAACAGATTTGTTACAACAATGGCTCTGTATACTTCCGAAAGAGAATATGTGCAGTATATAGATCCGCAACTTCAAGGCATATATCTGCAGATTTATGATGCCTGCGATGTTAATAAGTGGCTTATGCATGATGCACCAAGCGGTTTCAGCGCATTTGAGGAGCATTTTGCCAATAATTATGATCATATCCAACTTGATACAATGCAGCTTATGTTGGAAGACTATGTTAAGAGTAATTCCTACAGTGGGTTTACTGATTCAATGACTAAGACTGAGAAGTTGGATGTTATAAGGAGTTCGTTTAACAAAAGTCTTATTCCTCACGAAACAGATAGGCTGCTTATAGTATTCGGATGCAATTTTTTAAATGGATTAATTAACACTGTTGCAAAGAGACATTTTATACTGTCGGTGTATGCGGCGATTATTTATATTCTGTTTATTGTTGCCGCGTTTGGGGTTATGAAGAAGAATAGAGAGAACAATATCTTGGTTACCCTAACGGTGTTAAGCATACTCGGTAATGTGACGCTCGTTGCGGCGGTAATATTTACACAGACCAGATACACTATATATAACATGCCGTTATTCTATATAACGTTAATTCTTATGTTATATGACGGAATCAAGTACAGAGAAATAAGAGAAAAAAATAGACGAGGTGAATCAGGTGTTTGAAATATTTGAAGAGAATGAATCGGTTGTAAGATCGTATTGCAGGAAGTTCCCAACCGTATTTACGCATGCGAAGAATGCGATCCTTACAGACAGAGCGGGTAAGGAGTACATCGATTTCTTTGCAGGCGCGGGTGCCATAAATTTAGGGCATAATAATCCTTATGTTAAGAAGGCAATTACGGATTATCTTGCAGAAGACAGAATAATACATGCACTTGATATGTATACGGAAGCCAAAGAGGAATTCCTTAATACGATGAGAGATTCCGTATTAAGTCCAAGAAATCTTACCTTTAAGGTCATGTGTTGCGGATCTACGGGAACAAACGCAGTAGAAGCGGCACTTAAGTTATGTCGTAAAGTTAAGGGAAGAGAGAATGTATTTGCATTCTTCGGAGCATTTCATGGAATGACCATAGGGTCTTTGTCCATGACCGGAGACAGATTCTCAAGAAAGGGTGCGGGACTTCCGCTTACAAATGTAACATTTATCCCGTATTACAATACATTTGATAATCCGAACACATCCCTTGATTATCTTGAATCTGTTCTTAAAGATGACCATTGCGGAATAGATAAACCTGCGGCGATATTCCTTGAGACCGTTCAGGCGGAGGGCGGAATTAATGTTGCACCGATTGACTGGCTTAAGAGATTACGTAAGATTTGTGATGATAATGACATACTGATGGTTGTTGATGATATCCAGGTGGGAGTTGGACGTACGGGAACCTTCTTCTCATTTGAAAGAGCCGATATAGTACCGGATATGGTGGTCTTAAGTAAGTCCATAAGCGGATTTGGTCTGCCCATGTCTTTACTTCTTATGAAACCTGAATATGATGCATTTAAGCCGGCAGAGCATAACGGAACATTCAGAGGCAATCAGTTGGCTTTTGTCGGATCCAAGGCAGGCATGGAGTATTTTGTTAGGGAAGATCTTGGCAAGCAGGCAAGGGAGAAAGGCAAGATTATAGCCGACAAAGTTAAGTCTGAGATCCTTCCCCTTGACGAGAGATTAAAGTTCAGAGGAATAGGAATGATAGCAGGTATAGATTTCTCGGGAATTGATTCCAAGCTTGCATTGGAAGTATGTCATAAGTGTTTTGATCATGGTCTTGTGATAGAACTTGCAGGCAGAGAGGATTGTGTACTTAAGATACTGCCTCCGCTTACCGTAGAGGAAGAAGTGCTTAATAAAGGAATAGATATTATTCTAAGCAGTGTGAAAGAAGTTCTTAATCTGAATTAACCTTTAACCGTTTGAGGATTGTATGGTATTTAATTCATATGTATTCATATTCCTGATGCTTCCCATAAGCGTTGCGGGATATTATCTGATAAACAGAATAAGTAATATGGGTGGGAAATGGTTCCTTCTTGCCTGTAGTCTGTTCTTTGTAGGATATGTAAATGTTATGTATCTTGCAATACTTATGCCATCAATTCTTATTAACTATTTATTTGGGTTCTTAATTAACGGTGTATTTAAGGATAACAATATAAGGCGTAAGGGAGTAACAGTTTTGGGTGTTGTGCTTAATCTGGTTACACTCGGAGTGTTTAAGTATTCGGATTTCTTTATAGCCAATGTCAATCAGATTCTTAAGAAGGACTTTACGCTATGCCGATTAATACTTCCTCTTGGAATAAGCTTCTATACTTTTCAACAGATAAGCTTCTTAGTAGATTATTACAGAGATAATACGTTATCATGTACCCTGCTTGAGTATTGCCTGTATATATCGTTCTATCCTCAATTCGTCCAGGGCCCTATTGTTCTACAGAGTGAATTCATTCCTCAATTAAGAGAGGAGATAAGAAGGCACTGGGACAGCAGATATGCATCTAAGGGATTATACAGGTTTACGTTGGGTCTTGCCAAGAAGGTGCTTATAGCTGATACGATAGCGAAGGCTGTAGACGGTGGATATGACAGATTATCGGAGGTTACGGCATTAGGCGCGGTTGCGCTTATATTGGGATATACTCTTCAGATATATTTTGATTTCAGTGCATATTCTGATATGGCCATAGGACTCGGATATTTATTCCATATAGATCTTCCGGAGAATTTCAATTCCCCCTATAAAGCAAGAACCATTGATGAGTTCTGGGACAGATGGCATATCACACTTACAAGATTCTTCACAAGATATTTGTATTTCCCTCTTGGCGGAAGCAGGAAAGGAAGGGTAAGAACATATATAAATATTCTTATTGTATTTATCCTAAGCGGCTTATGGCACGGTGCTGAATGGAGCTTTGTATTATGGGGTGCAATGCACGGTGTTGCGATGCTTATAAGCAGACTTATAAGAGATATAAGTGGCAGCGGGAAGAACTCTGACGATGATTCCATCAAGAATAGAATAGCCTTTGTATCAATAATACAGCCATGCATTACATTTATCTTTGTTAATGTCGCGTGGGTATTCTTCAGAGCAGATAATACGTCTCAGGCAATTGATGTGATATCCAAGGTATTTAAGGGCGGATGGAATGGAATGACTGAGTATATACATGAGTTATTTGGCAAAGTAGTTGAGATTGCATGGTTGCTTAGATTGGATGTACTTAATCTTAATGATAAGGTGCCCGGAATCATACTTATATTTGTATTAATAGCGTTAATGTTCATATGTATGTTAACACATAACAGTAAGGAACTGACAGATAGGTGGGCAGACAGAATTAATATGATGACTGACACGAATGAAGTCGGCGGAAGATCTTTGACGTTGTTAGTATCTTCAGCGACGATGGCTGTATTGTTGACTTGGTCAATCGTTAGCCTTGGAGGAGTGACATCGTATATTTACTGGAATTTCTAACCTATATGGATTGAAATACTTATATCATGAGAACTGACAGAGAAGCTAATACAAAGTCCATATATGATAAATGGTTTATAAGGACAGTGGTGTCTGCCATAGTGCTTGTATTATTAGTGATGGGGTTAAATATCTTAATTGATCCTTATTTTCACTATCATAAACCTGTGACTAAGTATAGGTTAAATGAAGAAAGATACATTAATGACGGAATAGCAAGGAATTTTGATTATGATACGATAATAATCGGTAATTCTTTATTCCAGAATTTTAAAACCAGTCAGTATGATGAATTAAATGGTACAAAGAGTATCAAACTTCCGTATTCGGGTGCGGGAGTATTTGAACTGTGGAATGCCCTTGGAAGAGCTATCGGACGTAATGAACTTAAAGTCGATTTGATCAGTTACGATTCTAAGGACGGAGCTAAGAATGTAGCTGACTATAAGTCGGAAACCGGATATAAGGATATCGTTAAGAATGTCATAATCTGTACGGATATAGAAGACGTATTGAGGGATTATCATTGGCACAGATACAATGATTATCCCACATATCTATATGATGAAGATGTATTGAATGATGTTAAGTATTTGTTGAATAAGGACACTTTATACAGGGGAACGGTAAACAATATATTCAGGACAGTACTTGGCAAGGAGAGTACGTCATTTGATGATTATTCATCTTGGGTAAGAGTAAGCGGACCTGAAGCTGCATGTGCAGATATCTCGGTCATTGATCCTGCAACGGACAGATGCAGACGAAAACTTAGTGATGGGGATATAGAGAAGATTTATTATAATATTCATACCAATATGGTCCCTGTCATTGAGGCCAACAGTGATGTTAAGTTCAAACTATTAATCCCTCCTGCAAGCCTTGCCAAATGGGCAGAACACTATAACAAGGGAGAGGTAGACTATTATCTTGACGGAATGGAATATGCACTGTCAATTCTGACGGATTATGACAATGTGACAGTATACGGATTTGATAATGAATTCTCGATAACAAATGATTTAAACAGATATTGTGACGCGATACATTATGATGCAGATGTCAGTGAATGGATATTTGAGGAGATATCTGCAGGAAGACATGAAATAAACAAAGATAATTACAAGGATTATGTGGATGGATTAAGAGAGTATTATCTTAATTATGATTTCACGGTTCTTAATGAATATATCAGTGATTAGTCAGGCGGTTAAATAATATGATAGAGGTTAAAGTAAGAAAACACGGAATAGATTTTTATAAGGTTTGGTTTGCGGATAAGCCGCTTAATAAGCCGGGAATAATCACGTATAACCAGTCAAAGGTTAATGCCAAGAATAGTATCGAATTCGAAACACTGATTTCTGACATAACAGGAACCCCGGATGAGATTAAGGGTGTGTTTGCCAAGAACTGCAGATACAAGGTTAACAGAGCAGAGAGAGAAGATGTAAGCATCAGGTTTATGGATGATGCAGAGATTACGGATGAGGAGATAGATAAGTTCCTTGTATTCTTCAAATCGTTTTGGGAGAGTAAAGGAAGTGCTTTTGACAGAGAAGATGAAGTCAGACGTGATCTTAAGTCTTACAGAGATGCAGGTGCGCTTACTTTTGCGATAGCAACGGTTAAGGGACAGGACGCTGTATACCACACATATGTATACGATGATGAGAGGGCTAGACTTCTTCATTCGGCTTCTTTGTACAGATTAATCGGTGATGAAGAGAGTGACAGTCGTAACATTATAGGCATGGGAAACAGATATCTTCATTATATGGATATGCTTCATTTCAAGGATAAAGGACTTAAGATATATGACTGGGGCGGTGCCGGAAGAGGCGAAGATGTAATTAATATCGCGGAATTTAAAGAAAGCTTCGGAGGTGTAAGAGAAGTAAGCTATGAATACGAAGAAGTAAAAGGCATTAAAGCGCATATATTTAAGTTTATTGTTAACGCGCTTGATGATGTGATGATCAGGTAATGATTGGAGAGGATAATCAAAATGAACGTATTATTTACAATCTGCGGAAGAGCAGGATCAAAAGGAATTCACAATAAGAATGTAAGGGACTTCTGCGGCAAGCCATTGCCCTACAGTTCGTTATCGGCAATTGATCTGTATCTTAAAAGTGATGAGGCTAAGAATATAGATAAATATGACGTAGTATTGTCTACAGATTCCGATAAGTTAATAGAACTTATAAATGACAATCCCTTTATGAAGGTTGATGTTATTAATAGATCCGAAGAATTAAGCGGTGATACGGCTGCTAAGAAGGATGTCATCTGGGATTGCCTTAACCAAATGGAAGACAGAAGAGGCTATGCCTATGATGTTGTTGTAGATCTGGATATAACATCTCCTCTAAGAACGGTTAAGGATGTGGCTAACCTTATTGATACACATATGAAAACGGGTGCGGATATCACTTATTCGGTTACAACATCAAGACGTAATCCGTATTTTAACCAGGTTATCAGAACTGACAAGGGATACAGAAAGGCAATTGTCTCGGAATATACTGCAAGGCAGCAGGCCCCGGAAGTATTTGATATGAATGCATCATTATATGCATACAGACCGGGACATCTTAAGGCCGGCGGAGATTTTAATGAGGGATACTTCGAAGCTATAGTTATGTATGATACGGCGGTGCTTGATCTTGATCATGAGAATGACTTTGAATTGATGGAGATAATAGCCAAGTATCTGTATGATAAGAAACCTGAATTTGCGGAAGTATACGATAATATTAAATAAGGTGTGAAGATGAAGATCTGTGTAGTGGGACTAGGCTCAATTGCCAAGAGGCATATTAAGAATATTAAGAAATTGTATGAAGATGTTGAGATAGATATATTGCGTCACGGCGATAAAGATGAGCCGGAATATGGCAATAATGTTTATTCTTATGAAGACCTTGCGGATAAATACGACGCGGTATTTATCACCAATCCGACAACAATGCACATTGATACGCTTAATAAGCTTATGGGTAAGGCGGATGCATTCTTTATAGAAAAGCCACTTAGACCTACGGACTGCAGAGAGGACAGTATAGATTCACTTCCGGGGGATAAGGTATTCTATGTTGCATGTCCCCTTCGCTATACGGGGATTATTAAGTATCTTAAGCAGAATATTGATTGGAATAGGGTGTACAGTTTAAGGGCAATGTCATCAAGTTATCTTCCGGAGTGGAGACCCGGAACTGATTATACCAAGTGCTATTCGTCTCGTAAGGACTTAGGAGGAGGAGTCGCAGCGGATCTTATCCATGAATGGGATTATATCTCATATCTTATCGGTAAGCCTGATAAGGTTCACACGGTTAGGAAGAAGATTTCGGAACTTGATATAGATGTTGAAGATGTGGCCCTCTATATCGGCGAGTATAAAGACAAAGTTGTTGAGGTACATCTTGATTATTTCGGTAGAAAGACATTAAGAGATCTCTATATATTCATGCAGGATGACACTGTATACTGCGATTTGGTTAATAATACGATCACATATTTAAAGCAAGATAAGGTAATAGAGTTCGGAGAAGAACGTGATGATTACCAGACAGCGGAATTAAGGCATTTCTTTGATATAGCCTCGGGTAAGATTGATAATGATAATTCTGCATATGAAGCAGAGAGACTGATGCGTCTGTTGGAGAATTAGATTGAACATACTGATAGTCAGATCCTTCGGGTCTAAGATTGACGCAACTTCATATAATGTTCAGGAGATAGGTCTTGCCAAGGCATGGGTAAGAGCGGGACATCAGGCTGATGTGGTTCTCTATGGTGGAAGAGATGATGACAGGACTGTGCTTATGCCTGTGGATGATACGGGTGTTGTAAGATATGATGAGAACTTACTTGGCGATGATGCATATGCACCTGAAGGCAATATAGACAGAGGCGATCCCGACAGATTCATATCGGTGTACTATCTTTCGGGAGTAAGCATTCTTAAGAACGGCTTCTTCTTTTCCCTTAAGGAACTTAGTAAGAATTATGATTTTATTCAGGTTCATGAATACGATCAGATAACTTCGTGGCTATATTATACGGATAAGAAGTTACGCGATAAGGTCGTTATATATCACGGGCCTTATTATCATGAATTCAACAAGGGGTATAACCTTAAATGCAAGGTGTTTGACAATACATTCTTAAGACTTAAATCGGCTCCCATGACGACCTGTTATACCAAGAGTATTCCTGCGGCAGAATTCCTTAGGTCCAAGGGATTTAAGAATGTGTATCCTGTCGGCGTGGGTCTTGATACGGATGCATGGGATGATATAGCAGAAGCCGGAGATACGGATGCATCGGTTAGGATAGTCGGAACAGAGTTTGGTAATGCGCTAATGAAGGCGGATTCGGTTATACGTACATCACTTGATGAAGGAGCGGACAGTTCGCCTAAGGCGGCAGATAATCCTGCGGTTGCAGATAATCGCAGTGGCCATAGGTTTTTTACATACATATATGTGGGCAAGATTGAGCCAAGGCGTAATTCGATGTTCCTGGCAGATATTGCTAACAGACTGCTTAGAACACACGATGATGTAAGATTTATCATTATCGGAGACGGAGATATTGAATATAAGGGCAGATTCTTAGCTAAGATAAGAAAGTGGATCGATGCGGGACGGATAATATATGCATCCAAGGCTTCGCAGGAGGAAATGTCGGTAATATACGGGATGGCAGATTGTATGTTATTCCCTACCATATATGATATATACGGCATGGTACTGGCTGAGGCTATATACTTCGGATTGCCTGTTATCACAAGTAATAACGGGGGTGCCGGAATGTTATATGAAGACGGTAAGGATGCAGTTGTGCTAGATGATATGACGCTTGATACATGGGTAGAAGCGGCTGAGAAGATGCATGATGATGTTAATCTTCGCAACAGGATCAGGGTGGCACTGCTTGATAAGAAACAGATGCTTAGTTGGGATAATGTCGTAAGGCAGATGCTTAAGACTTGGCCGAAGAAAGAGATGGAGAGAGTAAGATAATGGGCAATTCTAATGTGGACGGAATAATATTTGATGTAGACGGAACGGTGTGGGATTCAACTCCCGTTGTTGAGGAAGCGTGGAACAGGGCGCTTATGGAAGCAGGACACTCAGAGAGAGTGACTGCGGCAAGACTTAAGGGGCTGTTCGGGCTACCCATGGATGTGATCATAAGAGATATCCTGCCGGATGCGCCGGAAGAAGAGAGGGTGCGATTTGCTCCTTATTGTTATAAGTATGAGCACGAGTATCTTAATAGGACCGGTGGTGTAGTATACGAGGGATTCGGTGATATGCTTAGAACACTTAGTGATAAGTATTCGCTGTATGTAGTCAGCAACTGTCAGGCCGGTTATATAGAGCTTATGCTGCAAAAGACTGGATTTGGTAAGTATATTAAAGACCATATTTGCTTTGGTGATAATGATAAGCTTAAGGCTGAGAATATCCGTATCATATGTGAGCGTAATAATCTTAAGAATCCCGTGTATGTGGGTGATACTCAGATGGATGCGGATGCCTGTATTGAGGCAGGTGTGCCCATAGTATTTGCATCATACGGATTCGGAAGTGTTAAGGATCCGGATTATGTTATAGACAGTCCGATGGAGCTGGTTGAACTCTTCTGCAGATGATGAAAAAATGGATGCGTGCGATAATTGCATATCTTATTACGTTTGCCGTATATAACACAGGCGGATTCTCTGCATCCGATATCCTTATGGGGCTTATCTTTGCCGGTACATATATGTTGCTCGGACTTCTTCCTAACGGCAAAAAAGGCCCGACTGAGATATTGCAGGACTCGATATATTCGCAGATTCACGGGAAGTTCAGTTCCGATGCGGCTTTTAATAAGAAACTGTCTAAAGCGTCTAGTGCGGTGACATTTATCTGGACTGCCTTATATGTTGTATATATGGGCGGCCGTATCAACAGAGATTTGGATAATCCGCTGTTTAGAACGGTATATACGGTATTGACCGTAATCGGATTATATATAGCCATGTATCTTGTGATACGTTCGATCCTGGTGCGCATACTTTTTGTTGAGGTCAGACAGGAAACGGGAAACTTTAATCCTAAGATATGGCTTAAATATACACTGATTATATTTGCATTTATGCTACCGCTTTTTATACTGAATCATCCGGGAACACTGACAGTGGATTCATTTGAACAGCTGATGCAGGCTCAAGGAGTCAAAGTATACAGCGATCATCATCCGTGGATACACACGATGATTATTAAGGCGCTGTATTCTGTGGGATATGCCCTAAGTAACAGCGTATACGGTGGTATAGCATCATATACGCTTTTCCAGATGTTGGCAGTTGCCGTGTCTGTAGCTTATGCAATCGAATCCATGACGGAAGGATATGATACGACAGATCCGAAGGGTAAAAGGATACGTATACTCATGTTGTGCGCCTTTGTTCTCTACCCGTATAATCTCGCATATTCCATTACGATGTGGAAGGATGTGCTGTTTGCGGCAGCCGTTCTTGTACTGACTGTGACCGCATACAGAGTATATGTTGTAAATAACGGGTTCAGAGCAAGAGATATCGTATTATTGACCGTAAGCGGACTTCTTATGTGCCTGCTTAGGCATAACGGGCTGTATGCATATATATTGACAATTATAGTGATTCTTGTGAGGGAATTGGTTCAGAGGAAACGCGTTTTTGCGACAATAGTTATTGTAGCCGGAACTCTTATAGCGGTCGCCTTGGTGCGTGGGCCGATTCAGAGGGCGAATAATGTAGAGGCGGGCGATTTTGCCCATAATATTCCTATCCCGTTACAACAGGTTGCGCGGGTGGTATATGACGGTAACGAGCTAACAGATGAAGAGACAGAGGCTTTACTTAAGATAAATACGATAGATTTCCTCAGAGAGGAATACACTCCGGGTGGAGCGGATCCCGTGATACAGTGGGTAATGTTTGGTGATCATAAATATCTCCTTAATCATAAGGCAGAATATATCTCGTTATGGCTTAAATTAGGATTAAGATATCCGGATGAGTATCTGAGAGCATATATAGATCAGACCAAGGGATACTATACGACTATGGCACCCGAACAGACTGAGTACTATGGTATAATGCCAAACAGTATGGATCTTGAGACTAAGCCGATTCTCGGAGCGGGTATACGTATCAAGACAGATGAGATCTTAAGCAAACTTCATGGTATGATACCCGTATACGGAATCTTATACAGTATGGGCGCATGTTTTATGCTTCTGATTTTTGGTATGGCAATATGTGTAATGCAAGATAAAAAGGGCAAGATGATCATATATCTACCGGTATTAACGCTTACACTTACGTTGTTGGTGGCTACGCCGTTATGTGCGGATCTAAGATACGCTTATCCGCTTATGTTATGCATGCCGATGCTTTTTGTTGCCACTGTCGGTCGTGATTGATTTAGTGTGGTGGCTTGGGAAGGACATATGGATAAATACAAAAAGAGAGTATTCAACATAATAGAGATAGGGAATAAGGGCGATGTGATAAGCCATGCGTTTGATGTGCTGATAGTGTTGACCATTATTCTGAATTTGTTCGTAACTCTCGCGGATACATTCGACGAGATGGCTTTGTATCGCGGCGCTTTCGAAGTAATCGAGCTGGTTACCATTCTTATCTTTACGATAGAGTATATCCTAAGGGTATGGACATCGAAGTACCTGTATCCTGACAAAGGATATTCAAATCTTAAGGCCGCAGTTTGTTTTATATTCTCATTCTACGGCATTATAGATCTGCTGACATTTCTGCCCTTTTACATGCCCTTAGTATTCCCATCGGGTATCGTTGTATTCAGACTGCTTCGGGTATTCCGGATATTCAGGCTGTTTAAGATCAATGCACAGTATGATGCGTTTAATGTTATAACAGATGTATTAAATGACAAGAAGAATCAGCTGGTATCGAGTACGTGTCTGGTACTCATACTGATGGTGGCATCAAGTCTGGGAATGTATAATCTTGAGCATGAGGCACAGCCGGATGTATTTAAGAATGCTTTCTCCGGAATGTGGTGGTCGGTATCGGCTCTGCTCACGGTAGGATACGGTGATATCTATCCCATAACAGTTGCCGGTAAGATACTGGGGATAATCACGGCATTCTTAGGTGTGGGCATGGTAGCTATCCCTACAGGTATCATAAGCGCCGGTTTTGTGGAGAGATATACAAGACTTAAGCATTCGGATGATTATGTTACTGATGAAAATGTAGTCAGTGAGATCGTAAACATTACGGAAGGCCATAAATGGGCAGGACAACGTATATCTGAGATCGATCTACCAAAGAGAAGCCTGATAATTGCGATACTCAGAGGTGACGATACTGTCATTCCGAGAGGTGAGACGATGATATTGCAGGACGACAGAGTTGTACTTATCAAAGACAAATAAACGGAGATGCATACATGATCAAATATCTGTATCCTGAGGGCAGGGAAAAAGCCCTTACATTCAGCTATGATGACGGAGAAATCGGTGACAGAAGACTTGTGTCTATCTTTAATGAGCATGGCCTTAGAGGAACATTTCACCTAAATGACGGTAAATTCGATTCCGGCAATTATATAAGTGCATCCGAAGTCGCTTCACTGTATAAAGGCCATGAAGTGGCCTGCCACGGTGTATGGCATAAGCATCCGAATGTGATGAGTGTGTCTGAAGCCATGATCGAGTTCCATGACAACAGGGTTAAACTTGAGGCACTGACAGGATCTTTAGTCAGAGGTCTATCCTATGCGTACGGCGAATATAATGATGAGATAATAAATGTTGCACGTGCCTGTGGCTTGGTATACAGTCGTACTGTTGACAGTACTCACGGATTTCAACTTCCCGCGGATTTTCTTAAGTGGCATCCCACGACCTGGCACGGAGATGAGAGACTTAATGAGCATATAGACTTATTCCTTGATTTTCCTGATTATTACGAACTTCCCTTATTCTATATCTGGGGGCACAGTTTTGAATTTGACAGAAATGATAATTGGGAGATTATAGAGAAAGCAGCTGACAGACTTGCTCATCATGATGATATCTGGTATGCGACCAATATAGAGATATATGAATATATCACTGCCGTAAGGAGCCTTGTATACAGTGCAGACGGTAAGTCTGTGTATAACCCTTCGGCGCTTAATGTGTGGTATAAGGCAGATGACGGCAGTGTCATGACTGTTGATGCAAGTACGACCGTAAGATTGGAGAAGTAGTGAAGACAGCGATAAGACTTGATGATATCACTGTGAATATGGACTGGGAGAGATTCCTTACAGTTAAATCTATACTTGATAAGGCCGGTATTAAGCCCCTTATCGGTGTAGTGCCATACCCTGAGGATGATAATCTTGATAGGTTCCGCAACGGAGGCGGCGCTAAGACTGCTTCATATATTCCTGTGAAGAAATGGAGCGAGGCTGTTAAATCTGCTGTCCCTACAGATGAAGAATCATGGGTTGATTACCTTAAGTCTCTTAGAGACGATGGATGGGTCATTGCGCTCCACGGCTTTAATCATCTGTATACTACAGATAGGAAGGGCTTATTTCCCCTTAATAACTTCTCTGAATTTGCAGGAGTACAATACTTCACTCAGCTTAATATGATCAAGAAAGGCCTTGAGAAGTTAAAGGAATGGGGAATTGAGACGGATATCTTCATGGCTCCCGGTCATACCTATGACATGAACACACTTAAGGCATTGTTAGCATCGGGAATCAAGAAAGTAACTGACGGATTCGGTGTTCGTCCCTACAGAAGAATTGTCGGCAAGGCAGGAAGAGCAGAGGCTCTCACTTTTTATCCTATAAGTCGTAAGAGAAGCGAATGCATATCCGATAAGTATGGATTTACTACGCTTGTGTTGCATTGCAATACGATGACAGATAAGGATATGAAGGAATTTGAAGACCTGTTAAAGGTAGAAAGAGATCACTTCATAGATTATGGAGATTATATTACTGAGCCGCCGGCTGACAGGTTCTTGTTCGGAAATATGGGGGAATATTTAACTGCACTGGCCAAGTATACTCTTGTTGGGCTCAGAGACAAGATTAGGAATTCGAAGAATAAAAAGGATGATTCTAATATAAAATCAAAATCAAAGGCAGATAAGAGTTCCGGTAAGGGTGCAGATAAGAATCCCCAGGATAATAAGGCTGTCAAAGAAGAACCGGACATAATAGATTTCGACTCATGGATTGGATGAGATTATGATAAGAGTGTTGCAGGTGCTTGGCACCATCAGCCTTGGTGGCGCCGAGAGCAGAGTGATGGATCTGTACCGTAAGATTGATAAGGATAAGATTCAGTTTGATTTCTTAGTCACAGAGGGTACCGGTAATCACTACAAATCAGAGATAGAGAATATGGGCGGCAGGGTATACTACCTGCCTGCTTTTCGTATAGTTAATTATTTGACCTATAGAAAAGCTTGTGTAGATTTCTTCGCATCTCATTCCTCTTTTGATGAGTCCGGTAAGAGAATCAGTGAGTATTCGGCAGTGCATGGTCATATGACAAGCACCGCTTCAATATATCTTCCGATTGCAGCCGGATATGGTGTGCCCCTTACTATCGCTCATGCAAGAAGTGCGGGCGTAGATCCGGGACTTAAGGGTATGGCAACTAATGTTCTTCGCCATTCTCTTTATAAGAAATGCGATATGATGATAGCATGTTCTGATGAAGCAGGGGATGCGGTATTCGGCCCTAAGTCTGATTATGTATTTATGCCCAATGCAATAGATGTTAAGGAATATGTCTATAATGAGACATCAAGAAGTAATATTCGTAATCAATATGGAATATCAGATGATGAGATACTGATAGGTCATGTCGGAAGTTTTCGTTATGCCAAGAATCATGATCTTATAATAGATATATTTAAGAAGATAAGCGAAACAGATAACGGAGACAAATACAGACTTATGCTTGTCGGAGACGGAACTCTAAGATCTGAGATAGAAGCCAAAGTCTCTAACCTCGGTTTATCAGATAAGGTAATCTTTACCGGTAATCAGAGTCCCGTAGCACCATACTACAGCGCCTTTGACATCCTGTTATTCCCTTCTCATTACGAAGGAATGCCCGGTACAGTCGTCGAAGCCCAGGCCTCCGGCCTGCCATGCATAATCTCAGATGCAATAACCAAGCAGGTGATCATTACGGATTTGGTTAGGGTGATGTCACTGAAGGATTCGGTAGATAATTGGGTGGAAGCAATTAAGACAATGCTTAGTAAGTATTCAGACAGAAATGTTGATGAGGAATTAGAATCAACTATGTATAATGTGAATATGCAAGTGGATTATTATAGTGAGTTATATACCAACAGAGGTATTCTATGAAGATACATGTATTTATCGCTCATATGGGCATTGGTGGCGCAGAGAGAGTCTGTGTCAACCTTGCGAATGAATGGGCAGATAAGGGACATGAAGTTCATATTGTGGTGCTTAATCTTAAGAATGACATCTACACCAAAGACTTGCGTTCCGGGATTACGGTGCATGAACTTGGCGTGAGCAGATTGCGTTATAGTTTCGTTCCGATGCTTAGGTATGTGCGTAAGAATAAGCCTTCGTTTATGTTTATATTCGGTAATGAGATGGCTGTGATCATGAATAAGCTTAAATCACTTCATCTAGTGAATACACCGCTTGTGGTGCGCGTACTTAATAACGTGAATATATCTTTGGACAAGGAAGACGGTATCTCTCCGATAGTTGA
This sequence comes from uncultured Lachnospiraceae bacterium, assembly GCA_902778165.1. Lineage (GTDB taxonomy): Bacteria > Bacillota > Clostridia > Lachnospirales > Lachnospiraceae > Colinaster. The sequence continues at coordinate 376,875 of CACYWQ010000001.1, forward strand.
GGAATATCTTAAGAAAGCACAGAGTAATCTTAAATCAGTTGAGCACATAGTTGCCCAGTGCGAAGGTATGGGTAAGCAACTTACGGACAAGGGTTTGGTTGTTCCTGAAAGACTAAGCGTGATATATAACCCCGTTAGCAGAGAATTGTGTGATAAGGTAACCGCCTTACGAGGGAGCAGACCGGATAGCGGTATCAAAGAGATAGTCTTTATAGGAAGGATAGATCCTCAGAAGAGACCGCTGGATTTGCTTGAAGCCTTTGCCAAACTTTATAAGAATAACAAGGATATTAAGCTTAGATTAGTTGGCGACGGAGTGCTTACGGATACAGTCAGGTCAAAGGCCGATGAACTTGGCATAGTTGATTCGGTAATATTTGACGGTATCAGGAATGATATGGAGAATGTGTACTCCGGTGCCGATGTAGTGGCATTATCATCTGAATATGAAGGAATGCCCAATTGCCTGATAGAAGCCATAGGATGCGGAATTCCGATAGTTTCCTATGACTGTCCGATAGGTCCGTCGGAGATAGTTGTCGATAACGTCAATGGATATCTGATTCCAAAAGGTGATGTTGACGCATTGGCTGAAGGCTTACAAAAAGCTCTTGATAAGCCATGGGATTGGGATTCAATAATTGCGACATGTGATAAGTTTGATGTTAAGAACATATCCGATGAGTATCTGCATATTTTTAAGTCTATCAGCGTGGATAAATGATGTGTTTATAGACAGTAATATATGTCGGAACATAGGATAATTGGGAATAAGTAATAATCAGATTGTATGGGTAAGAAAGTATCGCTTTTGTTAACTACATATAATAGCGAGAGTGTCATTGCAAAGACTTTGGATTCGATAATGATGCAGGATTATGATGACATTGAGATCTGTATTGCAGACAGTGAATCTTCGGATTCAACACTTGATATTGTTGGTAAATACAGTGAATCATCACGATATCCGATCGTATGTAAGTCTAAGAAGGATGGCGGTATATATGAAGGCCTTAATAATGCCATCGCATTATCTTCGGGTGACTATCTCCAGGTTATGAATGACAGACTGACCACACCCGATGCCATATCTAAATTGGTTAAAGCAATTGAGGATGAAGAGAGTATGTGTGGTAATCCCGATTCGGTATTGGGAGCACACAGCGATCTTGTATACGCGGAAGGTGATAAGGTTGTCAGATACTGGCATATGGGCAGAGGTAAGATTGGGTCCGGATGGATGCCGGCTCATCCTACACTTATGCTTAAGAAGTCAGCATACGATAAGTATGGTTTGTATGATACGACATATATTTGTTCCGCAGACTATGAATTTATGTTGCGTATCTTAAAGGCCGGCGGAAGATTGGGCTATGTCCCGGAAGTGCTGGTATCCATGTATTATGGTGGAACCAGTAATTCAACATCCGATGCATATGTTAATTCAATTAGTGAAGCTATTAGAGCACTTAAGGCTAATAACATTCATCCTGCATTGTGGATCACCGGGCTTCGTACTGTCAGAGTGGCTCTTCAATTTGTCAAGTCGCCATTTGTTAATGCGAAAATTTCAAGGCAGTTAGAGAATAATAAGAATGAATAAAACAGTTACAAATGTGATCAAGTTCATATTGGCATATATCTGCACATTAATAATAGGTGTAGTAACAGGTTACGGTATAACAAGGATAGATGTTATCCTTCCGTTGCTGTGTATCCTGTTCTATTTCCTGTTTGATTTCTTATATGAGAAATTCGCGATTAAGAGCAAAGATTTCGCTTTAAAGAGAGCATTATCACTTACCGATTACTCTGCAGATGATATCAAATCAGATCTAAAGTATGCTCTTCCTTTGGCAATAATCTTTGCATTAAGTGTAGCAGTCGGAAGACATATGCTTGTTTGGGATGATGTAATTACGCCATTTGCGATTTTAGACATTCCTATCTTTGTCACAGTTACACTCTTTGTCACGTGGTTGATGATTATTCTTTTTAGAAGCATCGACAGGCAGAATGATTCTATTGATAAATGTCAAAAGAGTACTATCACAAATGACAAATCCTCTGAAAAGTCAGAGTATGCCTCTGCCGCAACTTCAATTCATGCTAAAGAATTACTGGTTTATGCGGGCATATTTATTCTGTGCTGGCTTCCGTATTATCTGACTCTTTATCCGGGTAATCTAGGCAAAGATACCTTTGAATCAATTGATATGGTACTTGGCAATATCCCATGGACCAATCATCATCCTATATTCTTCACATTACTTATAGGAGCAGTGATTAAGTTTACATCGGGGCTTAGTTTAACGGGCAGCATGGCGGTATTTACGGTGGTGCATATGACTGTATTTGCGCTTACCTGCAGTTATATCACCCTCTATGTGAAATACAGGGAAATAAATATAGATGCAAAGAGACTTAGATTAAGCAGTATTACAGCACTGTTCTTTGCATTGCATCCGTTTATGCCAATGTATTCGATTTATATCACAAAAGATGTATTGTTTTCATGTGCATTGGCTGTATTTGTATTAAAACTGACTGAATTCAACAGATTTAATATGAATGGTGTTACTAATAATGATGCAAATGTCCAGAATTCAAAGAGTGTAATGAACTACCATATATGTCTTGGAATTCTGTCTTTGTTTGTTATGCTGCTTCGTAATAACGGACTTATGATAATTGCGATTCTTGCTATTATCATTACAGTTAAGGAATCTGCAAATAATATATCCGGCAGTGATTCTAATGCAAAAACAGATAATGGAAATAAATGGCTTAAGGGCCTCCTAATATCATTTGTTATACCCATAATCATTTTCCTGACATTTAAATCGGTATCATATAACGTTTTAAATGTGCAGCCTGAGTCATTTGCTGAATCAGCATCTGTTCCGCTTCAACAGGTTGGTTATGTGATAAAGAATCATTCAGATGAAGAAGTGGCATCTGTACTTACCAAAGAACAGGATGAGATACTTAAAACTATCATGCCATATGATGACGTAAGAAGGGCTTATGATCTTGGATATACTGATCCGCTTAAGTTCGATGAAGCGTTTGATGATGAGTATTTTAACGCTCACAGTTCTGATTATATGAAGACATGGTGCAAGCTGCTTATGCATTACCCCGGTGATTATATTGCCTCTTATCTTGCACAGACTGCAGGGTATTGGCAGTACGGGCAGACCAACACCGTTGCAACCCAGGGAGTATGGGAAGATAATACGGTAGGTGTAAACCGAATTGACATCATAGAGAAAATGACAGGCGTATCGCTGTATGGTATTATAGAGAAGTTAATGCTTGGAATGCGTAAGGCACCGCTTTTATGCATCTTATCAAGCATGGCAATGCAGTTCTATGCGGTAATCCTGGCACTTATTACATATAAGCGTAAGATGGTTCGCCCTAAAGATGCAGATGCTACGGAACAGAGGAAAGACTCAGTCGCCATCGCTTTAACCCCGCTTATACTTCTGTGGGTAAGCATAATGATAGCGACACCGGCGTTCTGCCTGTTCAGATATACATTTGCAATGTTTATGCTATGGCCTGTGACCATAGGAATAATAGTAAGGAAGTTAAGATGAAGAAGACGATAATTGTAATGCCGGTGGCCAATGAAGGCGCTACGATGGCTGAGGTCATTGATAAGATTCTGGCACTGCCCTATGATAATCTGCATTTGTATCCGGTTGTGGATGATTACAGCAAGGATAATACGGCAGAGATAATCAGAAGTTACGAGCATACGGGCAGAGTTAAGTGCATATATTATAAGGAGAGTCGCGGCGTCATAAGCTGTTATCTTGAAGGCTTCAGGCGCGCGCTTGCAGACGGTGCCGAGCAGATAATTGAGATGGATGGCGGCGGATCACATAAGCCTGAAGAGATAGGGCAGTTTATTGATAAGCTTGCCGAAGGATATGACTGCGTCTGGGGTTCGAGATTTGTTAAAGGTGGCGGGATTGCCGAGCAGCCACTGTATCGCAGGGTATTAAGTAGTGGCGGAACGATATTATCAAATCTTGTCTTAGGAACCGGACTTAAAGATATGACAAGCGGATTCGAGGCTTTCAAGGCGGAAGTGTTAAAGGCAATGAATCTGGATGCATTCCTCTCAACCGGGCACATGTACCAGACGGAGATGAGATTCTACTGCAGGAATCTTAATACGATCGAGGTTCCGATCCATTATACCGGCAGTTCCTCATCGCTTAAGCTAAAGTCTGTAACAGAGGCACTGTCGATTTTATTTAAACTAAAGGAAAATGAGCATAAGGTAGTTGATACGTTTAAGTTAAACTTATGACACTTATGTCATCACAGAGGTATATATGAAGACTAAGTATCTGATATTGGGAGCGGGCCCTGCAGGACTTGCTTTTGCCAATACATTATTAAAAAAAGGCGAGACTAACTTCATTGTCATCGAGAAAGAATCAGAACCGGGCGGACTGTGCAGAAGCACAGATGTTGACGGCGCTCCCCTTGATATAGGCGGCGGACATTTCTTGGATGTCAGACGTCCTTCGGTATGCAAATTCTTATTTGAATATCTGCCTGAGAAAGAGTGGGAACGCTATGACAGGGATTCAAGGATAAGAATTCCGCTACTTCCTAATGCAGACTCTGCCAAGAAGAAGGAATATGAACTCCATCATCCTTTTGAGGCCAATATCTGGGAATTACCATCTGCACTTCAGAAGAGGTTCTTAGAATCCATTGCGGATGCAGGCTGTAATACCGGCGAGCCTAAGCCTGAGAAATTCACGGATTGGATCACATGGAAATTAGGATCGGAGATTGCCAAAGAATATATGCTTCCGTATAACCGTAAGATGTTTGGGGGCAATCTAAATGAGCTTGGAACATATTGGCTTGAGAAACTTCCCAATGTAAGTTATGAGGAGACACTTGAAAGCTGCAAGCAGAAGAAGGCCATGGGATCTCAACCCGGGCATGCACAGTTTTATTATCCTAAGAAATACGGATACGGCGAAGTGTGGATAAGGATGGGTGATGCACTTGGCGATAAGCTTAAGCTTAATGAGACGGTAAGTAAGCTTGATTGCATGAATTGTGAGGCATATCTGTCTGACGGAGGCGTTATATCTGCTGACACGATTATCGTAACTGTGCCTTGGAATACGATGGAACTTATGTGGGCTCCTTCGATCATCAAAAACAGTATAAAGATCCTTAAGAAGACATCCGTTGAGATCACATATTTAGAAGATGCTCCTGACACGGATGCTCAGTGGATATATTATCCGGATGAGGAGTTAAGTTATCACAGGATCCTTGTCAGAGGTAATTTCTATAAGGGCGCCAAGGGATGTTGGAGCGAGACAAGAAGCGAGCGCTATGATAATTATGATCAGCTTGCAATAACTGAGGACCAGACAACTGACGGTGAGGTGGCTGTTGAATCACAGGATAAGCGAATCAACTTCCACAATGAATATGCGTATCCGGTTAATACTATTGCCAAGCCTCAGGCTATAGGTAAGATTCTTGATTTTGCAGCCAAGTCACATATCTATGGACTCGGACGCTGGGGTGAGCATGATCACTTTAATTCCGATGTGACGGTTGAGCGAGCAGTCAAACTGGCAGAGAAGTTGCTTGGTTAATAGACTATAATGGCTTGCACAGAGTGCTTAGCCGGAGGTTAGATAATGTCATCTGTTATCAAGACAGGACAATTAAATATCAGAAATAAAGCAATTGCGGCGGTATCGGTAACGGTGCTCGCCGCAGTCTTGATATTACTCTTCTTAAGGCCGTATGGAACGGACTATCAGCTTGAAGAAGTGTTTCCTAAGCTTGGCCAGGCCCCTGTATATGAAGAATTAACAGAGGGTCAGCCTTATGAGTGTATGTATATGGCTGACAGAGATATGTCTGTTAAAAGCCTTGAACTTCTTATGGTGAATATGGAAGGTGATATAGATTCTGACGATACGACTATAGAGTCTGCGGAGACAGCAGAGACTGTACAAGGAGAGCCGTCAATACATATTAGGGTTGTAGACCTTCTGTCATCAGACTCTGCGCCTGTGTGGGAAGGAGATGTATTATTATCTGAACTTAAGACCGGTTCTTGGTCATCGGTATCTGCGGATTTTCTGATGCATGATAAACATCTGTATTCGTTTGAATTCACTCCTGTGGGATGCGAGCCGTATTTCATGAAAGTGGATGATTATGAGCCGGGTATATCCATGGGATTTAAGATCCAAAGTGACAGACGTATCACTTTGGCATATAAGTTTCCTTGTCTTATCCCTGTTGTAATTGTTGTTGCATTTGTCGCAGTGCTTATATTGTTTCTTGGAAATACAAAAGCCGGGAAGATATTTAATGTCTTATTCCTGCTTCTATTGTTTGCATCCCTATCGTTTAAAATCTATAAGACTGCTTATGTAGACGGAATATACATTACCGCGGATTCTGACGGATATTTAAGAGAGGCTGTTAATCTTGTTGCGGGCAACGGATTCTCTTATGAAGGATTGGCCGGATATAAGAGCCATTTCGCCAATTGGCCCATAATCTATCCTGCGATGATAGCGGGAATGATGTTGGTTACGGGTGCCAATGCTTATTTGGCAAGTAAGTACGTGACATTTATTTTGCTGGCTCTGATCCTTCTTGTTCTGTATCTTGCATTTAAGGATAAGGCATGGATATATTCACTCGCCCTTCTTAATCTCGGATTTGCAGGCATTGCATATCACACATGGAGTGAGTTGCCATTTATCTTATTTATGATGATCTTTGTGCTCTGCCTTGGAAAAATAGTAGGCACTGATGATCCTTCACCCTTAGTATATGTCGGTCTCGGGGCAAGCGCTCTGGCGACATTCTTAACCAGATATTTTGGGATATTCTTGTGGTTTGTCGCGGGAGCATACGTTGTTATACTGTTTGTGCGGGATGAAAACAGAAAGAAGTCCGTGTATATGACGGTATGTCTTGGCATAAGCGGAATTCTTGCATTCGCATATCTTGTGATGAACAAGATTAGAAACGGCAATCCTACAGGTGTGGCAAGAGGTACATGGTGGGATGACTACAGGACGCTTACGATAGACCTTATTAACAGTCTTGTGACGGAAGTATTTAATGTATTCACTGTGGAAGTTCCTGCCGTGATAGTGAATATGAATATCGCTCTAAAGGCCGGTCTGGTGCTTGCAGTGGTGGCCCTTCTGATAGTATTGATTGTTATATGCATTATAGAATTGCCTTTTGTTAAGGCGATATGCATGCCATCCATGGTATTTGTCGTAACTGCCGCCATGTATTATGTGATATTTACGGTAATCAGATACCGTTCGAGCATGGACACATTCTATTTCAGATTCTTTGCTCCGGCAACAGTGTTACTTGTAATAGGACTAATTGGACTGTTGCTTGGACGCTTTGGAAGTGGAACCGATTGTGAAAATGAGTCAGAGGATATCGCTTCGAAGACAACGAGACACAATCTGTTAAATGTGGTCATCTGTGCATCGGGTGTTGTAATTGCTGTTGCGCTTTTAGACGGAATTATTGATAATAGCAGAGCACTATATATAGAACGTGATGATAAGACTTACTACGATATAATCACCGGAGTCTGGAATGAGGCGTATTCGGAGATTCCCGCTAAGAGCGTGATTATATGGAATCCTATGGATTTCAGAAGCAGCTGGACTCGCCCTGATGTCTATTCCGGAGAATTGTTGCCTGATGATACGTGGAACTCTTTGTGTGAGAGATACTACGGTTCTGATTATATCTGCATGTTGCAATCCGATGCAGAGGTTGTCGCTTCAGAAGGTGGATATGATGATTCTGTTGCTTATAAACTTAGTGAGGCATTGAAGATATCAGATACAGGATCACGATACCTGATAATGAAGAAATAATTGACAAATGCAGTGAATAACTACAAAGATACACGTTTTTATGGTATTATATGTAAAGTTGAATTCATAACTCATTCTATGGAGAATTAAATGGACAAGATAGCAGTACTTATACCGTGTTATAACGAAGAGAAGACTATTGAGAAGGTGGTGCGCGATTCTAAGGCAGCACTTCCTGAGGCAACAATATATGTTTATGACAATAATTCCACTGACAGAACCGTGGAATTGGCCAAGGCAGCCGGAGCTGTTATCAAATATGAATACATGCAGGGTAAGGGCAATGTCATAAGAAGGATGTTTCGTGAGATCGATGCCGAAGCCTATATAATGGTAGACGGTGATGATACATATCCAATGGAATATGCAGCCGAGATGGTCGATAAGGTTCTTAATCACAATGCGGACATGGTGGTTGGAGACAGACTCAGCAGCACATATTTTACGGAGAATAAGCGTCCGTTCCATAACTTCGGTAATTCCCTGGTGCGTGGCAGCATCAATTCATTATTTAAGTGTGATATCAAGGATATAATGACCGGATTCAGAGCTTTCAGTTATCAGTTTGTTAAGACTTTCCCTGTAATGAGTAAGGGATTTGAGATTGAGACTGAGATGACGATTCATGCGGTAAGCAATAACATGCAGGTTGAGAATGTTATTGTGGAATACAGAGACAGACCGGCCGGATCTGAGAGTAAGCTTAATACTTATTCAGACGGAATGAAGGTTATTTTTACAATAATAAGACTCTATAGAGAGTATAAACCGTTCGGATTCTTCGGACTGTTGGCACTATTACTGGTAGCGATAGCCTGCGGATTCTTTATTCCCGTGTTCATTGAGTATTGGGAGACAGGGTTGGTAAAGAGGTTCCCGACACTCATTGTCTGCGGATTCGTAGGGCTTGCTGCGGTACAGAGTTTCTTTGCGGGAATGATATTGCAGAACATCGCAAGACGTGACAGAAAGGATTTCGAACTTGATCTTATCAGATTAAGCGGAAGTGACGATGTAGCTGATGCGGTATTAAATAAGATTGGAGACAGACGGTAATGAAGATTGCGGTAGCAGGAACAGGATATGTAGGACTTGTAGCGGGTGTGTGCTTTGCGGAGAAGGGACATGACGTTACATGTGTGGATATAGACGAGAACAAGGTCAAACTCATGGAATCGGGTGTATCCCCCATATATGAGGAAGGCCTTGAGGAACTTATGAAGAAGAATAATGCAACCGGAAGATTGCATTATACCACGGATTATGCGTCAGCTTATAAGAATGCCGAGGCTATATTTATCGGTGTCGGTACTCCGGAGATGCCTGACGGAAGTGCCAATCTTAGTTTCATCGCAACCGTGTGCAGACAGATTGCAGAGAATGTAGAAAATGACGTATTGGTTGTTGTTAAGTCAACGGTGCCTGTAGGAACCAATGATAAGGTTGAGCAGTTTATCAAGGATTTCTTAGTAAGAGATGTTAAGGTAGAAGTTGCATCCAATCCGGAGTTCTTGGCGCAGGGCACGGCTGTTCATGATACACTCCATGCTGCAAGAATAATCATCGGCACCGAATCAAAGGAAGCAGAAGCTAAGCTTATGAAGATATATGAACCTTTTGGCCTTCCTATTGTATCGGTTAAGAGAAGAAGCGCTGAGATGATTAAGTATGCATGTAATGATTTCCTTGCACTTAAGATAAGTTATATGAATGATATAGCTAATCTCTGTGAACTTGTCGGTGCGGATATAGAAGATGTTGCCAAGGGTATGAGTTATGATGCCCGTATCGGTGAGAGGTTCTTAAATGCCGGCATAGGATTCGGCGGAAGCTGTTTCCCCAAGGATACTAAGGCTCTTAAATTCTTAGCCAGACAGAACGGATATGAGCTTAAGACGGTTGAGGCATGTGTGGATGTTAATACCAGGCAGAAACTCAGATTGTTTGAGAAGGCTAAGGACAGAATGATTACATTTAGTGGCCTTAAGATAGCGGTTCTCGGACTTACGTTTAAAGCAGGAACTGATGATCTTAGAGAAGCGCCTTCTTCTGTTAATATTAAGGAGTTGCTTGAACAGGGCGCAGATATATATGCATATGATCCTGCGGGAATTCCCAGATCCAAACTGCAATTCCCTGAGGGTAAGATAGACAGAGGATCGATAACTTATGTGGATTCTCCAGAGAAGGCCCTTGAGGGCGCTAACATCTGCTTTATATTCACTGAGTGGGGCGAGATTAAGGCTGTTACTCCCGCTAAGTATAAGGAACTAATGCGAACACCGCTTGTATACGACGGACGTAATCTCTACAGCCTGTCGGATATGAAAGATGCCGGCGTAGAGTACTACAGTATCGGCCGTTAGGATTCAAGATAATAATGTGAGTTTGGGGACTGTTGCCTGATTCGGGCAGCAGTCCTTTTCCTATATATAGACAAAAAAGTGGCAATCAAACGCTATATGTGGTATGATGTTATAGATTATGGGATATTATGTCTACCAATAGGTGTGGTCATGATTAATATGTGCGCCATAAGGCGTGTAAGTGCAATAGATTAAAGGAAACAGACGAGGTAAGAAACAATGAATGATTTTAATCCTAAATACACATATCTTGTTACCGGAGCGGCAGGCTTTATCGGATATTACTTAAGCAAGCGAATAATGGAATCCGGCGGAAGCGTCATAGGCTATGACAATATGAATGACTATTATGATGTTTCGCTTAAGGAGAGAAGACTTGCTGAACTTAATGCAATAAGCAAAGAGTCGGCCACATTTACATTTATAAGAGGAGATCTTGCAGATAAGGCTGCACTTAGTGAAGTGTTTGATAAGTATTCTCCTGACGTAGTTGTTAATCTTGCGGCTCAGGCCGGAGTAAGATACAGCATAGAGAATCCGGATGCATATATTCAGTCCAATCTTGTGGGATTTGCCAATATATTAGAGTGTTGCAGACATCATGAGGTTAAGCACCTTGTATATGCATCTTCATCATCCGTATATGGTGGTAATAAGAAAGTTCCGTTCTGCGTAGATGATCAGGTAGACAGACCTGTATCTCTGTATGCTGCCACCAAGAAGAGCAATGAGCTTATGGCATATTCGTATTGTAAGTTATACGGAATCAAGGCAACGGGCCTTAGGTTCTTTACTGTATACGGACCCATGGGAAGACCTGATATGGCTGCGTTTAAGTTTGCAGACCTTATGAATGCCGGTAAGCCGATTGATATATACAATAACGGCGACATGTACAGAGATTTCACTTATATAGATGATATTGTGACAGGTGTATATAAGCTTCTGTGTACGCCTCCTAATGAAGATGATCTCGGAGCCTGCTATAAGGTATATAACATAGGTCGTGGCAAACCTGAGAAGCTTATGGATTTTGTAACTGAGCTTGAGAATGGGCTCGGCATTAAGGCAGATAAGAATCTTATGCCCATGCAGCCCGGAGATGTTTATCAGACGTATGCGGATGTATCTGAGCTTAAGAAGGACTTTGATTACAGCCCTTCAACAGATATGAAGGACGGCGTTAAGAAGTTTACCGAATGGTACAGAGAATATAGAGGTTTATAGACTGTATAAAGGACGTAATCGTATGAATTCGTTAGGACGTGTTAATAACAGGGAAACGAACAGTTTTAAGTTTGTTGATATAAGGTATCGAATAACGGCTCTTATTCTCGGTATTATGATCGTTATTTCATCCGTATTCGGAGCTGCTATTGTTGCATATGCGGCAGGCAATCAGGCAGCTGTTAAGAAATCCAATTATGTCATATCCAAGTTAAGTGATGCGCAATCGGCTCTTAGCGGAATAGTAAGAGAACGTCAGATACCTGCGCTTGTATATCTTAAGGATGCTTATACTATAAGACATGATGCGGATGCATACAGCGATTCTGTTGCAACGGTTGCGTCAGGTCAGTTGTTGTATATAATCGGAGTTGATGCCGATTCCGGCCGTAATATATGGTATAAGGTTCGATATACCAGCGATTCAGGCAATCTCGAAGGCTATGTTGAACGAGAGTTCCTTGCTTGTTCCGATGCCAGATTGCTTGATTGGGAAGATAAATATGTCACCACAGTTAAAAGAGAAGAGACTGCATCTGTGACGGATTGTGCGGATATCGAAGCCTTCCCGGGAAGTTATCGTGATGCACTGTATGATCTTAAGAAGGCACATCCGGATTGGATATTTGTTAAGCAGAATACAGGTCTTGATTTCTCGTCTTCCGTAGCAAGTGAAGGCAGAGGTGAATACAGCCTTATATGGACGAAGTCATGTTTAAGTTCATGGATAGAGTCCAAATATGACGGTTCATGGTCATATGCGACGGACGGAATCATAGCATACTATATGGATCCGAGAAACTTCTTGGATGAGACCCATATATTTATGTTTGAGCAACAGACATATAATCAGACATATCATACCGAGAGTTCGGTTCAGAAGATATTAAACGGATCATTTATGTCAGGTGGAATACCCGGCACAAATGTATCCTATGCATCGACATTCATGTCATTGGCCGCAAGGTACAATATCAGCCCTATTCTTCAGGCAGCCAGAGTTCTTCAGGAACAGGGCGTTCAGGGCACATCGCCGCTTATATCCGGTACATATCCGGGATATGAAGGATATTACAATTATTATAATGTAGGAGCAGTTGCGTCCAATCCGATTCGCGGCGGACTTGATTATGCTGTAGATAAAGGATGGAACAGCAGACTTGCAGCACTTGAAGGTGGAGTTAAGTTTATCAATAACAACTATATCAGCAAAGGTCAGGATACGCTTTATCTCCAGAAATTCGATGTTGATGCAAGTTATTACGGGGTACTTACTCATCAGTATATGCAGAATATAGCTGCTCCGTATAATGAGTCTGCATCGGCTTATAAGGGTTATAAGGCAGCGGGACTGTTATCATCAACTCCTTTCGTATTCAGAATTCCCGTATACAATAATATGCCATCAGGCAGATCCAATAAGCCTGATACACCGGATGTGCTTACTGTCAATATGGATAAAGTGGAGAACCTGCCGGTAGAGCAGAGCGCTGTTCTCACTCCTTATATTAACGGTGGCTTATGTGAGGCTTATGAATATGTATATTCAAGTTCGGATAAATCTGTTGCAACCGTAGATGACAACGGTGTCATAACAGGTAAGAAGCCGGGAAGTGCGACCATCACATGTAAGGCAGGAAGCGCCGGAAGTACTACATGTCTGGTATCGGTAATTAAGGCAGATATTGCAATGGGCGATGTAGACAGACCGGATTTAAGCGTTACATATGACCCTGAGGCAACACTTGCAAGTATAGATCTTCCCGATGAATTTGCATGGACAGATGACAGTATTGTTCCGACAGTTGAGAATAATGGTTATACAGCTACATACAGTCCGGACAACAGTAGATTCAACAGTCTTATTATGACGCTTGATGTTACGGTAGATAAAGCCAAGATATCTGTAGATGACATAGAGATCCCTTCTGATATTTCGGTAGCAGCAGGAAGCGAGTTATCCGCAGCAGCATTGCCTAATAACTTTAAGTGGGATGATTCGACCATGACTGTATCTGCCAAGGCGGGAACATACAAATACAAAGCTGTATATTGTTTGGACGAGGCTAATTATGAGCCCACTGAAGATATAGAGATTCCTGTTGAAGTAGTTTGCTCAGAACACAGATTCTCGGAGTGGAGTGAACCAAATGGCGGATATATCACAAGAGAATGTGAGATATGTGGTGAAACAGAGAGACTTAAGGTTGCAGAACAGGTAACAGAAGAAGACTGTACCACAAACGGCCATAATATGGTGGACGGAGTGTGTACAAGGTGCGGTTATGAGGAACCTACACTTCAGGAACACAGCCATGAGTATACTTTATCTTCTGATACAGCCACATGCACAGAGGCCGGAGTTAAGACTTATACCTGCTCATGCGGTGACTCATATACAGAGGAGTCGGCGGCACTCGGACACCATATGGTCGGTAATAAGTGCGACAGGTGTGACTACGTATATACACCGACGGCTGCAGTGACACCGTTGCCAACAAGCGTACCTACGAGGATTCCCTCTCCGACGGTAGTACCGACACCTACAAGTGTGCCTACACCTACAGCGGTTGCGAACCCAACGAGTGTGCCAACGCCTACGGCCATTCCGACACCTACGAGTATACCTACGCCCACGGTTATTCCGACACCTACAAGCATACCTACGCCCACGGTGATCGCTAGGCCGACTATTGTTCCTATAGTAACGGTAACACCGACACCCACAGTCATCCCGTCACCCACAGCGGCATCCGGTGGTAAAGTAGTGGCGCAGGTAACAAAGATAGTATTACCAACACCCACGGCAGTTCCGACAGCCACGGTAGCGCCGGCTCCAACGACAAGTGCCAAACCACAGATAACCAAGGTGGTTGTGCCTACAGAGCAACCGAAGGTTACGCAGAGTGCAAAGCAGGAAACAGAGGATAAACAAGAGGCTGCCGTTACACCACAGACGCAGGCAGCAGAGGCTGTTGCTGAGACTAAACCTGCAGATAAGCCGGCTATAAAGCCTGCGATCACTTCGGCTGTGGAAGAGAAAGCAGATATTACAGAGGATAAGAAACTTACAGAGACTGAATCGACGCCGGCGGAGTCTACAGAGAATACGCCTGTTAAAGAGCCGGAATCTGTGGCAGAGTCTGAAGATAAACATGAAGATATCACAATAGAGGCCGGCGAAGGAGCAAGTTGGACTATATCGGATTCCGATGAATCTGCAGCAGAGATGATCGATATGTCAGTGACATTCGGTGAGGCGCAGGTTCCTGATAAGGCTATATCTAAGCTTAAGACCGATGATTATATGACGATGTCAATAGCTTATGACGGAGAATTCGGATTTGATGCTAAGTTAACCGTGCAGACGGGTGAAGAGCACGCAGGCAAATATGCCAACCTGTATTTCTACAATCCTAATGATGAGAAATTGCAACTTATCGAATCTGTTAAGACGGATCCTACCGGAAATGCTACATTTGATATGAGTCATGCATCCGATTATGTGATCACATTTACGGATAAACAGATGATCGCTCAGAATGGAAGCAATACGATGTTATTCATGATGCTTGCGATAATACTTGCCGGAGGAGTAGCAGTACTTATATTTGTTCTGGTAAGGGTCAATATGGTTAATAGAGAAGATGAAGACTTCTATTTTGATCTGGACGATGACAGGTAGGTAACGGAGGGAATATGCTGTTTAATTCATACATATTCATATTCCTGTTTCTGCCGATATGCGTGGCCGGATTCTATCTGCTTAAAAACAGAGCTCCGATTGCAGCCAAGATGTGGCTTATCGGATTCTCGTTATGGTTCTACGGGTATTTTAACCTGAGCTATCTGGCTATAATGATCGGGTCGATCTTATTTAATTATCTGATATACCGGTTGATAATACGTGCTATGTCAGATGAGGATTCATGTGTAAATAGCAATGCTGACAGCGCCGGAAGGCCCATGAATTCCGGAAGAATCCCGTTAATAATCGGAATACTTGGTAATGTTGCGCTGCTGGGATATTTTAAATACACGGACTTCTTAATAGACAGTTGTAACCATATATTTAAGACTGACTATCCCCTTAGAAATATTCTGCTTCCCCTTGGAATCAGTTTCTTTACATTTCAACAGATCGGGTTTATTGCGGATGTGTACAGAGGAGAAATCAAAGAATGTGATTTTATTGATTATGCACTTTTTGTAAGTTTCTTCCCTCAGCTTATAGCAGGACCTATTGCCGACGGTAAGAGCATGTTGCCGCAGTACAGGAGTCTTGGTAAGCCTGATAAAGTCATAGAAGGAATTACACTTTTTATCCTGGGATTATCTAAGAAAGTATTGATTGCGGATACCCTTGGAGTGGCGGTTGATTATGCATATGATGCCGTAATAGGTGGAATTAATTCAATAGAAGCTCTGTTGGCTATATTGTTCTATGCTCTGCAATTGTATTTTGATTTCAGCGGATATTGCGATATGGCTTTGGGTCTTGGAAAAATATTTGGATTTGAGATACCGATTAACTTCGATTCACCGTATAAATCGCGTAATATCATAGAGTTCTGGCGTCGTTGGCATATAACTCTTAATAAGTTCTTATCCCGTAATGTATATATACCGCTTGGTGGCAACAGAAAGGGAAATATAAGAACTTATATCAATCTGTTAGTTGTGTTTTTGATCAGCGGAATCTGGCATGGTGCAGGTGTTAACTTTATATTATGGGGATGTATGCACGGTGTGATGTACGTGATTACAAGACTGATAATCAAAAACAGTAAGAATGAGTCATCATGCACCGGAGTACTGTCTCATGTGATAACCTTTGTTTTCGTAAGTATTGCGTGGGTATTCTTCAGAGCACCAAGTGTATCAGTGGGATGTCAGATGCTTACAAGTGTTATGGCAGGCGGAATCGGCCGTATCGGTGATGAATTCCTGAATGGTTTTAACTCAGGCGAATTCTGGTATGTGCTTAAAGCTGCACATTTAACCGGATTTGCCTTCAGCAGATATATTGTAATGTCATTGTTTGGATTATTCGCAACACTGATAGTTTTTCTTGCCCCCAGCGCAAGAGAAATCTCCGGAAAGATAAAATACAATATATTAAACGGAATATTGCTTGGGGCATTGTTCGCTTGGTGTGTATTATCCCTTTCAGGAGTAAGTACGTTTTTATATTTTAACTTCTAGCAATCAAAGATAAAATATGACAGAGAATGGTAAGCGCAACTTCATAATAGCGTTGATTGCGACGATTGCTGCGGGCCTTCTTATACCCGCGACAGCCGTAGCTGTAGTCGACCCTTTTTTTCATTACCATGCACCCCTTAAGGACTTTCCGTATGTGGTGGATGATCAGGTTGATATGAATCCGGGGCTTGCAGCTCATATGGATTATGACAGTGTGCTGCTTGGTTCGTCTATGACAGTGGCATTCGATACCGACTGGTTTAATGAAGAAATGGGCCTTAAGACGCAGAAGTTAAGTTATAACGGTGCCTATCCCAAGGACCAGGCCATAATAATGGATAAGATATTTAATGCCAAGGGCGATGATGTTAAGAGGGTGTTTCTTGGTATAGATGAGCTTAATTATTCATCGGATATTAATCAGACCAAGTTCCCTGTGACGGATTATATATATGACGATAATCTGTTTGATGACGTAAAATATCTGTGGAATAAGACAGTATTGCTTGACTATGTGATCAAACCCCTTATTGATAGGTCTGATGCTTCAGAGTGGAATATGATATATAAGCCCTGGTGGCAACCCATGCATTATAATCTGGCAAATGTAAGGCTATATTATACACCAGCGCCTGAAGTGATCGATACAACTCCGACAGAGGAATACATAGCGGGTATTGAAGCTAATCTTAATGCCAACATTATTCCTTATATTGAAGCACATCCTGATACGATGTATACTGTATTCTATCCGCCATACAGCATTCTGTACTGGTATGATGCATACAGGCAGGGTCAGATAGATAAGATAGCGGATAAATATGATTATATGACCAGACGTCTGCTTGAATATGATAATGTGGAAGTATATTTCTTCCAGAATGACACGGATGTCGTATGTAATTTCGATAATTATGCGGACCACACTCACTACAGTCCTGAAGTGTGCCATTATATGGTGGATTGCATGTCACAGGGCAAGCGTAAGGTGACAATTGATAATCTGGATGAAGAACTTAAGGCCTTAAAGGACATGGCCTATAACTATGATTATGAGAGTATAGATTTATGATTACGAAAGCTTTGGCGCTTATCATAATACTGATTGTTATTCCATATTGTATCGGACTGCTCCCGGCTTCATTTGTTGACAAGGAGATTAGGACGATGCCGATGATCTATGTCTTCGGATTCGTCTTATCCCTTGGACTGTTTGAACTTATCTCAGTGCCGGTGACGGTGATTGTTCCTGACGGGTTCCCCAAGATTGTGGGTATATATTTAGGAGTCGAATGCGCATTTGCGATGGCAGGACTCATAGTCTATAACTTCCATAAGAAGCCGCAGAGCGAGAAGATTGTTCTTAAATTCGATGAGAACATGGTCCTGTGGATCATAGTCGGATTAAGTATTCTATTCCAGGTGATAATGTATGTGTGTCTGCAGTCCTTTGACGGGGATGATGCATATTATGTGGTTCAGTCGGTCCTGGCAGAGCAAACCAATATGCTATACAGGATCAAACCTTATACAGGTTTATCCACTTCCATGGATTTAAGACATGCATTGGCATCTGTACCTATCTGGATAGCATTTCTTGGCAGAGTAAGCGGAATACATCCGACAATCATAGCTCATTCCATAATCGGGATAATCTTAATTCCGCTTATCTACATAGTCTATTATAATTACGCGAGAGTACTGTTCGGCAAAGACAGTAGAAGATGCGCTGCATTTATGCTCTTTGTCAGTTTCATGTATATTTTCGGTAATGTGTCCATATATACCCAGACGACATTCATGCTTACAAGAACCTGGCAGGGCAAATCCATGCTTGCTAACTTGATCCTTATAACGATAGGGTGGATTATGCTTGTGCTGTTTCGTAAGGATGAAGAGTCTGAGATAAGTACGTTTGGTTGTTGGATTGTACTGTTCTTCTTAAGTATAGCGGCAGCTATGTGTTCGACGGCAAGCGTGTTCTTAGTGGCCCTTATGATGGCTGTATATGGAGTGACTCTTGCAATATGCAAGAAGGATGTGCAGATAGCGCTTAAACTGATGATCACCTGTGTGCCCCTTGTGGCATACGGAGCAATATATATACTTCTGTAGAGGATGCATATGGCTGAGACTGTTGAAATCTTCAAAGCATATAACGGAACCGGATACTTCTGCCTCTTATTTATAGCGGCTTTATTGTATCTGTGGTTTACGGAGGAAGATAAGAATCTTCGTCTGCTATTTGTGGTTGTTCCGACAGTTCTTCAGGTACTGTTCTTCGTTCCGTATTTCTATATGGCATACAATATGCTTGATGAGGGTACGTATTACAGAATCTTATGGCTGTTGCCGATGACGGCCGTGATAGCATACAGTGCGGTTAAGGTTATAGGTACCAACTTAAGACTTGGTGTGGCTTTGATGTGCCTTATCATTATTCTAAGCGGAACCTATGCATACAACGGTATGGTATTTACTAAGGCTGAGAATGCATATCACATACCAAATGAAGTAATAAGCTTATGTGATATGGTTAAGCCTGAAGATAAGGATGAACGCATATTTGTAGCGTTCCCCCCTAAGCTTGTTCATTATGTAAGACAGTATACGATCAATATAATGTTACCTTTCGGAAGAGACAGTATGGTGGATAGTTGGAAGAAGGCCGACAATGCGTTGTATGATATGTATTCATCGGGTTATCTGCCTGCAGAGCAGTTAGCTAAGTGCGCAACGGATTATCTGTGTGATTATGTGATCGTCTCAGAAGATGAGACTATTGACGGTGATCCGACGGAGTACGGCCTTATAAGATGCGGAGCGGTCGGAGAATACACGGTATATGAGAATAAGGCTAGTCATATATGGCATAATCCTAGTCCGGACGGATTCTACAGTGCGATGTTTGCTGAGTAGTATAGAGGTGTTATAAGTGTGGATTGCAGATAAATGGAAAGATTATGAGGTAATAGATACTTCAAACGGTGAGAAACTTGAGCGATGGGGAGACTATTTCCTTATCCGCCCGGATCCGCAGGTAATATGGGATACGGATAAGAAAGATCCCGGATGGAAGAAGTACAACGGCCATTATCATCGCAGCAAATCAGGCGGCGGTGAGTGGGAGTTTCATAAACTTCCCGAAGAATGGCAGATATCATACAGGAATCTTAAGTTTAATCTTAAACCTTTCTCATTTAAGCATACGGGACTATTCCCGGAACAAGCGCTTAACTGGGATTGGTGTGCAGATAAGATAAGATCCCGAATAGGTAAAAATGGTGGCGACTCACAGGTTAAGATCCTTAACTTATTCGCTTACACGGGCGGAGCAACGATATCCGCACTTGAGGCGGGTGCACACGTGACCCATGTCGATGCATCCAAAGGAATGGTCGGTTGGGCCAAGGAAAACGCTGCAAGCTCAGGGTTATCTGACAGGCCTGTCAGATGGCTTGTTGATGATTGCGTTAAGTTCATCGAAAGAGAGATAAGACGTGGAAATA
>CACYWQ010000002.1 GCA_902778165.1 uncultured Lachnospiraceae bacterium
GCATTTACAATCTTCTGAGAAGTGACGAAACACACCTTTTCTATAATATGTTTCTTTGTCTATTACCTTGTAATTCATTTGCATCATCCTCACAAACTGCGATTTGTTTAACCATTTATCCTGTAATTTATTGTTTATTTCCCTGTAGGATCATTGACAGTGGATAACCCCTATGATCTATTGAGGAAAACCCACCGCTGATATCATGATCAAACTCCTTTAGCCCGGTGATGACAATTCCGTTATTACACATTCCGGATATTATTTCTGACAATGAATGAGTAAAATCGGTAAAAGTCTTAGAATGATAGTTCTTCAGCGTCATATAATACATGCCGCCATTCCCGGTCCATTCATGTTCAAAGTAAGAAAAATGACATTCCATCTTATGCTCAGGATCAAACTCAGCATCGCCTTCCGTAGCTAGCATATTCGTGCAGGGATGCTGTTCATTAAGCACGATCACTGCTCCGGGTTTCATGCATTTTGCCACGATTTCAAAAAAGCGATTCAGATTTTCAAACCAGCATAGTGCTCCGATAGTGATAATCACAATATCAAACTGTTCTCTGAAACGATCATCAATATCATAAACATTCACAGCTTCAAATATACAAGGCAGGTTCAATTCTTTTGCTTTTTCATTTGCAAAAGCCACTTGGTTTTCAGCAATGTCAAATCCAACACCCTTTGAGGCATTTCCGCTTTTCACCAAAGAAAGCAGCTCTCGACCGTTGTTACAACAAAACTGACCGATCGTCTTTCCTTTCGTGTCCATGTTTTTCAAAGCATCCGCCATTTCCTTTTCAAAAAACGGATAGTCTTCTTTCTGTATACGTTCCGTTATATCGGCGCCCCATGAGGCATCCCTTTTATCAAAAGCTTCTTCCCAAGCCGCTTTATTTCCTTCAATATACTTTTCCATAAAAAACTCTCTTTCTTCTTTCGTCATTAAACTGTAATTAATCTTACACAGGGCACATCATCTGAAGGTCAAATGGTTCTTCTTCAGCAATTTCTTTTATTGGGTTAACTGTCAAATCACTCCCCATCACTCTGTAAAACGCAATCGTCTCCTCTGAAGAGCAAGCAGATATGTACAAAGCTTCCGCACCGTTTTTTCTTGCTTCATCTTTTCCTACTTCAAATAATCGTCTGCCGATGCCTAGACCTCTACATTCAGAAGATACCTGCATCATATCAAGAATCATATATCGACCTTTTAGCTGTTTTAATAGTCCTATAAAACCAACAAAAGCAGTTTCAGAGATTTACGCATCACGCTATATTTTGGATTGCCATTCTGCTTATCTTCTACACTATCACAATTTGAGCATATAAATACTCTCACCTTATTTGTGCCTTGCAAATTAATCATATGATTCTATCCTCTACAAGAAACGCAACTTTCTTATCTGCGTGCGTTTCATATGCTTTCTTGTTATTATTATATGAACACATATTATAAACATCAACAATAAAAGGAACTCTGTAACTTCATCCCTAAGAACTACACCCTTATTCCTCTCCGGCAGAAATGATTGAGTGAACACCTTGTTAAACAATTAAGCCCGCCGGCCGGCGAGCTTATTATCAATCACAAACAATATGATTCAATCCTTGAATTACCTTTGCGGTTTAATTTCTGTCCGACCCAAATCGAGTGCAGGTTATCACGATATTATACCTATACAATAGTGAGTGGTTTCATCATTATATTCAGATAATCAATTTTTAACCATTTTCCTTCATGTATTGCGCGGAAAATGTCGTGGCATATATCGTTCATATAACCACCCGGTATAATCCAAAGCGATTTCATCGCTTTTGTGCAGCTCCAAAGCTTCCTTAATGCGGTTGGTACAACCGACTTGCCTCTGCTATCCTTCAAACAAATCATCAAGCGTTAACACATCGGATATATAAGAAGTATACGCAGTTCCGGACAGTCCTTTGGCAGAAACGACTATGATTTTCAACGCCTGAGATGTTCTGGTTTTCTTCTTGAAAATATCCCTTTTCCTTATAAGCTGCTGTTCGTAAGAGGCATCTACCTCAAATGGTTTATTTGTATATTTCATCTCACATAGGTTTGTGATATTGTCAGCTCTTTCAATCACCATATCTATCTGATCACGCTCTTTTCTATCATCTTCAGAATTATACCAGGGATAACACTCCGTTTTAACTCCACTGATCCCCAATGCTGACTTTATACTTCCGGTATTGTTAAAACATAGTATCTCGAATGCTTGACCTCTCCAGTTGTCATATCTTCCCGTATCACTTATCACATCCTCCTAGTTGGATGATGTTAGTATATCATCTAATCTTTCTCCCACTTTCATATATTTTGGAATCTCCCCGGTCTTCACAAGCCGAATGAGTTCCCGGCGCATAACCGTCTGTATTGTAAATCCTGTTTCACGATATAGTTCGTTTACCTTCTCAAGCAATGCAGCATCCAATTCAAAAGAAATCATTTCCTCTTCCCTGTTAATGATCTCATCAAACTGCGGGAGCAGATCCGTAAGGTATTCATTGCTTTTCATGGTAATATGATATTTTCCGGGATCCGATTCCATCTGATCTAAGAACCCATCCCAGTGTCCTATGAATATATCCAGAAAAACTTCTGTATTCCCACGCTCTTTGTATCTGCGTTCATATTCATCCTTAGCGGCCCTTTCCGGATAACACAATATGTACGGGATCTCCTCATTCCGCAATGCTGCCAATACAGACATTACCGGCGGTATGATCACATATCGGTTCTCATTGTACTGATTGATTACAGCCTTAATATAGTTGTCAGGCCATTTGTCTCGAATATCCAAGTTTAAATCCGCTTTCATTTGCTCTGACTCTTCACATGACATCATACCATCCGGCAGATAATACTTATATGGCATGCATATGAAATCAGTCGCATCAGATATGGTTTGGGCGAATCTTGTTTTGCCGGTACCGGCATGAGCTGCTATGATCATTCTTATTCCTCTGTTGTTTCTATATATTCCTGACTAATAATCGACTAAATACGCACATATAACCGTACTTCCGAGCGTAGCAATTCGTCTCTGAACTGCAAGTTTTCTGCAGGCGTATTTTAATCCAGGTGGAATTCTCAATATCCCGAAACTCTAAACACTAACAAATAACATATAACGGAAAACGGAAAATCCATAACCTTATGCTCATACATATCCATAACCCTTGCGGAAACACGAAGAATTGTCCTTCATGCATCCCTGTTATTTTGTCGCCTACACGGATAATGTTCACTCAATATCAACATCAAACTCTACAGTCTGATTATGCTCATCCAGCTTCATCTGCATTTCAAAAAGCACTTTGCTAATCTCATCATAATCCTTCTTAACCCGTTCCAAATCATAATTCACATACCGATATTCTACGAATACTTTGCGGGACATATAGTACCCATCCTCAACTCTGGTCTTTGGCATCTGCTTTCTCATTCTGTCAAGAACGTTTTTCCTTTTACTGATTTGCGCCATTCTTACAAGCAGCACATCTACTGTATATTTCTCCCCGAAGATTTCTATCTCGGAATTAACATTAGACTGATTGATGGCATGCTTGATTCTGCAGATTCTCTTTTCAATCTGTTCTAAAGTTGAAGAAACCTCACCGTAGTCATAATCCGGAATCACCGGTTCCTCATCTGTTGATGCAGTATAAAGCATGGACTCTTTTTCTTTGTTGATCCAATACTCCTTTTCCTCATTAAGTTTCTTCAGCATTTTGTTGGCATACGCCGATGTTACTTTCATAATCGCACCTCCCTAGTTCCTATAATTGTTTATTCTTACTCCTGTCAGTATAAAGGTTCCCTTAAAAACATTTCCTCCGCAGTTTTTCCCGGATAAAATGCACGTACTTCTTCCCTTTCAGATTCGCGAAGTTTGATAAAATGTTCATTCATAGTTTTAAACAAACTTCTTACTAACTCTTCTTTTCCATGTTCAAGTAACCCATTGATTAAATTTTGGTAATCAGAATAAACCGTCAGTTCGTCTCCCTCCCTATATACCAAATCTATACTGGTATCTTTGAACAAGTGGTTATTAATGATATATCTATATCTGATATCTACCACATTAGTTGTATCAATCCAACGATTTGTTCCTCTCTCACTTATTTTGGTATAAATATCTATCGGTGGATGATGCTTGTATGCATCATATGTTTCAGAAATACAATATCCCGATTCTTCATAGTCTTCGTCAGAACAATAATAATATAGACTTCCTTTATAATCCGGAGCGCCAACATACGCATGTAATCCTTTTTTCCCTATCCATGTAAGCCCCAAAAAATCTGTCCATTCTATATGACTCAATTCAAATTGCGCCGCATCGCGCTCAATAGAGTAAAAATCCGGGAGCAAGTCATTGTTTTTATTAACTTCCTTACATCTACGAGCTCTTGTTGACATGTATAATTCTGCCTGATCATTGCTTTTTTTTAATTCCCATCTCCAACGCTCTGGATAGTACTTTATATAGTCATCTACATATTCTCGAACTATCATAATCGCACCTCCTTCTCTGACCAATGTCTAAACGGTTCATAAAGTATTGCTATCAATAGAATTCACCTCTCACATAATACCTAATTAAATCTTAAGAAGATTCATGACCAATGCTGTCATTATATCTTTTTCTTTTGGATCAGACTCAGCAATCATTAGTGTAATTGCCACAAGGGCACCGTCACTGATCACTTTATGTCCTTCTTTAAACAACGCATTGTTCCTGTTCAGGAACTCCAGGAATAATGATGCTGCAATCCTCTTACATCCATCAACAAAAGGATGATCCTTAATCATAAAATACAGCAAATTTGCTGCTTTTTCCTCTAAAGTCGGATATACCTCCCCACCGAACACATCCTGATATACCGCCGCAATGATTCCTCCAACTTTTCCTGGTTCCTTCTCAACGCCAAACACATCAGACTTGAATGTATCCTCCATATGATTGACCATCTTACGGCAGTCCTCATATGTAATTCGATAGGTTGGCAAAGCCCCTTGAGGCTTTACGATGACTTGATGATCATACTGATCCAGCAGAGTCAGTGCCTGAGTATACATATTCACGGCCTTAAGAACATCTTCCTGCTCGAGTGCCATAGTATTTGCCAGCATCTTAGTCTGGATCTCTACTGTCTTCTGTAATGCCTGCAAGCGTTTATCATTGATGGCATAACCTTTTATGATATAGTCCTTTAATACCTTATTGGCCCATTGCCTGAATTCTATGCCACGCTGGGATTTTACACGGTATCCGACGGATATGATTACATCAAGCGTATAGAAAGGCACTTTTTGCTTAACGCCATCAACACGCATTTTTTGCGTGTTGTTATCCTTTTCCAGTTCCCCCTCTGAAAATACATTATTAACATGCTTCCTAATAGTCTTCTCATCTCTATTAAAAAGCAACGACATTTGGTTAGCAGTTAACCAAACCATTTCATTCTCAACTGAAACCGGAAGTTTTACTTCCTTATCTTTGGTTTCAAACAGTACTATTTCATTATTCATAATCTGACCTCCCTCTACAATCATGTCTATATCTCCTTCAATACTTCACGCATTATTCGAAAAAAAGGAATCATCTGCTTTAATGAATATATAGTTTTAGTATTGTTTATATATTATATGTATACTGGACTACTGTCAATATCTATTGTATACTTTATATATAATCAGCATTTATATGAGAGGAAACATTATGAGCGAAGAATATGGCGAACAGATTAAGTCTTACAGAATAAACCTTGGACTTACACAGAACCAAGTAGCAAAGGAATTAGATGTAACTCCCGGATATATCAGCAATGTAGAAAACGGCCGAACCGCAATGTCCTTAAGGATGTTGATATACTACGCCAAACTTATGGGCGTTACGCTTGATACTTTGGTTGGAAACTTAGAACCCGATTATAAAACGAACGCTCTTGATAATGCTCTGTTATCCGCTATTAGTGATCTCAATAATAACGAAAAAGAGAAGCTGCTGAAAACGATACAACTTTGGAAAGACAACGCCAAATGATTACCTCATCTTCTCAGCATATTCTTTGAATACAAAGTCCCGACTTACTCTCGTGTAGATGTCCATTGTGGTGGAGATGTCCTTGTGACCCAAGAGCATCTGCATGACCTTCAGATTTACGCCTCTCTCGCATAGGATCGTCGCATAGGTATGGCGAAGACTGTGACAGGTGATATGCGGTATCTCGCGGGATTCATTGTCATCTTCAGATATACTACAGTTATAACTCTCTACAATCTTAGCCAGTTCTCTATTGATAGAAGACTGGCAGAATATCTTCCCGTTCTTATTCAGAAATACAAAATCCGTATATCCGTCAATCTCCTGAACACACTTTATTTCATTTGATTCTAAAATCTTACGTTCCATCATAAATGCTTCAACAACTTTTTCATCGATTGGGATCTTCCTTATCCCGGCAACAGTCTTGGTCCCATCCGATGCGTGGTATCCGGCCCTTTCGCCCTCTTTAGCGTAATAGGTCACATCATGATTGACATCTATATATCTTTCAAACAAGTTAACATCGCACCATCTGAGAGATATAGTTTCTCCGAGTCTCATGCCGGTGTGGATCATTATATAGATGACAGGATACCAGTCGCAGAATTTCGGTGAATTCAAGATGAAATCAGTCAATCTTTCCGCCTCGGATTCATTTAATCCTTCTCTCATACTTACCCTTTTAGGATGGTTCCTTCTCAGTTCCTTTGTTGCCCTTAAAGCAGGATTCTTCCATATGAGCTCACTGTCATATGCATACTGAAACACCTGAAACAGAACGTTCTGTATCCTGCAAATTGACTCAACAGACAGACTCCTCTCCAGTTTCAAAGAAGAATAATAAAGTTTGACATCCTGTGTCTTGATATCCTCAATACTTCTCTTTCCCAACCCATTCCTGATGTACGTATCATAAATCTGCCTGTATCCTCTGATCGTGTTGTGTTTAAGTTCTGCCTTACCTGGCAACCACATATCAAATACATCGTTAAGCAACAATTCTTTAAGACCATACAGAAGTCCTTTGTGTTCCCTGTATGCTATCTTTGCCTCCTCCATTCTTAGCTGTTGCAGCCTGTTCTCATATACACTATGCTGTACTCCCCTGTGATCGGTATATCTGTACTCATACCTCCCGTCATTTCTTTCGCGCTCTCCTCTGAACAAAACATTTCCCTTTGAATCAGTCTTTTCTCTACACATAGTCATGTCCTCCTTTTATTGTTGGACACGATATTAGCATTATCACCAAAAAAGAATAAGTCTTATATTATTCCGGTTTTTTTCACACACTGAAAGGTTATTCTGCTTTGGGTCAAAATGGGTCAAAAAAGGCCTTCGGAAAACTCCGAAGGCCTTGATAATACTGAAATTTTTAGTTTTGTGACTTAAGTGTCGGGAACAACAATACATCCCTTATAGCCGGACTGTCCGTTAACAACATACACAAACGGTCTATGCCATAGCCAATTCCCCCGGTAGGAGCCATTCCGATCTCCAGTGCATTAAGGAAATCTTCATCGGTGTGGTTGGCCTCTTCATCGCCCATATCTGCCAGTGCATCCTGGGCCTTGAATCTCTCCCTCTGGTCGATGGGATCGTTAAGCTCTGAATATGCATTACACATCTCCCAGCCGTTGATGAAAAGCTCAAATCTCTCCACATAGCCTTCCTTATCGGGCTTCTTCTTGGTAAGAGGGCTTATCTCTATCGGATGATCCATGATGAATGTAGGCTGCATCAGATGCTCCTCCACATACTCTTCAAAGAAGAGATTAAGGATATCGCCCTTCTTATGATGGGGCTCAAACTCCACATGCTTCTCCTTAGCGATCGCCTTGGCTGCCTCATCATCTGCGATGGCATCAAAGTCAACTCCTGCATATTTTTTCACTGCATCTATCATCGTCATACGCTCGAAAGGCTTGCCGAAATCAAGCGTAAGATCTCCGTAGTTAAATGTCGTCGTGCCGAGTACTTCCTGTGCCACATGACGGAACATGTTCTCTGTCAGATCCATCATTCCGTAGTAGTCGGTATATGCCTGATACAGCTCCATAAGCGTGAACTCGGGATTGTGTCTTGTATCAAGTCCCTCGTTACGGAACACTCTTCCGATCTCATATACTCTCTCAAGTCCGCCGACTATGAGTCTCTTAAGATACAGCTCAAGCGAGATACGAAGATTAAGATCTTCATCAAGCGCATTGAAATGCGTCTGGAAAGGTCTTGCCGCTGCACCGCCTGCATTGGATACAAGCATAGGTGTCTCAACTTCCATGAAGCCCTGTGCATCCAGATAATGCCTTATGGATGATATGATCTTGGACCTCTTGATAAATGTATCCTTAACATCCGGATTCATGATAAGGTCCGTATATCTCTGTCTGTAACGAAGATCGGTATTGGTCAGTCCGTGGAACTTCTCAGGCAGGGGCTGTAAGTTCTTGGATAAGAGCGTTGTCTCCGTAGCATGAACGGATATCTCACCCTTCTGTGTGCGGAACATATATCCCTTGACGCCGATGATATCGCCGACATCATACTTCTTAAAGTCGCCATAGGGTTCCTCGCCCAGTGCATCACGCGCCACATATACCTGCACGTCACCCTTAAGGTCAGCCACATTACAGAAAGAAGCCTTACCCATCACACGCTTAAGCATTATACGTCCGGCAATGCTCACATTAATGGGAGATGCATCCATAATCGCACGTCTCTCATTATAGTCTGCATTCACTGCTTCTCTTGCAGCTGCCTCATCCATACCGTCGGTATTAACTGAAGCTCTGCCTGCAAGGAGCTTAGCCTCAAGCTCCTCATACTCTGCCTTGGCATCTGCCGAATGATGATCCACATCATATTTGGTGATGACGAAAGGATCCTTGCCTGCTGCCTGAAGCGCCGCAAGCTTCTCTCTCTTATTCTTCCTTACTTGATTTAAGTCAACAGCGGGAGCGTTACCTGCTCCGCCCTGATTATTATCTCCCATTAGTTCGACCTCTGAATCTCAAGAACCTTATACTTAAGCACGCCGGTAGGTGTCTCAACCTTAACGGTCTCACCCTTCTTAGCACCGATAAGTGCCTTACCAACAGGTGACTCGTTAGAAATCTTACCGTTTAATGAGTTAGCCTCAGTAGAACCAACCACCTTATACTCAAGATCCTCTTTAAATTCCATATCTCTGATCTTAACACGGCATCCGATGCTGATTGTCTCAGTATCAACTTCATCCTCATCGATAACTTCCGCATTCTTAAGAATCTTCTCGAGTTCTTCGATACGTGCCTCGATCTCTCTCTGCTCATCCTTGGCTGCATCATACTCAGCGTTCTCGGACAAATCGCCCTGAGCTCTTGCTTCTTTAATCTTCTGAGCTACTTCCTTACGTCTTACGACCTTGAGATTCTCAAGTTCTTCTTCATAAGCCTTAAGTCCTTCGTAAGTAAGGATATTCTTCTTATCTTCCATCTCTGCATCTCCTTATATTATCGTTATTTCCGCCTCATTTACGCGAAATCAATATATTCTCCCAATCATAACTAGCCTATTATAGCCATTTACCGCGGTAGTGTCAAGGTTGCGGGCACCTAGCCAAGGAACTTACCGGGGATCTCTTCCTGATATCTGACATCCAGATGCGCCTCGGCCTCATGTATGGCGTTGTAATACCATAACTTCGCCTCGTTATCATTACCGACTTCTCTGAAATAATCACCCAATTCACAGCACAATTCGCTGCTCATCACATTGCCTGCTGCCGCCCTTGTCACATACTTAATGAATCCCGGTATGTCATTATCCATTCGGCATATCCTTGCCCCTATGGTAAAAACGCGAGCAACTTGCTCATCCGTAAGGCCTTCACGATCTGCCAGCTCCGTGACGAACGCCTTCGCATGAAGGTAATTCTCTTTATCTCCCGCAATGAACAGTTCCTTACAATATATCTCTATGAGTCTGTCGCTTAATATCTCCCCTGAATCTATAAGCCTCTCAAACGCCGCAAGATCTCTTGCTCCATGGCCCTCACCCGGCCTGTGAATAATATCGATATCACTGTCATATACTCTTGGCTGCAATCTTACGGCTTCATGTATTGTCTCTTCCCAGATGAAAGGTCTAAGTCGCTTATATAACTTCGGCCGTAATTCTCTGTCGAAACTGTATATCGTATTATTCTGAAGCTGATTGCAGTAATACATCTGCACTATGTCTATATCATTATCAAGCACCTGTTTAAGTGCCACGAACTTATCAATATTATCTTTATCAATTTCCTCATCCGCATCTGCCGAATAGATATAATCACAACTCGCTAGAGAGAAGGCATGATTCCTAGCATCACTGAAACTTCCGGTCCATACAAAGTCAGAGACTTTATCCGTATACCCACGTGCAATCTCCTTGGTTGAGTCGGTTGAACCCGTATCAACTACTATGATCTCATCGGCTATCGGCACCAAGGATTTAAGGCAAGTATCAAGCTTATCTGCCTCATTTTTAACAATCATACATACGCTAATAGTGATCATCGATTATCTCCGTTTACATACTGTTTAGCCAAACGCTTCCCTGACTACACTCTCAATATCCTGCATGCTCTCCATCGCATTGACTCTGCCGCGCAGCTTCGCACCTCCCGGCATTCCCGCGCTGTACCAGCTTACATGCTTACGCATCTCTCGGACTCCTATGTATTCGCCCTTATACTTAAGTTGCAATCTCGCATGTTTAAGTATCGTATCAAGTACCTCCTGTCTTGACGGTCTGTCACATGACACTCCTGTCATAAGATACTGTCTTATCTCTCTGAATATGAACGGGTTACCTCTGGTTGCACGACCTATTGCCACACCGTCACATCCCGTCTTCTTAATCAGGCTTGCTGCACTCTCACCGTCTGTTACATCACCGTTGCCTATTACGGGTATATTAACTGCATTCTTAACCGCTGCGATTATATCCCAATCGGCTGTTCCGCTGTAGTACTGTTCCCTTGTTCTTCCATGCACGGTGATTGCCGCCGCTCCGGATTCCTGTGCAACATGCGCAAGCTCTGTCGCATTGACATGCTCATCATCAAATCCTTTACGGATCTTAACAGTCACAGGCTTATCTATGGCTCCGGATACCGCTTCTATTATCTTGCCCGCCTTAACGGGATCTTTCATCAGAGCACTGCCCTCGCCGTTATTAACTACCTTGGGAACCGGACACCCCATGTTGATATCAAGAATCGCAAACGGCTTATCTTCTATCTTACGTGCCATATCGGCCATAAGCTTGGGTTCGCTTCCAAATAACTGAAGAGAAACAGGTACTTCATCAGGATGTATTTCCATAAGCGCTTCGGTATTCTTGTTATTATAGTATATCGCCTTGGCACTTACCATCTCCATGCACTGAAGCGAAGAGCCGTAGCCTGCACATAACAGACGAAATGGCAGGTCCGTCACACCTGCCATGGGAGCCAGTATTATATTTCCTTTAAGTGTGACATTCCCTATCTTAAGATCACGGTATAAATCTGCCATTTAAATCCTTTATCGTCTGTTCTTATTGTATATGAATCTGAGTCCTTCCAATGTAAGCGTAGAGTCATATACATCTATCAAATCCGTCTCATCTGCAACGATTCGTCCAAGGCCACCTGTAGCTACGACCTTCATCTTATCAAGTCCCGCTTCTTTTTTGACCTGATTGATTATATACTCGGTCTGACCGATCTGTCCGTATACAAGACCTGCCTGCATTGAACTAATGGTCTCCTGAGCCAGGATACTCTTTGGCTTACGAATCTCGATCTCCGGAAGCTTAGCCGTATCTTCCCACAGTGCCTTGGCACTTATTCTGATACCCGGTGCCGTAATACCTGCGGCGAATTCTCCGCTCTCAGTCACCAGATCGTATGTTGTTGCCGTACCGAAATCAAGCACAAGAATCGGTCCGCCGTATTTCTCATATGCGCCTACCGCATCGACAATTCTGTCAGGTCCTATCTCCTTGGGATTCTCGGTAATGATCTTAATTCCCGTCTTAACACCGGCACCGACAGTCATGGGCTTATCATGCACATACTTAACGATTCCGCTTGTGAGGGAGTACATTATGTTCGGAACAACGCTTGCTATGATACAGCCGTCGATCTTCTCATAATCGATGCCGTTCATCTGAAGCAACCCTCTTATCTCTATTCCGTATTCATCCGAAGTTCTCGGTGTCTTACTCATCATCCTGAATGTGGTTACAAGTTCTTCACCCTCATATACTCCGTATGTGATATTCGTATTACCTACATCTACAACTAATAACATATAATTCTCCCTGCATTTAAATTATTCCAAATCAACAGACTCATGCAATACCATGACCCTGTAATATAGCTCTAAGCTCTGGAGCAACTCCTGCTTCGTATCCTTGATCTTACGAATAAGCAATCCCGCTCCTATCTCATCATAGAGATAATCTTCATCAGCCGCCTGCGTCGTGAATATCAATTCACCGTCTTCTTCGAAACCTATCGTGAAGATTCCGCCGACTTCTTCCGTAAAAAGCACACAGATTATGTGCAACTCATCTTTAATCGATTCGGGCAACTTATCGAACTCTTTATTAAAATAATACTTCTGCTCATATGCATTGGCACCGCATAAGACCATGCCTTCGCTGTTAGCCGACATATCAGACATATCCGTATACTCCTCTTACAGATACTTCTCCGGCAAAAATATGATGCCACTCACCATCCGGTGTCTCGACAAGGAGTCTTCCCATGTCATCGATTCCTCTTGCGATTCCTTCTATGGATTCGGAAGGATCCATGACCCTGACATTAAGATTCCTGTTTATAAGCAGGGCATTATATTCATACATAAGTTCTGACATATTGCCGGTTAAACAGAACTTATCATAGTAGGCTTCAAGGTTCTCAAGCACAGATGCGGCGATCGCTTCTCTGTCAAGGGGAAGCAATTCCTCCGATTCATTAATAAGTGAGGTGGCTATATCCGCTATCTCTTCAGGCATATAAGTCTGATTGACATTAATTCCTATTCCCACTATTACACAATAATGGCCTGCGCCGATCTCAAGTTCAGTCAAGATCCCGCAGACCTTACGACCTCCTATAAGGACATCATTGGGCCACTTAATCTGAGGTTCCAAGCCGGTCTTCTCTTTAATCGTCTTGGCAACCGCCAAGGCTGACACAAGTGTCACCATCGATATGCTCTCTGCCCCTAACCCCGGCTGAAGCAATACAGACATGGCAATATTGGTACCGACCTCATCGATCCATTCTCTTCCTATTCTGCCCTTGCCCTTGGTCTGGTGATCGGCAAGAACGGTAAGGCCATGATGAATAGAACCCACAATCATCTTACTGACTTTGCCGGCTTCTCCCTCAATAGTCTGACCGTCGAGAAGAAGTCTCTTAATAACTTCATTCGTCGAATCAGTCTTATCAAGCCATATATATTGCTTGCCTATTTGGTTGGTATTGCATTGCAACTTATGCATGTAATTAACCTCCGGGCAGTACTCTGCTTATCGTATCAGAAGGCTCCCATTGTTGCGGCCATTATAGCCTTAATAGTATGCATTCTGTTCTCTGCTTCTTTAAATACAACCGACTGTGAAGATTCGAATACCTCATCAGTCACTTCAAGTTCGGTGAATCCGAACTGCTCACCCTTCTCCTTACCTATCTCTGTCTTAAGATCATGGAAGGCGGGAAGACAATGCATGAATATCGCATCCTTGCCCGCGCGCTCCATAACAGCCTTATTAACCTGGTAAGGTGAGAGATCTCTTATACGCTCAGCCCAAGCCTCATCGGGCTCACCCATTGATACCCATACATCCGTATATACTACATCCTGATTCTTCGTACCCTCTACGGGATCATCGGTAAGAGTGATGCTTCCGCCGGTCTTAGCCGCTATCTCACGACATGTAGCCGTAAGCTTCTCATCAGGGAAATATGCCTTGTTGGAGCAAAGTGTTAAATGCATGCCCATCTTGGCACATGTCACCATCCATGAATTGGCCATGTTATATCTTGCATCTCCAAGATACACAACTCTTACGTCCTTAATACGACCGAGTTCCTCTTTGATAGTGAGAAGATCCGCTATCATCTGCGTCGGATGAAACTCATTGGTCAGACCGTTCCACACAGGTACGGTTGCATAGTGTGCCAATTCCTCAACTATCTCCTGGCCGAAGCCTCTGTACTCTATTCCGTCAAACATTCCGCACAATACCCTTGCGGTATCAGCAATGCTTTCTTTCTTACCTATCTGAGAACTCTTGGGATCTAAGTATGTTGTTCCCATTCCGAGATCGTGGGCTGCCACTTCGAATGAACATCTGGTACGTGTACTTGTCTTCTCGAAAATAAGAGCGATATTCTTGCCTCTTAACTTATCGACAAGCACTCCCTTCTTCTTCATGAACTTAAGATCTGCCGCCAAATCCACAAGATACTCTATCTCTTCGGGAGTATAATCAAGCAGTTTCAAAAAATCTCTTCCTTTAAGATCGATGTTACCCATTCCTTCTCTCCTGATCTGATATCATTTCTTACAGACGAATTAAATTATCGCCCTAAAATAATGGTGAGTGATAAATGATTATCACTCACCATTTGATTTTACTACAAAAATCGGCATTTATCAATAGAAGACATGTGCTCCTATGACTATTCCTTCCTGTCCTGTCCAACGCCTGAAGTGTGTCGCAGTGCCAACATTGGTATTACCCGCGATTGCTTCGCTTGCTGCCTGTAATGCCGTGGCCGGAACTCCTGCCTGAACTCTGGCAGCCACCTTACCGTTAAGAGCCGGTGTGAACTGGCCCGAAGCATATATGACACCGGATACCGTATTGGGATATGCCGCGGAACGAACTCTGTTCATAACGACCGCTGCAACGGCAAGCTGTCCTTCATAAGGCTGATTACCTGCCTCACAGTATACAAGTGCTCCAAGAAGAGTCTCATCCGGAGCATCTACCGCTACGGCTCCCAGGTTCTTCTTAAGTTTGGCTTTCTCTTCTTTCTCTCTGCGTTCGCGTTCCTTGATATCCTCATAGGTCTCACCCGCGTCCACCGAGAATTTAATATCCAGATACTCAGATGATAAGAAGCCTTCTTCTCCTTCGAATTCGATAGCCACCCAATCATCCGTGGAATGTTCAGTTATAACCTCTATCTGATCACCGCGTTTGACTAAGCCCCATACTCCGGCATCCTCTGATGCCTCCTTACGGACTCTTAATGCATCGGCATTGACACTTGCTAAGGTAATACCCACGCTCTGTGCCAGTTCCTCCGCTTCTTCATCAAACAGCAAGTACTCATTACTGCACCAGCCGATCAATTTGCCGGATTGAATCTTCGTCCAATCTCCGTCTGTGTCCAGAATCGTTCCTCCGCAGTCCGCATACAGCAGACCTACTTTGGATGATTCTTCATTAGGCTCTTCGCGTACGTTAAGTGATTGACGTACATTAGCCATGACGAGATCGGACATATGGGAATCAGGATCGTCTGAATCCGGATCTGCCGAATCATCCGACCCCTCTTCGGAAGATTCGATGTCCGCCCCTCTGTCGAGTGAATCCAATACCTTAGCGGCACCTTGGTTAAGCTCAGACAGAGAATATCTGCTTGTTGCAGCCATCACGGCATTTGACTTCACCATTGCTATGGCCGCTACTCCGACCAGTGCCGTGGCAAGTCCGCGAAGAAGCCTTCTGCTTCTTCTCTTCATAGTAGTTTTTGCTCCGTTTTGTCTTAATCTGTTAGATGTCTTAAGGCACCAATTCTCACATGGCGCCAGTTAAGAAATCTTAACAAATTATGACGCGGTTGTCAAATTTCCGGCTTTCTGTAGTGTTCATACATAAGCACAGATGCCGCAACAGAGGCATTCAGGCTCTCAAGTTCACCTTCCATCGGTATTCTTACATACTCATCCGCCAAATCTGCGGTCTCTTCCTTAAGACCATTGCCTTCGTTGCCTATTAAGAATGCAGTATCTGCATATGATATCTCATTGTGGTATTTCTTGCCCTTAAGATGTGCGGCATATACTTTGATTCCGTCAGCCTTAAGTTCTGCTATACGAGCCGACAGGTCGTCTGTATATATGTAAGGCATTCGGTATATTGAACCCATAGTTGCCCTGACTGTTTTGGGATTATATATATCCACACAACCTTCACTTAATATGATACCGGATGCGCCGGCACCTTCTGCGGTTCTGAATATCGTGCCCAAATTACCCGGATCCTGTATATCCTCAAGCACCATAACAAGCCTTCTGCCATCGCCGTTGCTTCGAACGCCTCGTCTAAGAATATCTTTCATTGTATACGAAGGTGTACTTAAGATGCAGAGTATTCCCTGAGGAGTCTGAGTATCGGATATTCGCGCCATCTGCTCGGTTGTGATTATCTCATGATCCATCCATCCTATCATTTCGGATATACTAAGGCCCTTATCCGACGGATTACTAAGGCAAGTCTCTTTGTCTATATGGTCAAGGAAATCCTGAGTGACATAGACTTCCTTCACCCATTCAAGCGGAGCCTCCATAAACATCTTCGGTCCTTCGATTACAAAGAGGCCCGCCTCACGGCGAGCCTTGGATTTCTCATTCAGCTTATGAATCTCTTTAATCTTTGCGTTGGTTAACATAACTAGTCTTAACCTTCCGTTCTTGATGAAGCTGACAAGACTTTGCTTACTTCGTATTCGTACTCGGATATATCCTTCTGCATAGCCAGAGCCTCATCGATATCATAATCAACGAACTCACCGTGGCGCATTGCAACAACTCTGTTAGTCTTGCCGTCACAAATGATATCAGCGGCATATGCACCCATTATCGATGCATAATACCTGTCCCTACATGTGGGAGATCCGCCACGCTGCATGTATCCTAATATCGTTGCTCTTGTCTCTATTCCGGTAGCCGCCTCGATACGTCTGGCCATTGAAGTCGAATGGCCTATACCTTCGGCATTGATAATAAGGTGATGTGTCTTACCTCTCTTACGGTTACCGATGATGTTATTGATTATATTCTGCTCATTGAAATCATATTTCTCAGGTATTAAGATATCCTCGGCGCCATTGGCAATACCGCACCATAATGCAATATATCCGGCATTACGTCCCATAACCTCAATTATAGAACATCTCTCATGTGAAGAGGATGTGTCTCTTACCTTATCTATGGCCTCCATAGCCGTATTAACCGCAGTATCAAAACCTATCGTATATTCCGTACAGGAAATATCAAGGTCGATCGTACCCGGTATACCTATGGTATTGATTCCCTGCTTAGATAATGCCTGTGCACCTCTGTAAGAACCGTCACCGCCGATGACCACAACACCGTCGATGCCATGCTTACGACATATCTCGGCACCCTTCTGCTGACCTTCTTCGGTAGTGAATTCCTTACACCTTGCCGTACCTAATATAGTACCGCCGCGCTGAATAATATCGGATACGCTGTATGCCTCCATATCGACTATCTCTTCAGCCAATAAGCCCATGTATCCCTTCTTGATACCCTTGACCTTCACGCCTCTGTCAATAGCCTTGCGCACAACCGCACGTATTGCAGCGTTCATTCCCGGCGCATCGCCGCCGCTTGTAAGTACTCCTATAGTCTTAATCTCACTTGCCATAGTCTTATCCTCACGAATCTCAATTGATCCCCAACACTACTATAATTCTAATTATATGGCCCCAAATAGTCAATAACCACTACACTACTTTGACATTCTCCGAACCCAATAACGCTCCCAGATCCTCGGTCAGTTCGGCTGCATTGACGGTCATGGACTTACCCAGTTCTCTTTTTTGCTTAGTTGCGGCAATGTAGATCACTACATCGTCACGTCCGTCAGACTCCCGCAGTTTGGCCATAAGATCCGGCTCGATATTCTTATAATCTTCCATAGTTTCAAACTTAAGCCAGAGTTTGCGTCCTACCTGGTCAAAGGGAGTGATCGTATCAGCGATAAGCTTACCGTCCTCTTCATCTCCCGCACTGACTCTGCCACGGATGAATAACTTATTATCTATTGCGATATATTCATTATATTTCTCATACACCTTAGGGAAGACGATGACTTCCGCCATGCCTGCCATATCCTCAAGATTAATAAAGGCCATGGGCTGATTGTTCTTAGTGTACTTGACAGACCTGTCACTTACTATTCCGCCAAGTGTTATAAACTCACCGTCTTTTACCTTCATGCCCTTGCGGTCGTCTTCTTCCATATAATAGAGGTCTGTTGTCTTATTCGTCGAATGTTTCTTCCACAGCGCCTCATATTCTTCCATCGGATGTCCGCTTACATAGACTCCCAGAACTTCTTTCTCAAATGCCAGTTTAAGTTCCTTGGTGAATTCACCCACATTAGGCAGCTGAATATCGAATTTGGACTTACTCTCGTCATCAACTATATCGAATAACGAGATCTGACCGGCCATATTGTTCTTAAGGTCGCCTATGATATGATCCATCACGACCACATATATACTCATATATTGCTTACGCGTTCCGCCGAATCCGTCGAATGCACCGGCCTTGATCAGATTCTCCACGACCCTCTTATTAAGTTCGCCTGTAGCATTACGAGTAATGAAATCTTCCAGACTTGTGTAAGGTCCGCGAAGCTTCCTCTCGGATACAATTGAATCAATGACATTAACACCTATTCCCTTGATCGCATTAAGTGCATATATGATCGATGTACCGCTTACGGCAAAACCGGCCGCACCTTCATTAACATCAGGCGGAAGTATATCAATGCCCATGGAACGACACGTAAGAATATATTCGGATACCTTACCGGGATTATCTATCACCGACGTCATTAATGCCGCCATGAATTCAACCGGATAATGCTTCTTAAGATAAGCCGTCTGGTAAGCCACGACCGCATAACATGCCGCATGAGATTTGTTGAATGCATATTTGGCGAAATCGGTCATCGAATCATATATTGAATCTGCTATCTTACCATCTATTCCCCTTGCAATACATCCGGCGATATTCTTATCTTCATTACCGCTTACGAAGTCTTTACGTCCTTCATCTATGACGTACTGCTTCTTCTTACTCATGGCACGTCTGATATTATCAGCCTCACCCATAGAGTATCCGGCAAGGTCACGCACTATCTGCATAACCTGCTCCTGATATACGATACATCCGTATGTGGGTGCCAATATATGTTCAAGTTCAGGTGTTGCATAAGTAACCGCATCCTGATTGTTCTTACCCTGAATATACTTGGGTATGAAATCCATCGGCCCCGGTCTGTAGAGCGATATACCTGCTATGACATCCTCAAGACTGTGAGGTTTAAGTTCCTTCATGAACGAACGCATGCCCGCCGATTCAAGCTGGAATACACCTTCCGTATGACCCGTACCTATTAAGTCATATACACTGCTATCATCATAATCAAGATGATCTATATCAAGTTCAATGCCCGTGTTGTGACGAATATTATCTATTGTCTTCTTAATAACGGTAAGGGTACGAAGGCCCAAGAAATCCATCTTAAGCAGGCCCAGTTCTTCAAGGGTTGTCATCACATACTGAGTGGTGATCGAACCGTCGGAACCTCTTGATAAAGGCACGAATTCATCAGCAGCTTCAGGGCATATGACAACACCTGCCGCATGCATAGACGTATGTCTCGGTAATCCTTCAAGTTTCTTACATACATCTATAAGATTATGTAGCTCCTCTTCGGATTCATATCGATCTCTTAATTCTTTGTTGATCTGTAATGCCTTATCAATCGTAATACCGAGTTCTCCCGGAATCATCTTGGATATGGAATCAGTATAAGAATAGGGCAGATCAAGCGCTCTTCCCACATCTTTTATAACACCCTTGGCGGCTAATGTACCGAAGGTAACTATCTGTACGACCTTCTCTGAACCGTATTTGCGGCTCACATAGTCTATGACCTCCTGACGTCTTTCGAAGCAGAAATCAATATCTATATCGGGCATCGATACTCGCTCGGGATTAAGGAATCTCTCGAACAGTAACTGGTACTTGATCGGATCGATATTAGTAATATGAAGGCAATAAGATACGATACTACCCGCTGCCGAGCCTCTTCCGGGACCTACGGGAATACCGTTTTCTCTTGCATAATTGATAAAATCCCAGACTATTAAGAAATAGTCCACATATCCCATACGCTTGATCACGGACAATTCATATGCAAGGCGCTCTCTTAACTCCTTCTCACGGTTCGCTCCGGATGTGACAGAAGTGTCAGGATTGCCACCCTCTGAGTCGTCTTCATTTATTCCTGATAAATACCTCTCTTCAAGACCCTTATTACATAAGTATTCAAGATATGTATAAGGCTCATAACCTTCAGGCACTTCGAAATGAGGAAGTTTGGTATTGCCGAATTCTATCTCAACATTACATCTGTCCGCTATCTTATGTGTATTCTCGATGGCTTCGGGTGCATACTTAAACAGTTCCGCCATCTGCTCCTCGCTCTTAACATAGAACTGACCTCCTTCGTAGCGAAGTCTGTCTTCATCAGATACGCGTTTGCCGGTCTGGATACACAGAAGCACATCATGGCTCTCCACATCTTCCTCATATGTATAGTGAACGTCATTGGTGGCAATAAGGGGTATATCAAGCTGTTTTGAGAAATTAAGCAGAGCCGTGTTGACTGTCTGCTGCTCCGGTATTCCGTGATCCTGGAGTTCTAAGAAATAATTGCCGTGGCCGAACAATTCATCATATTCGATGACCTTGGCCTTAGCCTCTTCCATAAGACCCTTAGTAATAAGTCTCGGAACTTCACCCGCAAGACATGCGGATGCACAGATAATTCCCTCGTGATATTGACGAAGCACCTCTATGTCAACCCTGGGCCTGTAGTAGAAACCCTCAGTAAATCCGCGACTTACAATCTTACACAGATTCGCATAACCCTTATTATTCTCGGCAAGAAGAATAAGGTGGTGATATCTCTCTTCACCGCCCTTAAGTTCACGGTCAAATCTTGAATCAGGTGCGACATATACCTCACATCCGATGATAGGTTTAATGCCCTGCGCCTTACACTCTTTGTAGAAATCTATGGCACCGTACATTACGCCGTGATCGGTGATCGCAGCGCTGTCCATGCCAAGTTCCTTCACTCGCTTCACATATTCTTTAATCTTATTGGACCCGTCTAAGAGACTGTACTCCGTATGGGTGTGAAGATGTGTAAATGCCATTTTACTATCCTTCTGCATCGATTAAATGTTGGTAAGATTAACCATCCATTTATTGCTCTTAATCATAAAATATCCGCATATTACTTTGGCGATCTCAGTATACGTCGTGATCACGAATACCGCCCTTATATCAAGCGTACTGAATTTGGCCAGAAGAAATACCGTAGGAATCATAATACACCAGGTAAATACCGAGTCAAATATAAATGTGATTCCGGTCTTGCCGCCGCTTCGTAAGGTGAAATACGCTGCATTGGAATATGCCCACAACGGCATTACCAGGGCCTGAATCAGGATAAAGAAAGAAGCCAGTCTCTTAATCTCATCCTGGGTATTGTATATCTGAGGGAACGCCTTGGCCACAGGCATAAGAAGTACGCTTATCAACAAGCATATTCCTACGCTTAGAGCC
The DNA here is from genome assembly GCA_902778165.1 of uncultured Lachnospiraceae bacterium. Lineage (GTDB taxonomy): Bacteria > Bacillota > Clostridia > Lachnospirales > Lachnospiraceae > Colinaster. Next base: position 21,809 of record CACYWQ010000002.1, read on the forward strand.
AACATCTTATTATCCGTGTCTTTGGCTTCATCAAGTCGTCCAGCACCAAGCTTCTGGCCTACTATGATAGAGATGCTCGCACCCAGTTGCAGATATACGACACCGAAGAGATTGGTGATCGTACCGGCGATATTCTGTGCGGCGACAACATCAAGTCCTCTTAAGGCATAACATTGCGTCACAGTAGCCATCCCGGCAGACCATAAGAACTCATTGGCAAGAAGCGGCAATCCCTTAATGATCATCTGACCGGCAAGTTCACGCGGAATATGAAGTCCTCTGTATACACCGATTATGTATTTATTGCGCTCAGTATGGGTATGTGTCCATATGATAACAACCAATGCCTCTATACTCTTGGCTATAACAGTGGCTATAGCCGCACCTTTAACACCAAGTTGGGGCATTCCCAATTTACCGAAGATCAAGCCGTAATCTAGGGCAAGATTAATAAATACCGCCGAGAACGTGGCTATCATCGGTATCTTGGTCTCTCCGCACTCTCTTACAACCGACGAATAGGTCTGACCTATTGCAAAAGGCAATAAAGCAATAAGCATAATGCGAAGATATTCCTTACCGTAATTAAGGGCAAGGGTTATATCTCCCGCCTGACCGTCGTGAAGATATAAAGATATAAGTTCCGTATCTTTATAGTAGAACAACAGGCCGGCTAACACCGTAAGCAACGCGGATATGATAAGTCTGAACCTTAAAGTATGCATCTGTCCCTTATGGTCACCCTTACCGTAGAATTGTGCGCCGAATATACCCGGTCCGGATACGGCTCCGAATATGGTCACATTGAATACGAAGATGAACTGATTGGCTATTGCCACACCGCTCATCTGCTCGGTTCCTATCTGGCCCACCATTACATTGTCAAGAAGCGATACCGCGTTGGTCACCACGTTCTGTAAGATCATGGGAATGGCTAAGCCGAGTACATATGAATAAAAGGCTCTGTCGCCTATATATTTGTCCTTAAATCTCTGTAACATATACTATTAATTCTTCCCTATATAAACACTATTCAATAATAACACAACTTGCGTAAGAATCCTATTGACATTCTTTCTTATATTGTGTATCGTAGTCGGTGGATATGACAATTCAATATTGTGAGATACTCTTATTCAGAGTGGTGGAGATACATAGGATCTGTGAAGCCACGGCAACCCCATGGGATAATACCTGGATTATCCGAAGGAAGGTGCCAACCTGAGCAATTTATTGAACAATAAGAGGATTCGATTATCATGTTACTTGAATCCGCTGATTGTTAGAAGCGGATTTTTTGATTCTTAGAGGTAAATACCTCGTATATGCGAAAGGAGAACTAAATGGAGAAGAGATTATTCACTTCCGAATCGGTTACAGAAGGACATCCCGACAAAGTCTGCGATGCCATCTCTGATGCCATCCTCGATGCCTGCATGGCACAGGATCCCATGAGCCGCGTTGCTTGTGAGACAGCTTGTTGTACAGGTTTCGTACTTATCACAGGTGAGATAACAACCAATGCTTATGTTGATATGCAGAAGGTTGTAAGAGACACAGTTAAGGAGATTGGTTACACCAAGTCCGAGTACGGATTTGACGGCAACACATGTGCGGTACTTGTTGCCATCGACGAGCAGTCAGCTGATATAGCAATGGGTGTTGATAAGGCACTTGAGGCTAAGTCAGGAAGCTTAACAGATGATCTTGATACAGGTGCCGGAGATCAGGGTATGATGTTCGGTTATGCAACAAATGAGACAGACGAGTACATGCCTTATCCCATCTCACTTGCTCATAAACTTGCATTACAGCTTACCAAAGTCAGAAAGGACGGTACTCTTAAGTATCTTCGTCCCGACGGTAAGAGCCAGGTATCAGTTGAGTATGATGAGAACGGCAAGCCTGTAAGATTAGAGGCAGTCGTACTCTCTACACAGCATGATGATGATGTTACTCAGGAGCAGATCCATGAGGATATCAAGAAGTACGTATTTGATCCCGTACTTCCCAAGGAGCTTATTGATGACAAGACCAAGTTCTTCATCAATCCTACAGGACGTTTCGTAATAGGCGGACCTCACGGTGATGCAGGTCTTACAGGACGTAAGATCATCGTTGATACTTACGGCGGATATGCACGTCACGGCGGCGGAGCATTCTCAGGTAAGGATTGCACCAAGGTTGACCGTTCAGCTGCATACGCAGCAAGATATGTTGCCAAGAACATCGTAGCAGCAGGACTTGCTGACAGATGTGAGATTCAGTTATCATATGCCATCGGTGTTGCTGAGCCTACATCAATAATGGTAGATACATTCGGAACAGGTAAGGTATCTGACGAGACATTGCTTAAGGCAATAAGAGAGAACTTCGATCTTCGTCCCGCAGGTATCATCAAGATGCTTGACCTTCGCAGACCTATCTACAGACAGACAGCTGCTTACGGTCATTTCGGACGTAACGATCTTGATCTTCCTTGGGAGAAGACAGATAAGACAGATGCTCTTAAGAAGTATCTCTAATCCGATAAATAACCGGAATAACAATCGTATAATTACGAATAAGAAAGGTCCCGTCATTAATGTGACGGGACCTGTTATTTACTCATTATTATGATGATCATATTATGATAAGCAATCTCTTAATCTTCGCTATCAGAGCAATCTCTCAATTCGAAGATCCTTCTCAACAAAGAGATCGATATACTTATCTCCGCACTTAACAAGCGGTCTTGATAATCTCTGCTTATTGATGAATATGATGTCGCCTTCCATACCGTTACTTAAACCGACGCGGTTCATCATATATGTATCCACGATCTTCTGTAAGAAGGTCATAATCATTGCGGTATCGTACTTCTGTAATCCTTCATTCTCGAATGCTTCTATAACAGTGAAAGGACACAGACCATCTCTGTATTTCCTGCTGGCAGTCATCGCTTCATATACATCTGCGATACATACAAGCTTGGCATAGAAATCTATCTCATCGCTCTTAAGACCAAGAGGATATCCCGAACCATCGCACTTCTCGTGATGCATAAGTGCTGCCTGACGAACATGATCGTCAACATCCTGTTTCGATAATATCTTAAATCCCTCTACGGGATGAGTCTTAACTATCGCAAACTCAGCCGTTGATAACTTGCCGGGCTTCTTGATGATATCTTCGGGGATGGCCAACTTACCTATATCATGGAAGATACCACACTCAGTTGCAAGTCTTATCTCCGATTCGCTCAATCCAAGCCAGCCTGCAAATACATTACATATAAGGCCGACATTAAGACTGTGTGCAAAGGTTATATCATCATACTGGCGCATGTTATGCACCATATCAAACACATTGACATCACCTGTCGCAGGATGAAGAATACTCATTGCCTCATTAACAAGTTCATCCTTGGGCAAAGGAGCATTCTTGGTCACTACATCAGTCATGGTCTGACTCATGACATTGACAGTACTCTCGAAATCTTCTTTGTACTGCTTAAATTCCGGTGTCGAACGAAGTCTGGACCAGTACGAATTCTCAGTATCTTCTGGCGCAGGAACCACTCCCGCATCATCATCAATGATTACTGATGTAACCCCATACTGATGCAACTTATCGATTGCCTTCTCGTTAAGTACCATTCCCTCCGGAAGAATCAACTGATCATTGTAGTTGTATGCATCCGAATGGAGCACCATTCCCGGTTTTAACTTCTCGGTATCAACTCTGCTCATATTACGTACTGTCCCCCATTAACAGAAGTCGTCATCCTACTCTGAGCTTAAATTTCTGTATATCCCTGTCGTTGTCTACCTTCTCGATCATGGCTCCGAGATTCCTAAGTTTGGTATCGAAATCCTCGTAACCTCTCTCGATGTATCTTATATCATCAACCGTAGTATATCCGTCTGCTGCAAGCGCTGCAATTACAAGCGCCGCACCGGCTCTTAAGTCAGGTGCAGTAATTCCCGCACCGGTATACTTATCTACTCCTTCGATGATAGCTGTACTGCTCTCGACCTTGATATTGGCACCCATTCTGATGAGTTCATCGACATACTTAAATCTGTTCTCGAAGATACTCTCAGTAACAATACTTGTACCGGTTGCCAATCCAAGTGCTACCGTTATCTGCGGCTGCATATCAGTCGGGAATCCGGGATAAGGAAGCGTCTTAACATGTGTGTGATCAAGTCTGCCTGTGGCTACAACTCTGACCGCATCATCGGATTCTTCTATCTCGCAGCCTATCTCTATAAGCTTCGCGCTTATTGATTCCAAATGCTTGGGGATTACATTCCTGACAGTCACGTCACCTTTGGTAACGGCTGCAGCGAACATAAATGTTCCCGCTTCTATCTGATCCGGAATAATCGTATATTCCGTTCCGTGCAATCTCTCTACGCCCTTAATCCTGATAACATCCGTACCTGCGCCCTTGATATTGGCACCCATACAGTTAAGGAAGTTGGCTACGTCTACGACATGAGGTTCCTTGGCCGCATTCTCAATAATGGTCTGGCCTTCTGCCATAACCGATGCAAGCATCAGATTGATCGTGGCTCCCACTGTGACCATATCAAGGTAAATATGTGCGCCCTTAAGATGATCTGCATGGGCAACTATCATACCGCCGCCAACGACTCCTGCATCCTTAGCTCCTAATGCTTTGAAACCTTTAAGATGCTGATCGATGGGTCTGGTTCCGATATTACAACCGCCGGGAAGCGTAACTTCAGCGCTCTTGTACTTACCAAGAAGCGCACCTATAAGATAGTATGATGCTCTGATTCGCTTAATGTAATCTCCATCCACTATCTGGCTTCTGATATTACGTCCGTTAACCTTGATCGTATGTCTGTCTATATGGTCTATTATGACGCCTATGCTCTCCATAGCCTGCATCATAACTTTGGTGTCTCTTACATCCGGTACATTCTCAATAAGTACCGTCTCATCTGTCATGGTGGATGCCGCCAGAATACCCAAAGCCGCATTCTTAGCTCCGCCTATCTCAACGTCACCGACGAGAGGCGCTCCACCCTTAATAACGTATTGCTCCATGTCTATATAACCTCACGCGGTACACCTTGGTGTACACATCAGAGTATGATTATCCCAAATACATTCTCCTAATTCTATCACGAATACATATATTACGCAAGAAAATCCGCTGTTATACACAATATGTAGTTGTCGGTATACATAACATACCACATATTGTTCTAAACGTAATATTTCGTGCACGACCTCATACCTAATTAAGGTATTTAAGAGGATTCACCGCGGCACCACCTATACGTATCTCAAAGTGAAGGTGCGGTCCGGTACTTACACCGGTATTACCGCTTAATGCAATCTTCTGACCCTGTGATACTGTCTGACCTACCGATACAAGCACCTTACTTAAGTGTCCGTAACGAGTCTCTCTGCCATCCGGGTGTTTGATGTATACACAGTATCCATAGCCTTTACCCCAACCGGCTCTGGTAACCGTACCACCGCAGGATGCCACAATGGCCGTACCGACAGGCGTAGCCCAATCCACGCCCTGGTGATATGATGATGCGCCCCTGGTAGGACGTTTCCTTCCTCCGAATCCGCTTGATAATCTTCCGCCCGCCAACGGCTTAATATATGTAGGCGGAATCTTGGTTCCGACTTCAACCTTCTTGGCTACAGCTGCCATAACAAGTTCTTCTTTAAGTATGTCACGGACAACTTCCTTGTCATTGCTGTATGTGGTCTCGGCAACGATATTACGTCTGCCGGCCGAGGGCTGTCTCAGTGTTTCCTTATCCGTAGTATACCAATCATCATTATATACATATTCTATATCTTCATCATAGTACTCTTCGACATACTCTCGCACCGTACGATTGACGGTAAGCGGGGGCTCAACCGTTGTGATGATAAGTTCATCGCCCGGTCTTATAAGCGAGTTCTCACCCTCAAGCGTATCGTTAAGTTCTATGATCTTATCCATGGGAATATTGGTCTTGATCGCAATACCCGAGAGTGTATCACCGTCAACAACTTCATATATGTCATTGACCTCCTGAACCTCAACCACATCCTTAATGACATCCTCTCTGGTCTTAAGCTGTGCCTTGGCAAGATAGCTGTCTACGACCTCTATATTGTCACCGAATGACATACTCATAAGACCGTAATCGAAATCTTCGAAATCAAGATTCTCATTCTCTGTCTTAAGGTCTGCTATGGATTCATATATGAATTTATCAAAGCCTGCGTTAGTAACAGGCTTAACATCCGCGGCAGTATCCGCTTCTTCAGAAGCTACAACCGTGGCAGTTAACACATTGAGTTCTCTTAAGGGATCTCTTGTAAGAAGTGCTACATACTCCGTCTGCTGCTGGTATACATCCAGAGCCGACTGTAATACATATGTGACATCATCGATACTTCCCATATTGGCTATATAGTCACCTATCTTAACCGTATAGGCATGCACATATGACGCATCCGATCCGGAAGTCCCCAAATTCTGTCTGACCTTCCTTAGATTGGCAACCATTCTGTCCCTAACGGTCTTATTATCGTCTATACGCGCAAAAACAACGGATGATGCCTCATATTTGATATCCGCATTCGCGTATATGATATCTTCGGAATCCGTGGCAAGTATTCTTCTTGCATCACTTAGCAATCCGTCAATATCATCCTCGGAACCCAGATATCCCATGTCTTCATTATTAAGGAAAACATGGAACAAATTGGCGTCATCCTTCTTGTATCTGACCCATGAAGGAAGCATTATTATATTGGCAAAAATAACCACTACTGCAACACGCATGCATACATATCGCATGCGCATGTAGTGCTTGGTAAACTTCTTCATAAAAACCTATATTCAGAACTGTATACCGAACATGGGCAGAACCTTAAGTGCAATATCCGCAAGTACCGCTATAAAGATAAGTATAGTCATAACCTTGATAAATCCGGTACGCGACTTACTCATTGCATTGTTCTGTGCTTCAAGTATGGATTTGGTCTGCTCACCCAGACTGTCATTCATTGCAGCCTGAACGTTACGATATACCTTAATATTCTCTTTGTGAATTGTATCATCCTGCTTATCGAAGAATTCCTTAAGCATGTCCTTCTCGGCACCGTATTCTTCTTCCAGTTCTTCATCTGTAAGCATCGCGTTGTCCGAAGCGCTCTTGAACTGTTCATAAGCCTTAGCCATATCTTCAGCCATATCATTGAGTCTGTTGGCAGACTCCATGTTCTTAAGATTGACCAATTTCATCTCCTGTAATAACTTCTCGTAGTTTGCCATTTCCTCTTTCAATTCAACTATCTCCTCTTTCAATCCGCTTATTTGTTTGTTATACTCAGCTTCTTTGGTTCTGTACTCCGTCTCTCTGTTCTTGTATTCAGCTTCTCTATTCCTGTAATCAGCCTCTTTACTCTTGATCTCGTTCTCTATATTACTGAGTTCGACTGCTTTATTTCTGTAATCGGCCTCCATGTTCTTGTATTCGGCCTCAATATTTCTGTATTCTGCCTCTTTCCTCTTCGCTTCCTGCGTAAGATTCTCTATTCGGCTGTCGTATTTGTTCTGCCTTGTCACAATCCTTTGTGCAAGTTTATCAATAAAGAAATCCATATACCCTCCTCTTTTGTGTACATTAACTAACTGTTTACCCAATGTTCATATTTTGTTCATATATTACTGATAAAATTCTTACTATAAGGAACGAGTGATTAGACAATTTTTTCATAATAGCCCGGGTGCCGAGAGGTATCCGGGCACTCCTCATATTATGGGGAGTTATGACGTTTCCGCCGCAGGCGGAAGCCTAGTCTTCATCCAGCAAACTCTGAACCTCTTCGTTAAGCGACTGCATCTTGGTATCAAGATCAGATACCATGCGCGCACACTCCACAAGCTCATCCTGAATATGCTCAGGCGCATTACCTTCGAACTTATAATGTATCTTATGCTCAAGGCTTGCCCAGAAATCCATGGCTACCGTACGTATCTGAATCTCTACCTTGGCATCTATCTTCTTATCCGATAAGAAGATAGGCACGGTCACAAGCATATGATAGCTCTTGTATCCGCTCTGCTTGGGTGTCTTAATGTAATCCTTAACTTCCAGAACCTTAATATCATTCTGATTGACCAACATCTCAGCAATATGATAGATATCCGATGTAAACGAGCATATGATCCTTATGCCCGCTATATCATCCACATACTCAACCATATTCTCTATGGTCGATTCATATCCCTTCTTCTTAAGCTTCTTGACTATGCTTTCGCTGGTCTTAATCCTGGATTTGATGTGCTCTATGGGATTATATCTGTGTACATGCTGGAACTCGTCATTAAGTATCTCGAGTTTGGTATTAATCTCTTTAAGTGCCGATCTGTATATAAGGAGTACTTCGTTCCAACTGTCTACCTGATCGTTGTAATTATTCCTTGCCATACGATTAATTGTCCTTGTATCACATCCTAACGATTATTCATCATAACCGTTGGGATTATTCTTCTGCCAGCGCCATGAATCCTCACACATCTCCTTAATACCGTACTGCGCTTCCCATCCAAGTTCTGCCTTGGCTTTGGATGCATCGGCATAACATGTGGCAATATCGCCCTCACGTCTGGGACGGATCGAATACGGTATCTTCACGCCGCTTGCTTCTTCAAAATTATGTACCACCTCAAGTACGCTGTAACCTTGTCCGGTACCGAGATTGTATATACTCAATCCTGCATTCTCTTCTATCTTCTTAAGCGCCTTAACATGTCCAAGAGCAAGATCCACAACATGTATATAATCCCTGACACCTGTTCCGTCAGGAGTATCATAATCATTACCGAACACGCCGAGCTCTTCTCTTATACCGACAGCTACTTGTGTGATATAAGGCATAAGATTATTGGGTATACCGTTGGGATTCTCGCCCATCGTTCCGCTCTTATGAGCACCTATGGGATTGAAATATCTAAGCAGAACAACATTCCATTCCGGATCTGCCTTCTGCATATCCGTCATTATCTGCTCAAGCATCGACTTGGTCCATCCGTAAGGATTGGTACATACACCCTTGGGACATTCCTCGGTAATCGGCACAAATGCCGGATCACCGTATACGGTTGCACTTGATGAGAAGATTATATTCTTGCATCCGTTCTCTCTCATTACTTCCAGAAGAGTAAGAGTACCGGATATATTGTTATCATAGTACTCAAGAGGCTTCTGAACGGATTCACCCACCGCCTTAAGTCCGGCAAAATGAATGCAACTGTCTATCTTCTCCTTAGCAAATATCTCTTCAAGCCCCTTACGATCTCTTATATCAACCTTGTAAAAAGGAGCCTTCTTACCTGTAATAGCTTCTATACGGTCTATAACCTTGGGGCTTGCATTACACAGATTATCCAGTATGACCACGTCATATCCGGCATTCTGAAGTTCAACCACGGTATGACTGCCTATGAAACCGACCCCACCCGTAACAAGTATTGCCATTTCCTATCACCTCATCACAATTCCCTATTAAGGCCAGAGCTTCTCCGGATATTCTCCCGCATCCTTAAGCGCCTTAATATTCTCAACCACGTAAGGCTTATCTTCCTGATAAGTCACACCGAACCATCTGTCCGAAGATGTAAGGACCTTAACCGTAGCCTTACCGCTCTTGATTATTCTGTCGATGTCCGAAGGAAGAAGTGCTTCTGCCTTAAGGGGATTGGAAGCCACATCTTCATTGAGGAATCTTACAAAAGCGGATTCAAGTTCCGCCAATAATCCCTTCTTAAATCCCCACATGTTCATTGACACGGGAGTCGCGGGATCTATGTCTATAAATGTCTGTCCGTCATCTTCGGAATATGCTGCACCATCCTTAGTCATAACGATAGTCTTACGTTCAACTATATCCTGTAAGTATCCCGAACCATCTGTCTTACATACGCCTCTTGTAACAGAACCCTTCTCGGTAAGAGTCTTACCAAGTTCATAAGCTACCATTGCATAGGACTTCTCATCATCTGCCGTAGATGTAAGGAAGTCATACATGATCTTATAGCCTTCCTTGCCGTAATAATCATCTGCATTGATAACCATGAAAGGTCCGTCTATCACATCTTTACAGCAGCTGATCGCATGGGTTGTTCCCCAGGGCTTAGTCCTTCCGTCGGGAATGGAATAACCCGCAGGAATCTTATCAAGTTCCTGGAACACATACTCAACTTCCATATGCTTGGATATGGGATCACCCACCAAAGCCTTGAAATCTTCTTCTATAGCATGTTTGATTATAAATACAACCTTTTTAAATCCTGCTTCCTTGGCTGCATATATGGAGAAATCAATAATTCTGTGGCCCTGTTCGTCCATAGAGTCCATCTGCTTAAGTCCGCCGTAACGGCTTCCCATACCTGCTGCCATAATTACCAATACCGGTTTGTTCATAGTGTATATACCTCCATAGTACGCACTTTAACTTATATATTATACCCCTAATGCGGGATTCTGTCTATTGTATATAGCCTTGCTGAATAATCGCCCATGACCCTTGTATTCTTATTAAGACCTGTTCCTATGAATCTCTGATTAAGTCTTATCCCGGCATGCATAAGAGTCGCTCCCGTGACGGTATATTCTTCAGTCTCCGAATCCATCGCATAACTCTTGCCTATAAGTGCCTGCATAAGTCCGTCTTCTTTAATGCGTATGGGTGACACCTGGTTAATAAGATTACCGAAGGCTCTGATCGGTATCTTAGTCTCCCTTACCTTTACCTTATATACAGCATCTTCAATAAGATCCTTCGCATACAGAATATCATCGGATTTATTCGGCTCTGAATACCGACGATACATAAGGGCAACAGCATGTGCTCTGTCTTCACTTGCTATCTGCCATATGACCTTACCGCGTCTGTTATATACCCTTCTAAACTCTCCGGTCTGAAGGGTTAATCTGTTATCCTTATAGAACTTAACCTGATCTTCTATCATCTTACGCTCTATCTTACTAAGGGATGTAAGATCAAGTTCATACCCAAGCACTCCCATTGCAGCCACATCAAATCTTGTCTCAAGGGGTGTCTCCCTAAGTGTCTGATGATTGGGAGAAGCACTTACATGAGCTCCCATAGTCGACGGAGGATAACCATAGGAAGTTCCGCCCTGTATCATGATTCGCTCATTCGGATCCGTATCATCGGATGTCCATATCTGAGGCATAAAACTTAAGATTCCTAAGTCAAATCTTCCGCCTCCGGCGCTGCAGCCTTCAAATAATATATCGGGGAAAGCAATCTTAAGTCTGCCCAGAACATTATATAATCCCATTACATATCTGTGGCAGAACTCGCCCGGGTATGTACCCTCGTTTGAATAGGCATCCGTAAGCGGTCTGTTCATATCCCACTTAACATACGAGATGTCCGCGCTGTTAAACAGATCAGAAAGTGTATCAACAATATAATCTCTTACTGCCGGATTGGTATAGTCCAATATATATTGGTTACGTCCGGGATAACTCTCCATACCCGGAATCTCAACAGCCCATTCAGGGTGAGCTTCATATAACCTGCTCTTCTTACTTATCATCTCGGGCTCAACCCAGATACCGAACTTAAGTCCGAGTGATTTAATATCGTCCACAAGACTTCTTAAGCTACCGCCGAGCTTACGCTCATTGACAAACCAGTCTCCAAGCGATGATGTATCATCACTGCGCTCGCCGAACCATCCGTCATCAAGTACGAATAATTCCATTCCGAGCTTAGCAGCCGTCTGCGCAAGATTAAGCAGCTTACGCCTGTTAAAATCAAAATAGGTTGCCTCCCAGTTATTGATAAGAACAGGGCGCATTGCCTTGGCAAATCGCGGCGGAATAATGTGATCAGTCACGAACTTATGCATATTGGCAGATGCACCGTTATAACCCTTATCACTGTATGTAAGCACCGCTTCCGGCGAATAGAATACCGCTGAAGGTCCTAATCTGTATCTAAATCCTGCTCCTCCGATTCCGGTAAGGATTCTTATCTTACCGTATTCGGATACTTCTACCGTCTCCCTGTGATTACCGGAATAAATGAGGTTAAATGCATATACACTACCCGCATCCTCAGTAGTATCAATATCGGATATCATAATAAACGGGTTGTGAGCACTTCCGCTTATACCGCTTACAGAACCAGACTCATATATACCGGATATAAGAGGCTTATCATGTGCATGTCTCTCTCTTGTCCACGCTCCGTCAAATGTCTTAAGCACATAATCTGTACCCGGAAGGTCAAGCATGAGACTTGATATATTCTCTATATCGTATGTGACATTAGTGTCATTATGTAATACTGTCCTTCTGGTGATCACATTGCAATCATAGAAAGCCGTATATACCAGATGAAGAGATAGCTCGCCTTCCATATCAGAATCGTTCACATTATTCTTATAAATAAGCTCAAGCGTCATGGTGCGTGCCATATTGCCGGAAGGAGCAAATTCTGATTCACGTGCATAAGGCATACCCGTCTTCTCTCTGTCCTTATACAGTCCTTCGTATACAAATGAATCAACATATTCAAATCTTGTTGAAATAACACCGTTAGGTCTTCTTAGTATAAGTGGAAGGGTTCTGTAATCACCCGTTCCTGCATTAGAGAATTCAAGACAGATATTATCAAGGGTAAGTGTCTGACCTTCGGGGTTGATCGTATTGCCGTAAGGATTATTATACTTCTCCTTAAGCGCATCTACCGTATTATCATCGACGGTAATGTCAGATTGCTGTAACAGCCCTTCATCGTTCGCCCCGAAATGCGTAGTAATTCGATTGCCGTAGTGTAAGTTCTCCACGGTTTTACCGTGTGTGACAGACATGACATAAGACGTGTCAGCAGTCGTAATCGTGAATGTATTATTCTTAACCGTAATCATTGTAATCCCCACTGTTTATGCTATAAGTTACTATGGATATTGTACCACATTTGTGATAATTTATAATAAGCGCAAACATTAAGATATTATTAACGCAGACAGCGATTAGATATTCATGGATAAAATCGGATTATTTGAATCGATAGATCAGTTAAGCGAATACAGGAAGATGCTACCCAAGGACAGAGTGCAGCTTCGCAAGAAGCGACTGTATGAACTTGTGACATATGCATCAGCCAACAGTCCGTTATATAAGGATCTCTACGAAGATGTTCCGACAAACTTCACCATAAGGGACATTCCCGTTGTGAGCAAAGAGGTGCTCATATCAAGATTCGATGAGTGGGCTACCGACAGAGAGGTTAACAGAGCCGGAATATATAATTATCTGGATGCACTGCTTAAGGCCCAGAAGGCGCGAGATAAGCGCGGAATGGCCGGCAAATATCTGGACAAATACTATGTTGTCAGTTCAAGCGGTACCGACAGCGAACCCCTCATCAATCTGTATGATGACAATTGCTGTCGCATAATGAGTGTATCGCATTTATTCAGAGCATTTCCAAGACGTGAACACATCTGGGGATTCTTGCGTCACGGCGGAAGGATAGCCAGTATATATTCAACAAGCGGCGCATATTTCTTTAATGTGTTCGCATATTTCAGGCGCAGGTTCTTACCCTTCCGTAAGAGCCATTCGATTGTATTGCAGTCGCAGAGTGCAACTTCAAGACTCGTTGAGCGACTTAATTCATTTAAGCCCGCTGTTATCTCGGGATTCCCCTCAGTACTGACACGTATGGCAGATGAGCGTGTTGCGGGAAGACTTAAAGTCAATCCCGTATGTATAATTGCCGAGGGAGAATTCCTTGAAGATAAGACGCGTAAGAAAATATCCGAGGCCTTTCACTGTGATGTAACAAGCTCGTATTCCACTGCAGAGACAGGTGTCATTGCTTATGAGTGCAGGGAGCATCATCTGCATATCAATGACGATTGGGTAATCCTTGAACCCGTTGATGCATGGGGACGCCCAGTTGCAGCAGGGGTGGAATCGGATAAAGTTCTTATTACCAATCTGCTTAGTTTCCCACAGCCCATCATTCGTTATGAGCTTGGAGATAAAGTTATCCTTCATGAGGAAGGTTGCTTATGCGGTAATCCTTCTCCATGGATAGAGATGGCGGGAAGGAGCCTTAACAGTATTCGTTTCGTTGAAGGTACACGTGAGATAGTTGTTCCTGTTGCGGAATTCGAATCCGTGCTTAGAGACGAGCCGTCGATCAAGAGATATCAGATCATAGTATATGCCGGCAATCGAATCGCATTAAGATTAACAGGAGCTAAGGGTGTTGATAAGACTGCAGCCTTCTTTAAAGCAGAACGACTGCTTCGTGCTTATATGAAGAAGATCGGTATAATGTCACCTATGATCACACTTGACAAAGAAGACCCCGGTCCGGATCCTCTGTCAGGTAAATACAAACGTATAATTGTTGAATAAAGATAAGAAACAGGCGCCTGCATCATAATAATGAGGCGCCTTATTTATGTCTTTGGTATTCTATCTAAACTTCGGGTTAAGTTTATCATACGGTACCGTAATATCCTGGAATCCCGATGCATATGATGCCAACAGATACGGCGGGAAGAAGAAGTCCACTCCGTCATCCTTAAGGATGAAATCCTGTGATGTCGTACTGACACCAAGTCTTACACTTTCTTCATAATCATCCCAATAATACTCACCCACATCATTCATATGCTTCGTGGTATATTCTGCCACAAGATCATCCAACTCATCCTCAGGCACATCTATAAGATCCGATAACAACAGCCTCTCGCCGGTATTAAGATCAAATACGTAAGATATGCGGAAAGGCATTCCGTGGGCTCCACCGTAATAATTATATCCCTCTTCTATGATATTGATTATCTTGCCGTCATTGTATGATACATATGCGAAGTTACAATCAAATGAGTAGGGGATGAAATAATCACCGTCACTGTCCTTATACCAGGAAACACATTCATCGTATACATCCTCAACCTGCGCAATCACACTCTCGCCGTTCTCCTTAAGAACTTTGTTGATCTTGGAAGCGCCGGCGTATTTATCATCAAGTTGAAGAATCGATACAGAAGAAGTCGCCATAGTCTGACCGTTATACTCAGTCTCGTTGTTCATATATACAAGCTTACCGAATTCACTTATTCCTGAGTCGTAATACTTATTAGCCACATAGTCCACTTCATCAGAAGAAGTATCTATGCCGACATAAGAAAGAGCATAATCTCTGTTAAGCATCGTATACAGATGTCCGTCGGTATAGTCCGATATTACATCCCAATATGACACCGAAGGAAGTTCTGTTCCTGCCGACTTAACCGTATAGAGCGTCGATTCCTCTCCGGTTCCTATACTGCACCTTAAATATACGACATCCGTCTCAGGCTTAAGCGGTTCAGGAGAACAATAATAGAAGTATTCCTCATCCATCGCAAATACTCTTAAGCTTTCTTCCGCCGTAAGCAACTTCTTATATTTATCAGTCGACAGATCAAGTACTCCGTATTCATAGTTCGGATTATTGGAAGCCGAATTGTAATGATACAGAAGAAGCTTATCTGCGTATATCGATACGGGATACTGATCCTTATATTCAATCCTTTTACCCGACTTAGTATCCGTAACAACCAAAGTATTGTAATCCTTGGTCAGAATGCTCTTACCGAGGTTATATTCGGTTATCGTAGGGAGCAAATATTTATGACCGTTATTGTCATACTGAGGCAGACTGTATTCGGCTACGTCATAGTCATAACCGCCTAATGTCTGCGCATCGACAGTCCCTGCAATATCTCCCTTATCATCAAGTCGAAGACATACGGGATATTCAGCGGATGCGTAGGTTATGTATAACACACCGTCATGATATGCCAGATCCTGATCGTATGTGCTTAATCCGCTGTATTGATACAGACTTGTTAAGTGACCGCCATCCACATCCATTCTGTACAGATAGAGAGTGGTTGACCATGTTCCGTCACTTTCCTGTGTATTCTCGGTTCTTGTAAAGAATATCTTATCACCGATTATTATGCCGTTGCCGGATGAGAATGCGACTAAACTTGTATCATCATCCTTCTTCTTATCCTTCCATAACGGCTTGGACTTGCCTGTATTCTTATCATAAGAGATGATTCTGTCACGTCCGAATACTATGGTCTTATTTGCTATATTCCACACATTGGAAGAAACAGCAACATCCGGAATACTAAGTGCCTCTGTATCTATCTCCTCTTCCGTTAGTCCTTCTTCGGACTCATCTTCTGATGTTTCTTCATCATCTTCATCAGTCTCTTCATCTACATTATCTTCTACGGCTGTCTTATTACCGCAACCTGTCAAATATGATATCGGTGTCACAGCAATCAATGCCATCAGCATTATAAACGCTATACGCTTAAACAAATCAGTTTTCCTCACAATCATTCCCCTTGTTAATCTTTCTGCCTAATACTTCATGACGAACTTCATTCCCCATGCAACCCCTTTATATACCGGGTTCTCCATCCTCTTAACTACATTCTTAAGTTCTTTTCTTATCTCTATGCTCTGAGGGCAACGCCGTTCGCAGGCTCCGCATTCCACACACTTGGACGCATTGGTTCTATCCTGTCTCATCGTTGTACACATAAGATATTCCTTAAATGCAACTGAGTATGCATCCGTATATGAGTGATTATATGCCGAGAAACATCCGGGAATATCCACTCCCTTAGGGCAGGGCTGACAATAGCCGCAGCCTGTACATCCAACCTTGATCCCTTCATTAATAGCCTTAAGTACTCTGCCGTACATGGCAAGTTCATCATCGCTTAAGCTGCCTACTGTGGCATCCGAGGCAATCCTTACGTTCTCTGTAACCTGTGCAACATCATTCATACCCGATAAAACAACAGTTACTTCAGGATGATTCCATATCCAGCGTAATCCCCATTCCGCAGGCGAACGCTTGGGAGTCATGGCATCAAACTCCTGTGTTGCCTTGGCCGGAAGGTTATTAACCAGTCTTCCGCCCCGCAACGGCTCCATTATAATAATTGGAATATCCCTGGCCGCAGCGTATTTGATTCCTTCTATACCTGCCTGTGAATGCTCATCCACATAGTTAAACTGCACCTGAGCAAAATCCCAATCATAGGCATCTATCAGTTCCTTAAATCTTACGGTATTGCCATGGAATGAGAATCCTATATTGATTATCTGTCCTGCCTGCTTCTTATCTTCTATCCAAGACTCTATGCCCAGACCCTTAAGTCTGTCAAAAGACGCCGCATCATTGAGCATATGAAGCAGATAGTAGTCTATATGGTCCGTCTTAAGGCGTTTAAGCTCTTCGTCAAAATAACGATCAAAATCTTCTGTTTTTTTGATATAGTACTGTGGAAGCTTGGTGGCAATCTTAATCTTGTCACGACAGTCATAACATTCAATAAACTTACCCAACGCTTCCTCACAACCGGGATATGTATAGGCCGTATCGAAATAATTAACGCCTGCATCAAGCGCAATCTTCATCTCTTTATTGGCCTTATCCTGATCTATGACATTACCGTTCTTGGTAAATCGCATACAGCCGTAACCAAGTACGGACAGCTCATCACCGTTTCTTTGATTCTTCCTGTATTGCATAATACACTCCTTACATTATGACCATATGATACCACATTTTATCTTGGCAGTCTTAATTAAATATGCATAAAAACAATTAAAAACTCCGACAGATTAAACTAACTAATCTGCCGGAGTATGGTTTACATAATGTTGTATTCCGTGATTAACTTAAAGCTACGGCATTATGCCTTCTTAGCCTTCTGTCTCTGGAATGTCTGTACACCCTCGATAACAAGGATAACAGCAAGCACTGCCATGGCAAGTGCGAAGATGAGCTGGAACCAGTCACCCCATACTGCCTCACCGCCACCGATTGCACCAAACTTCTTGATGATAGTCTGTACAAGGGATGTAAGTGTTGCGCAAAGCATGAATACCATAGGGATGTAGAACATCTTGTTGTTCTTACCAACCTCGCCAAGCCATGCACATACTGCAAGGAGTGCGATACCTGCAAGCAACTGGTTAGCTGCTCCGAAGAGTGCCCATATAGCTGAAAGCTTAAGTCCGCCCAAGATACATCCGATCACAACCATGAATGTTGTACCGAACAGAGGATGAGCTAATAACTTACGTACGCCTGTTGCGTCCTTCCATGTTGCTTCTTCTTCCTTAAGGAAGAGCTCAGAGAACATGAATCTTGAAAGACGTGTACCTGTATCAAGTGATGTAAGAGCGAATACCGATACAGCAAGTGTAAGAAGTGCTGCGATAGTATTGTAGATGCCTGTGCCCTCTTCACCGAACATGATAGCGATACCTGCACCGAATGCTGCTGAAGGAGAACCGAAGCCACCATCCGTGAACTTGGTGAATACCATACCTACTGCTATGAGTGATACGATACCAAGTGCTGACTCAATAAGCATTGAGCCGTAACCGATGGGCTTAGCGTCCTTCTCGTTCTTGAGCTGCTTAGATGTAGTACCTGTAGAAATCAGTGAATGGAAACCTGAGCAGGCGCCACATGCAACTGTGATGAACAGTGCAGGGAACATATTGCCGATGCCTGTGCTCCATCCCGTGAATGCAGGGATCTCAAAATGAGCATTGCCTGTAACGGCTGCTACGATGATACCTACTACTGCGATAGCCATCATAGCATAGAGCAGGAAGCTTGAAAGATAATCTCTGGGCTGAAGCAGGATCCATACGGGAACAAGTGATGCAACCACGATGTATACACCGATGAATACGATCCATGCCGTACGTCCCATAACGAAACCACAGTTAAGACCAAGAACTGTTATAAGGACGATTCCGATGATACCTGCGATTGAAGCAGGAACTGTCTTGACATTCATCTTGTTAGTCACATAACCGTAGATGATAGCCAGTACTATGAATAAAAGTGAGATCATAGCTGTCGTCTGGTTGTTCGTAGGTGCGCCGGTGATACCGAAGCCGCCTTCCTCTGTGAAGAATGTACCTGCAACGACATTAACGAATGAAGCGATAACAAGGATAAGAACAAGAAGTCCGAATACAAGGAAAAGCTTCTTAGCTCTCTGTCCCATGGTATCGTTGATGATCTCACCAAGAGACTTACCGTCATGTCTGATAGATGCGAAAAGTGAACCGAAATCCTGAAGTCCGCCGAAGAAGATACCTCCGATCACGCACCAAAGGAATACGGGAAGCCATCCGAATACGGATGCCTGGATAGGTCCGTTGATGGGACCTGCACCTGCGATAGATGAGAAATGGTGTCCCATAAGGACTGCCGGAGGTGCGGCTACATAGTCTACACCGTCTTCTTTCTCAATAGCAGGAGTCTTTCTTGAAGGGTCGATGCCCCACTGCTTAGCAAGCCATGAGCCGTATGTCACATAGCCCACGATAAGAAGTGCTATAGCAGCAAGAATAATTAATAGTGCTGTCATTTTCCTCTCTCCTTTTCATATGAGAATCTTGCGCTTATGCGCGGTCCGCTTATTCTGGATTACGGACCAATATATTGCCAACGAGACCCATCAGGATACATGCCTGTCTGTTAAAATATGCCTTACCCTCTGATGCCTCGATAACAACCAATCTGTAATTAGAATACCCGTGAAGGGCAAACTTGTAATTCTTGCTGTGCTTAAGCTTATGCGTAAGCTTCCTTGCATCTTCGTCGACCGAATCCGCCACCACTATAAGGACGGCATCGGTATTCTTATGTCCGGTTGATGGAACTACATGAGAAATCCCCAACTCCCATGCCTTAACATCAAGTGCCTTAAGCTCTTGTGCCGTCAGCCTCCTCAGACGCTTGAAATATACATATTCGGCAGTGTTCATCTCTGCGACCTTGGCTGCTTTAATAAGGAAGTACTGCTCTCCCTTGGAGTCAAATACCGCCTCTGCGTCAAAATCATGCGCATCTGCCTCTACGTCCGCCCCGAGCGTATGTACATCCGCGGGCGAACTATCCGAAGTCACATCTTTTTGATCATATCGGGTTATGTTGTAATACACCGAATATGATTCCATGAACTTCTCAAATATCTCATCCGATGTAAGATTCCTACCGTAGTCCAGTACCTGTCCTCGTATCTTATAGCCCGGATCAGCTTTCTTCTTGACATCCGAAAGGCTTATCATACTGCCTCTTCCTCATCTTCCGCATCAGCTCTTACGGGAGCTGTTGTATCAAGTGAAGGTGCAGCCTCACGGATCTCTTCCATAAGCTGCTTGGCAGCCTTCCTACCGGGAAGTGTCACTTCTATTAATTCCCTATCATCTGCCATGACTACGAGATAATCAACTTCGATATCTCCGTCTCCGCAACAGATATTGGCATGAAGCCTTCTTACACGTCTGAATATCTTCTGCGCCGCTTCATATGCTATATAGTATCTGCGAAGTCCCTTCTTAATAAAAAGATATCCTTCAGATACAGTCACAGCACCTATTGTATGTCCCGCCTCATAGCGAACCGTTAGCGACTTATCCGTCTCATTATTTAATTCGCTTGCATATAAAGGCGTGAACTTCATATAATCCTCGTTATAATCCTCTCATACTGCGTCGCTTTATCACGATAAATCGTATTGGATACAATTATCTTCTCAACACCACAAATCTCTAATATTCTAGCACTTGAAGCGTGAGATTACAATACGGTTGTGAATGAAATGAACACAACATTCTATAACAGCAATTCAGCTTCAATATCACTTTTTAAGAAGAGATTATTATTTGATGCAGCTCTGATCGGAGTAAATTTACCCTCACGTATCAGCTGGTTAATATACTGTCTTGAACAGTTTAACATTTTACATGCTTCAGTTGTATCCACCAGTCTAATTGCGGCAAAGGTTGCCATATCCTCAAACGTTATATCTATCCTCTTCCCTGTAGTATGAAGCAATTCAGCCGGAATATTCCGTTCTTCTCCCCACTCTATTCCGTTACCACCCGGTGCAACGCACATACTTCTAAACGTCTCATCACTTGTGTTAACATTAGCCAACAGTCGATTATCTTCTAACAGTTCATTAAGGTCGGAAATAACAGTACTGCCATCCCTAAAGAACACAAGCGCTCTTCTGTTTGCAAGAGGGATGCACTCCTTTACTTTACCCAGCATGCGAGTTTTAATTGACGGTTCCAGTGCATCTTCCGATATCCTCTCAAGATGTATTTCATCCTGAGCACATTTTCCGTTACTTTTGATAAGAAGTTTGTATTCATCATATACATTAAGCCCGTTTGCTTTGAGTATAGAGCCAAGATTCTGCCTGTCCGGCGGAATTATTCTCTGTTCAACAAACTTCTTACTCCATGCGGAATCGATGCTGTATTGTTCTTTTGCAACAAACCCGCTGAAAATAAAAGGAAGATCCCATTCATCATATTCATCCAACAATTCCGTAAAGAATCTTTTAGAACGCTCATAATAAAACAAATACCCTACAAGCCTGTTCTTCTCTATTCCATCGTCTCTTATCTCAAATGTTACCAAGGCTGCTCCACCTTTCCCAAATCATAGAAAATATCTTGTCGGTGAATGGTTTCCCGATTATTTCCTCAACACCCGACACAACCTCAAGTAAGTCAACACGCTTTAATGGCGGAAGTGAGCCAATGAATTTCTTCGGAACAAGCCTCACATTCTCAAGTGTACTCCCCGTTCCGATGAAGGCCTGAACCGGTCTGTCTTCCATCACATCAAACGACTCCAGTTCTTCAATACTGTGACATCTGCATACAAGTGACAATCCTTGGTCAAAGAGCGGTGCAAGGCGGATACTTCTCTCTTTCCGTGAACGCAAGACTTCTATATTGGCGCCATGCCTGTCTCTGTTCTGTACAAGATAATCAATCAGAAGCATTTCATACACATACTCTGTCCATCCCATTCTGATGCAGAAATCAAGAGGAGTCTCTCCATCCTGTCGATTGATCAGATAATAATCCTCCAGAGGCAGCTTCATCTCATCCTTCTTCTTATAATCTTCGGACTCACAAAGCCAGGTATCATATTCTTTATCATCTATTATTACAAGCGAGTGAATAAGCTTATATTCAAGATGTGGAATCTGCCACAGATTAAGAAGCCGGCCCACTATAATCTCATTAACACACTCATGCCCTACAATACCTTTCAACGGATCATAATCTGACAGTTTATAATATTTCTTTCTGTCGCCGGTATCATCATAGGCCTTCAGAAACGATCCCGCGGTTCCGGATGATTTTCTGGTCTTTGTCCATGAAAGGAAACGATAATCCTGTAATTCGTATATTATATCCGGCATATTTATTCCTCTCTTCTCCGCAATTTGCTTGACGTTCGTAAAGTATATTCATACATTTTATGTTATCATCTTACTTTACGCTCGTCAAGTCTTTCGCTTGCTCGAACTACAATAATATGTTAATATATTCATATGGCTATTAGTGGAATAAACGGTATGTCATCAATCGGAGCAATCTCCGGCGTGCAGTCACCGTATCTGTACAACACCAACAGAATAACAGGTATGAGCATGAATCCTATAGCACCTATAGGACCTGATGTTGTGCGCGCTCCGAAGACCGATTACTCAGATATGGCCGGTCTTACCGGTATGAGTACCAAGAACGAGAATCCGTTAAAGCACTTCGAGACCTCCGACTATCAGGGCATGCTTGATAAGCAGTTCGCACTAAGTCAGCAGAACGCCGCAAGGTTGCTTGGCGAGTGAGCATATTTTGTAAAAAACTCCCGATATAAAGTGATCTCATTCTTTACATCAGGAGCAACAATCAAACAGTAGCCGAACGCTTCACATCATTCATACTCAGAAGATATACACAGTATTGATTCATACTAATCCCCTCTTTCTTCGCATTAGCAGCAAGGGTGCGATGAAGGCTTTTAGGAACTCTAAGCTTAAACTGTCCGGAATAATCTGAAGTGTCATCTCTACTCGGTTCGGGAATCTCAATACCATCTTCCATAGCAGCTTCCAGCCATGCTTTCTTCGCGTCTTGCGCATTGGCTACAACATCCAGAATCGTCTCGGAGCAGGTCAAGCACCCTTGAAGGTCCGGATACCATGCAGTATATCCGCCTTCCTCAATATCAGGTATTATCTCCATTCGATACGGCAAACCCATATAGTAATCCAAAGTTTTATTCTTCATCGCCTTGTTCCTCACTTTCGATCAGTTCTCTTACCTTCTCGACATACGCGCGTTTGATTGGATCATGTTGTGGAATGGTTATGGGCTGTTTGCCTGGTTTCCGAAAAGTCTTATGACTACTCCCACCCGCAGGTCCGCTCATAGTATAGCCATAATACTCAACAACTTTCCGTAATTCATTAAACCGCAGATTCTTGTCTAACGCATTTATTCTCTCCAGCAACCTATCAAACTTGGACATCTCTTCCTCCTTATATTATAAGTGACACCGTATATGGTGTCAATATTGTTCTATTTATTCTCAAAATATATGTCTGTGGCATATGCAATTTTATACTATCATATACCTCAGGCATATACAGGCATTTTACAACCTCTCCTTCATTTGATAAAATATTGCTGTAAGAACTAATGGAGGAATCCTGTGAAAGCAGTAAAGATCAACACAGAAAGATTAAAAGAATGCAGAGAGAAGCTCGGCCTGTCCAAGAACTCTGCTGCAAAGCTGATACATGTATCACAACCAACCTATCTTCGATATGAGTCCGGCGAGAGACTCCCCTCCGATCATATGGCAAAAGAGATAGCTCTGAGATTCGGTACATCCATCGATTATCTTACAGACCAAAGCGATGTATCGACCCCTTCCTCATATCAGATAGAAAAAGGCTCAGATCCTGCACTATTTGAACTCATAAAGATGAGTAAAGAGTTGGATGACAAACAATTAGACAGATTGTTGTCATATGCCCGGAAACTATAACAAAACCTCGGAAGATCCTTCTTCCGAGGTTATTTCATTTAATGTAAAAACGGCCGCTTCTGACTCTGTCTCTCCAGCCGGTCGAGTCCCATATCCGACGGGTTATCACATTACCACATCCCCATATATTCCATTATCTGACTGTTAGTAAGTTTTCTCACATCTTCGCCGTTATTCCATGTCTTATACCAGGCAACAGTCTTCTCAATGGCCGTGTCAGTATGCCACTTTGGCACCCATCCGATTACTTCACCTACCTTGGTATTATCAAGCATCAGGAACGCAGCCTCATGCGGTGCATCTGCTTCACTCATGTTCTTCCATGATGCGCTCTCGCCCCAGTACTTCACAAATGTATCTGCAACAGCCCCCGTATTGATACAATCCTCTCTGTTAGGACCGATATTATATGAATCTGCTACAGACTTATCCTTCGCCTGTTTCATAGCTATCATAAGATAAGCCGTCAGCGGTTCCAATACGTGCTGGTAAGGTCTGGTGGAATACGGATTACGCACGATTATACTCTCACCCTTAACCGAAGCCCTTACACAATCCGGAATGATCCTGTCCTTGGCAAAATCACCACCACCGATGACGTTGCCTGCTCTGGATGTTGAGATGGCCGGAATGACCGCCTCAGTGTCCGAGCCCGCTGCCTCAAAGAACGACTTTCTATACGAATGCGTCACAAGTTCCGAACAGCTCTTGGAATTAGAATACGGATCGTATCCGTCAAGCTTTTCATCTTCCTTAAACGGATGATCCGGCAGATCGCTGTTCTCATATACCTTGTCCGTAGTGACATTTAAAAAGCTCACCGCACCCGGATGAAGACGAAGGCATTCCAATATATTGACAGTCCCCATCACATTGGTCTCATATGTATACCGCGGCTCTTTATATGACTCGCGAACTATAGGCTGAGCCGCCAGATGGAATACTACATCCGGCGAAGCCTTTATATAAGCCTGTTCAAGTGCTTTCAAGTCTCTTATATCACCTATGGTACTGTAAACATCAGTATCAAGTGAAAGAATATCATACAACGCCGAATCAGTATCAGGTGCTAACGAGTATCCGTAAACATCTGCGCCTAACTGCTTAAGCATCATACATAACCAGCTTCCTTTAAAGCCTGTATGACCGGTAACAAAAACGCGCTTACCGCTATAGAATTGTCTCAATTCATCACTCAAACTCATATGATCTTCTTTGCTTTCCTACTTGATCGCTTCCAATATGATCTTAGCCATATACTTAAGTTTCTCATCCGTCATACCCGGATATACACCTACCCAGAAACTGTTCTCCATTATCCTGTCAGTATTATCAAGACTTCCGACCACGCGATATCCCTCTCCTGACTTACGCATCTCATCAAAGCAAGGATGCTTAGTAAGATTACCGGCAAAAAGCATACGTGTCTGAATACCGTGTTCCTCCACATATCCGACAACCCCGGGGCGAACGCCGGATTCCTTACATGTCATCATGAATCCGAACCAGCTCGGATCAGAATTATCAGATGCAACAGGCAGGATAAGTTTATCCTCTGCACCACCCTTTATGAGCAATTCCTTCAAGTACTCATGATTATGCTTTCTTCTCTCTACAAAACCCGGGAATTTCTTAAGCTGGGCGCACCCAACTGCCGCCTGCATATCAGTCGCCTTAAGATTATATCCGAAGTGAGAATACACATACTTATGATCGTAACCAAGCGGGAGTTCACCATATTGCTTGTCAAATCTGTGTCCGCAGAGGTTATCATGACCCGAAGGACATACACAGTCACGTCCCCAGTCACGCATAGATCGAATAATCTTGTTAAGCAGTGCATCATCCGTATAGACCGCGCCGCCCTCGCCCATAGTCATATGATGTGGCGGATAGAAACTCGACGTACCGATATCACCTATCGTACCCGTATATTTCCATACACCGTCTTCTATCTCATATCTGCTACCCAGCGCATCGCAGTTATCCTCCACAAGCCAGAGCCCGTATTTGTCGCAGAACTCTTTAATCGTTCTTAAATCAAACGGGTTACCAAGTGTATGCGCTATCATTACAGCCTTAGTCTTGTCGCTTAAGGCCGCTTCAAGGTTAGACACGTCTATGTTATATTCCGGTATCGTCACATCAACGAATACCGGTATAGCTCCGTATTGTATTATCGGTGTAACAGTTGTAGGAAAACCGGCCGCAACTGTGATAACTTCATCCCCACGCTCTATTCGTCTCTCACCTAACAACGGTGACGTAAGTGTCATAAATGCAATGAGATTGGCAGAAGAACCCGAATTAACAAGTGATACATGCTTAATCCCAAGATACTTACCAAGTTCTCTCTCAAATTCATCAGTATATCTTCCGGATGTCAGCCAGAATTCAAGCGCAGAATCCACAAGATTCACCATTTCATCCGCATCATAAACGCGCGAAGCATAAGGGATTCTGTCACCCTTCTTATAATCCGGCTGGTTATTATGATATGTATCGCAGTAATCGCGTACTGCCTTGAGTATACTTTCTCTCGATTCTAACTCTGACATTATTATTTCTCTCCTGCATACTCAGTCATTTGAAGAAAGAAGTTCTTTCCAATTATCCGGAAAGCCCATCGTTTTAATATCTATTCCATTATATTTATTTATAAGTTTTTCCAAATCACTCGTAAATGTCGTCCAATGCTTATCATTTTTCAGAACATGTTTCATACATAGTATGACACCAAAAATCCGATTATTCTTTATTCCACATTTCGAATACTGCGAATATAGTTTTGGGGTTTTAACAAGCCTTGCGTTATATAATCTCCCATAATGTGCACATACATTTCTTACATACGAAAAACACTCTAGCCAGCTTTCAAAATATGTGTATCCAACGCCAAATTGCTTTGCAATATCTCTTTTATCCGAATTATGCAAATTCTTATAAAACTTAGATAACGTCCCAAAACTAAGTATTTCAAACAATGCATATATAGGTAAATCGCCACCTTCGTAGTTGTTCTGAAAATTCCTTACAAATGGCGCCTTAGAATTCCTTCTAATCTCATCATCAATATCACTAAGGAACTGCGCATGATATTCTTCATCTGTATAACATGAGCTATCACGATATGCTAAAACTCCATACTTATTTGCAACATAGTTACCTATCCTGCACCTGGTATTTATTTCGATTATTTCAATATACGGAAATAACAACTGTCGAAAATTAGAATTAAACAAATACAATTCAACTATGTCATCAAAAGATACCCTACCATCGTAATCACTATTTCTATTCTTTAGTCCAAGGCTGTAAGCTTTTATAAGACGAAAATAAGATATGTCATTAAGAATTTCTTTGGCATACTCCTCATCATTTATCACCAGTTTTAAATCTTTAAGATTTTGTATTTGTTCATCAATCGTTAATGGTATTTGATGTTCCTTCTTTTCATCCATCAAGGTACCTCCACAAATTAAGAGACCCAGCGTGGTCCGCATCGTTGAGAGGCGTGCTGGGTTCTGTTAGATATATTATATCGTAATATATATAGTATTGCAACTGCCGCTTCGGGTTCCATGTTTATGGTAATCTTATCGATTTGTTATGATTGTATAACCCAGGGGGCTTCTCCCGATTCCCACAGCTTCTCCAGATAATCTCTGTCATGTATCGTATCCATCGGACTCCAGAATCCGTTATGCTTATATGCAGACAGTTCACCTTCTGCAGCCATTCGCTCAAAAGGTGATGCCTCAAGCATCTCACTTCCGTCACCAAGATAATCGAATACCTTACGATTAAACACCATAAATCCTATATTTACCCATGCTGAATCAGCTCTGGCCTTTTCTTTAAATCCGAGTATCCTGTCCGTCGCATCATCAATCTTGATAGCACCGAATCTTCCCGGCGGTTGAGTAGTAGTAATGGTTCCTACGGTATTATGACTATGATGAAAATCAATCAATGCATTAATATCTACATCAGATACGCCATCGCCATACGTGAGCATAAACTCTTCATCATCACCGATATAATCCCTGATCCTTAAGATTCTTCCTGCGGTAAGTGTCCTTAAACCGGTATTGGCAAGCGTCACCTTCCAGTCAAGCTTGTTCTTTCCTATTACCCTTGCCTCATTTGAATCCAGCTTAAACTCTACATCCGATGAATTAACATAGTATTTCAGGAAATAATCTTTGATCATCTGACCCTTATATCCACAGCATACTACAAACTCATTGAACCCATAATCTGCATATGTCTTCATAATATGCCATAATATCGGGATACCACCTATTTCCACCATCGGTTTAGGCTTAATGACCGACTCTTCACTTATCCTTGTTCCCTTGCCGCCGGCAAGAATCACTACCTTCATATCGCAAGACCTCTAAAGATTATCATCTGTTCTTTATCCATGTCTGGGCATTGCTCTCCCACAGATTCTCTGCTTCCACGAGATCACGCATGGTCTCTACAGCATTCCAATATCCCGTATGCTTATACAGCGCCAGCTTACCGTCAGAATCCACTTCGTTAAATATCTGATTCATCTGCGGCAAATGGGGATACTCAAAGATCGCGGAATTAAGCACATAGCAATCTCCGCTGATCCAGGCTTCCGCCTGAGAAGAAGCATCTGCATAATCGGGCTTGTCATTACCAAACTGAACAAACTGTTTTCTTCCCGTGGATCTGGTGAGCATAAGTGTACACACCGCTTTGCTCTTTTCATGCATGCCAATAAGTGCAGTCACGTCCACATCCGAAATACAGTCACCGTATGTCACTATAAAGTCTTCGCCGGCAATGTCTTTTACAGCAAACACTCTTTTCATCACATCCGAGTCTATTCCCGTATCAATAACACTTACTTTCCAGTTTTCGGTTTTATTATTATGGATAGTCACTGAATTGTTAGATAAATCAACGGTAATATCTGATTCATAGACATAGAAATCCATGAAATATTCTTTTATCACATCGATCTTATATCCGCCGCATACAATGAACTCACTTATCCCATACTCCGAAAAATGCTTCATTATATGCCATATGAGCGGCTTCCCGCCTATCTCTATCATAGGCTTAGGTATTGATTCCCCACTGTTCGCAAGTGTACTCTGCATACCACCTGCCAAGATAATACATTTCATAACAACACCCTCAATAATCCATCTCTTCCCAACTTATGACCCAATATATCCTTATTCCTTTACATATCCTTGATCAACCAAACCGTCATATGGTCACCGTACTTCCTTTGATCTGCTTCTTTGGCCAGACACTCCAACTCATACAATCCCAAGTTTGAAATGTGTTTCTTAACCTCATCATCGGCCTTAAAGAACGGCGTATTATGCATATACATAAGGCTGCGGATAAACTGGCCGCAATTAGAATCATATTCATAATTCCTAATCCGCAGCGAACTGTTATCAGCAAGAATCTTGATGCTTTTAAGTGAATGCAGGCTGATATGCCTTGGTGCGTCCAACTGATACCAATGAGGTCCCAAAACATCAAATGCAATATTGGGATACGTTGGAATCTTGATCTCTATGGCGCCGTTATCCTTAAGTAATCTGCGTGCACTTTTAAGCACCTCATGAGGATCAGTAACATGCTCAAATGAATCCGAGAATCTGATATAATCATATGTTCCGTCTTCAGTCAGTTCATGTATAGAACAGTTCCTTATATGCACTCGGTCTCCGTGCCTGATATCCTTAGTCAGAAACGGATCTGCTCCATGCAGATTGCCATACCCGCTCTCAGCCATCTGAACAAGCCACACTCCGCTTCCACATCCCACATCCAATATCTTGTCCATATTGGTAACAGGGTTAGAATACTGTCTGTCCTTGTTTTCGGGTAAAGCGAAACTGTAATAGCCCTCTCCGTAATAATCGCCGAGATTATCAGGAACTTCCGCTATCTGCAGACAAAAGCAATTCGAACACACATAATACTCAAATTCATCTCTCTTATCCTGCATCATCTCTCTTGCAAGATACGAATTGAACTCTCCCTCAGTACCGCATATTGCGCATTTATGCTTATGCTTTCCCAGCATCCTTTTTGTATCATCTATCGGAAGCGGAATGACAGGATGCAGATACCCCGACTCGATATATGATGTCAGTATATCATCCAGTCCTACATTCGAAAAAGCATCCCGCTCATAGATATCCGCACTCATACAATAGACAGTCTCGGCACGAACACCATCAAGCAGCAGTATAGGGATGGCATAAGAGTATATTCCCTGCGGAACAATAAAGCCTTCAATATCCCCATTCTTATACTTTTCAATCGACTCTGACAATGTGCATACATTAATTCCTGTGAGATCGGAGTATTTAACGTCCTCCGTTTCCCTCCATAATGCAACATACCAGTCAATTGACAATGCATCTGCTCCCTGTGACATTGCCAGCGGGTTATATACCTGCTCTATTATGGCTCCTACTTTGACAGATACCGCTCCGGTCCCTACAATTGCCAAATGAATCTTATTATCCATTTTCTTTCCTCACTATTTGAAATATCTGCAATTAAACTCCATGTTCAGATGCGATTATACAAATCAGTTATTTAATCTGTACCAATCGATTGTTTCCCTTATCCCCTCCCCAAAAGAGTATTTCGGGACGAATCCTACATCCTGCCTTAACTTTGATATGTCGGCTTCCAGATGCATTATCTGATTGTCTGAATATGCCCTATAACCTATTCCCAGTTCGAGATCCGGATCTATGGCATCTCGTATCAACCTGACATATTCCGACAGCAATCTTGCTTCTCCGCTTCCAAGGCAATATATTCCTGACTCATCAGCTTTTTCCGCCACAAGAAGCAGCGCATTTATTGCATCTTTACAGTATAGATAATCCCATATCTGCCCACAGGGAGTAAGTAATGGTTTCTCTCCTTTTAAAAGTGTCCGTATGAGGTATGATGTGAATATGTAATCATTCTCAAAAGGACCGTATACCGAGAAAATACGTACCCAATTACATCGGATCCCCAGTTGTCTGCAATACTCCATAACAAGTTTTCCTGCAGCAAGCTTTGTTATTCCGTACATCGTATTCGGATCAGTCGGCGAATTCTCATCGGCTATACGATTCAACAATCCATACTCTGCCTGCGAGCCCGTTCCCACAAACACTCTGCAGCCCATCTCCTTAGCGCACTTAGCTGCCTTGAGCGAAGCAGGGATATTCTCCTCCTGAAGGACAGGATTGTCTCTTTCTTCATCACTTGTGTGCATCCACGCAAAATGGAAAAAAACATCTGCAGGGCCATAAGTATCCGCTTCCAATCTGTCTATTTCGGAGATATCCAGTTCGCATATCGTGACCAAAGGGTGCTGGGGAATATCTCCGATCTTTTTTGAACCGGGTCGTACAATTGCCAGAACCCGAATGTTTCTGTCAATACATTCCCTGATCATCATCACACCCAAAGGTCCGCTTGCCCCAGTAATGATCACTCTGTTAACTGTCATTTAGTTATATATCCTCACTATATCTTACTCCGGCCTGTTTTCTGATCTTATCCAGCAATATAGCGTTTCTGAGGATAAGTTCATGAGGTCTTTGTGCCGTTTCTATCTTCCCGGCATTAATAGCCTCGATACAGGCATCCATCTCATACCAGTATCCCGACTCATGTCTGTGCTCACTCACAACCTCACCAAGATCATTTAAGATCATCAGATGTTTGAACTGATTAACATCCCGAACCACCGCCAATCCTCTTTCTCCATATACAAAGCCCAACAGACTGCTGACACATCCCAATCCCATATGAATGACTGCCATGAGATCCTTCGAGTACATAAGAGTAATATTTGTCTGAAAATCTATACCGTTATCAAGCAGCTGACTGCACACATTGATCTCTGTCGGATCCCCGTCAGTCAAAAGGCTAAGGAATTCCATAATATAGTATCCGTTTTCAAGAATCTCCCCACCGCAGTTTTCAGGATTATTGAGTCTGTTATCACAAAGCGACGGATAGTGTATATCTGCAGATATCATATGAACCTTGCCCACATCTTTATTGTTCATAATATTGGATACATACTTGGCCATCGGCAGATATGCCGACCATACTCCATCTGTCAGGAACAGGTTTTTTTCTTTTGCCTTTTCTATCATCTCCCTGACCTGATCAGCATTTACTGCAAAAGGCTTTTCGCAAATAACATGTTTTCCGTTCTCAAGTGCTTTTTTAACCTGTTCAAAATGGTACTTAACCGGAGTGGCAATGTAGACTATATCCACATCGGGATCCTCAATGAGCTTGTCATATGAATCATATGCCTTTACAAATCCATACTTCTCCTTAAACTCAGTCGCCTTTGCATCGCTTCTTGAAGCGATCGCGTATAGTTGAATTCCTTTACATTGATCATGTATCGTCAACGCCATAATATTGGCAATCTGTCCTGTGGCGAGGAATCCTATTTTATATTTCTTTTCTTCTGCAGTTTGAAGATTCTTAACATTAAAATGAAGAACCTGATCAGCAATTATAATCTTTCCGGTCTCAATGCCGATGGATTCCAGATAATCCTTGGCGCGCAAAGATTCCTCTCTGTCATTGAGTCCCACTACAACATGATCAATCTCAATCTTCGCAAATAAATCCATATGCATTTGCGGCTGTTCCAGTTTTCTTCCATCTTCCCAGACTCTGTCTACCCATGCGACAACCTCGGCATATTTCGTCTTTTCGAGTTCCCAATAGTATGCCTGTGCAATGTCTCCGGATCCGTAAATTGCAACTCTGCTTCCTTTCTCTACACGCTCAAAAGGAAAAAGAATTATGGCTCTGTCTCTCATAGCACCCCTTTTCAAACAGTTGATTTCTCAGCAATATAAACTACAATAAATATCTGTCATCAATTCCCTGTTCACCTGCTATATCCACAAGTTCAACGCTTGGATTGCAATACCTGCATGCCTCATAGTACTTCTTGTTGATCAATTTCTTGATTTCTTTTGCCAGTTCTTTGCCCTCTTTCTTTCCGTCAAGAAGGATTGCGTCATCCATATTCTCTATTACTCCAAGGTTGTACATCGTATCACAGTGCTGACATGCAAAAAACAAGCCGTTCTTCACTACCATAGTTTCGGTAGTGTCCTTCTCTTCCGAAGCGATATAGGCAAAATTACCACAGTTTCTCTTCTTCTCGCTCAGTTTCAGCTCATCCTCTTTTGTATCCATAAACGTCCCGGGTTTTCTCCATTGCGGAGTATCGTTATGAACCACCAGGTTGAGTCCCATCTCTTCCATACGGTTGATATTCTTTTCGCGAATGTTTATAAGGTCTTCCGGAATTGCATGATTATAATTTGATATGTTGATCTTAACATTATCGAATTTAAGCTTCTCCAATACATTATCAGGCTGATTGAAGATTCCGTTGGAGATAAGATCGATTATCCCTACGTTTTCCTTATTAGCCATCTTTTGAATAATTATATCGATCTCCGGATGCAAAAACGGCTCACCGCCAAAAGGAACAAGTCTTTTTATATAACTTGCTGCGCCACACATAAGATCGATATCTTTTATTATCCTGTCTGTACTGAAATTTATCTTCTTATCTGATGGATAACTGTTCTCGTATATATAACAGTATTTGCATCTGAGTGAACATTTCTGTGTAAGGTATACGTCAAGTGTATTTATAAAAACCTTATCATCCTGACCATACAGACTATAGGTCAGTCTGCTCTGCTTTTTACATGTTGCGACATTACATTCTTTACGGGAATAACACTCTCTCAGATCAAACGACGTCAACTCCTGCGGACAAACCAATATCTGATACACCTGATCTCCATCAAGATAGTCAAGTCCTGTTTGATCCAGTTCGATATGAAGTCCCGGAAGCACAAAAGCATTTGTTATGGCAAGAATAATAAGCGTACTCGTTTCATTTCCTGATAATGTAAACGGCTTACGAGTCTCTATTCCATTACACGTTCCGATATTGCCACAGTCTGAATCCCAATAATATGTGATCCGCATTCCCATTGCGAGCAGTTTCTCTCCCAGGACACGTCCCATATTGCCTGCTCCCCAAATGATCACTTCATCATACGATCCAATATGCTTGAGCAAATCTTCCTTTTCAGTTACCATTACATTCTTCATCACTAATATTCCCTTGCGGCCTGCGGCGTCTCAGCACTTCTGCATGAAAGAAGTTCGTTTATATGTTCTGCTTGAGAAGGTGATATATTCCCGATGCATATTACATCCATAATTTCTCCATAAACGGGATCATCGACTACACTCAGATCCATCATCTCAGCAAACAACATGCAGTCTCCGGCTTTGTCATAATCGCCATATTTTATTTGCTTATATGCCAAACGCATGGCATGACAGGCCAGACTTCTGTATGCTGCTTTCACTTCCTCAATTTCAATATCCTTGGCGTTGTCATTTGAAAATACTCCGGTCTCTACTGCATAAAGACTCCGTTTTATCAGAAATGCTCTTTTTACAAGATCATCAATCGGATCGGAACATTTCCTGTCAGCCATGCAGCCCATAGAAGAAATACTATATATAAAATCATCTCTATCCTTAATTAAAACAGAAAACCACTCCGTGCCATTTTCTGCCATAACGGAATAATAAGGAAGTTTCTTAGAGCACAGTAACGGGAGCTTTCGATGCATGATCAGAACTTTGTGTCCTATATCTCTTCTATAATATTCTGCCCTGCACGCTTTGTTAAAAATACAATTGTGAAGAAAAAGCGGAGGCTGCTTAATTGCACTCTCCTGATTGTTATCATCCCGAATGTCTGCCTCAAAAACGGCAAATTCCAGTCCTTTATGAACATTGAGCAATTGCATGGCTTTACCCAAAAACTCAGGATAAAAAACGTCTCCAGGCTCCATGATCACAGAGTAAGATACATCAGAATACCTCAAGTGTCTTTCCATTCCCTTAAGAAGCCGCCCCTTTGTTACAGGCTTTTTTTCATGAATGACCGATATAAGACGCGGTGATTCAATCTCATATTTAAGAAGTCTCTTATATACAACAGCGTCCGAAGCATTATCTGCGATCAGGACTCTGATCTTATGCTCTGTCAGCGTCTGCTCATGTATACTGTCAATAGTTCTGTCCAGGAGTTCAAAACTATCATCACCGTTATATTGATCAAAAATGATCAGTATATATACATTACTATTATCTCTCATCTATGCACTGTCCCTTCTCATCTATGATTACATAGCCTTTGGGAGGATCATAATTTCTCTTTCGCCTTGAATAATTACTGCTCTTCTTATATTCATCTATCTGAATTCCGGATGCATCCTTTCTATTCAGCGCATCCATGCACAACTTATAGTCTTCATCCTCCTCTATCGTTCTATCAACCAGTTTCATAAACAGAAGATACTTTTTTGCAAGATTATATTTTTCTCTTTTCAGAAAGACTTTTGTGAACCCGATGCATTCTTTAGCAAAACGCTTCAGCGCCAGCCCAACTCTCTCTTCAATACCGTCATACCCTCTTAACAAAGCCCAGTGTTCAAAACTTTTGGCCGTATGATATAAGGCGATCGGATGATAGAATGTCTCAACGATCCTTGTTGTCTCACTTGTGACTTCAGGCATACGTATCAATGCCATCTTGTCCCTTATATATGCATAATCGCTTACCATCGAGAGCCGGAACCACTGCTCTCTGTCAATATTCAAATGGTCACTTTCCGTATCATGAAGATCGATCTCCTTAAATGCCGAATATCTTATCAACGCCTGTGCACTCTGACCTATATCCGTAATGGTAAAGATGGGCAGCATGTCTAACCCCTTAGCCCGGAAACTGCAATTAAAAAATGGGTCAAGTTCCGTAGTTATTCCATTTTCATCTATATAATCACGCTCGCCATGAACAAACCCGATGTCAGGATCATTCTCCATAATATCAACTGCCCGCCTGATAAAATCAGGCCTTAATACATCATCTGCACACAGAAGAAGTAAATATTTTCCGCTTACCCAATCGTCCAGAATATCATAATTGAAATTATACA
Organism: uncultured Lachnospiraceae bacterium; assembly: GCA_902778165.1. Taxonomy (GTDB): domain Bacteria; phylum Bacillota; class Clostridia; order Lachnospirales; family Lachnospiraceae; genus Colinaster. Next base: position 57,904 of record CACYWQ010000002.1, read on the forward strand.
GATTCTGCGGATTCTTATTTATTATGACACCTCTGTCGACATATTTTGACAGAACCTCAACAGAATTATCCGTTGAAGCATTGTCATTGATTATAATCTCAATATTCTCATATGTCTGATTCAATGCGCTCTGAACAGACTCATCCAAATATCGGGAATGATTAAAATTTGGTATTATTATGCTTACAAGCGGGGTGTTCTTCATAACGTGTCTTCTTCCTATCAAAGATAATATGACGGAATGGTCTTACACAAATATCGGCATTACCGGTATTGTTCTCCTGCCGGTATTATCGGTGCCTCCTTACCGTTTGCGCACATATATCGACATGCAACATAATGGCCCTTTTCCAACAGTTCTCTAAGCTTGTCCTCAAGTTTGTCCTCATCTGCAAACAGATCTATTACTTCATCGGAAACATCGTGTATTTCCATCCTTGAATATCTCTCGGTATTAGGGCAGGCATACAAGTATTTCCCTGCAATTGACGGTCCAAATACACAGATTTCTTTTCGCTTATCCAGATATTCATCTTCGAAAATCGGATTGTCTTTCAAGTCGTCAATAACCTTATTCCAGATTGGCGTCCCTACATTACAAGAAATACCTTTGTCCTTTATTATTCTGACATTTTTTTCAAATATCTCTTTTTTTCTATCATCCAGAAACGCCGTATAATTTGAGAAATTCACTTTTATTCGATCATCGCCAAGGACATCTAACAATTCTTCATCCAATTTAAAAACACCGTTTGTTGTGATAGAAATAATTCCAACATTTTCTTTGGACAAGCAATGTCTTAGTATCTCAGCTATTCCCGGATGAATAAACGGTTCTCCCCCAATTATGGAAAAGGTTCCAACTATATCAAGTCTGTCCATAACCAGATCAATTGATTTTTTTATTTCATCAACATCATAGTCCAAGTATTTCTCCGGGAATCTCCTCTTAGTGTCACCTGCCTGTTGCCCGCAATATTTGCAATCAAGTGTACATCGGGATGATACAATTATCTCCAAAACATGAACAGAAAGGCCTGTTTTATGCCTCCCTTCTCCAATAATATTCATATATCTGTGACAGGTATTGAAATTGCATATACTTGTATGAACGCATTCCTTTACGTCAAATGGCTTGCTCAAACTTTGCGAACAGACAATTGCCTCATATACTCGCATTCCTAATACATAATTATGATACCCCTTTTCTTCCAGAACATATTTCTGCCATGTATGAGATAATGTTCCATTCACTATGCCGATGATAACAAGGGTTGTCTTTGGTTCCTGATCGCCTGTAAACGGTTCATATACACGCAGTCCGTTTCTCTCGTGTATATTTAAAAAGTCTTTGTCCCAATAGCAATCCACGCCATAGTCCCTTTCGATAAGTCCTTTTCCTAATGCTGTTCCAAGATTTCCGGCTCCCCAGATAATAACCCTTTCAAAAGAATTCAAATAATCTCTAAAGCCATCAACATCTGCCTGCTCTCCTTGTTCAGCATCGTAATAAAACTTATCAATATCAAACATAATCTCACTCCTTACAAAAATGAATTCACTATATCTTTGACTTATAACTGCTCTGCCGCCGGAACTTGCCCGTGCATATCACAATAGTAACACGCATCTATGGGGTCTTCTTCTGTCATATATCTTCTATATGCCTCACATTTCAACTCCTCAGAATCATAGTTTTGTAAAAGATTAAAACTGTTATCCTCTGCCTTTATTATACCCAGTCCGGCCATAAAAGCCGCTTGAGAACAGAAATAGTATCTCCCTCTGTATATCATATTGCAATCATATACACTGTTACACGATTTGAACTTGCCGGCAGCCTGTTCATTAGTAAAATCCTGCCTCGTTAAGTCACCCACTTCACTCCAATACTGTATCTTAACCTCATTTTTACCACCTAAATATGCATATCTCCATTGAACATCCGCACTATCACATGCCTTCTGTATCTTATCCATATTTACTGACAGTTTCCCGTAATCACTAAGCATAATCATTATTCCATATTTATGCATTATCTCAAGCAATTCCGGATTTGGAACAATTGTTGCATTTGACACGATGTTAATATTCTTAATCTTACCGAGTCTTTTTTGCTCACCCACTTCCTTGCAAATTCTAGTAAGATTCCTATTCATTAATGGTTCTCCCCCTAATAGGGTAAGATCCTGAACATATGAAATCGAATCAAGCAGGCTGTTAATGCTCTGTATTATTTCGTCTGTATCCAAATCCTCCGGGTTTGCAAATCGCGGCATAAGTTGAGAACAGTTTTTACATTTTAGAGTACAACGCTCAGTAATGCATACAACAATCTGTCTGAGAATCCATTTTCCATTCTGAAAAACTAATGCCTTTTCCCTAATTCCATCAAACTCGTTTCTATGCAGGAAAGCCTGTCTGGAAATAAAATCTCCAAATCCGATTTTCTTCAAATCGTTCCTGATTTGTTCAGCCACCGTGGTATTTCCGACCGTAATAGCTATTCTGGCATTCGGAAATTGTTCGACTATCTCACTTTTATTCATTATCGGAATACCCTCTATTGTTGTTCCTGACTTGTTCGGATCATTATCTCCTATGCATACTATTCGATCCTTGAGGCCGAGATACTCCATTCTAAGTATCGCTCTATGACCCACTTCACCGCCACCGAATATTACAATCGGACGATCCTCGTACAACTTATTAAACTCCATTTCAAATTCTTCTTTTGTAAGCTTTCTCTCAATCATCTTATCTCCCTTTATTTGATCCATAAGTATATTCAGTATAATGTCCCCGACAAACTATTAAATCTTTATGATCAGTATCTTGTTTTAAGGGCATCTGCATATTCATCAAGACAGTCCTCGGGGAATATACGAAAATCATTGATAACACACTCCTCGCAGAACTTACATACATTTTTTCTTCCGTCAAGCATCTCTCTCCGGAATCTTGAATAGCCTTCCCCGTTCCATATATCAACCAGACTACGATCATTACAGTCATCAAGTATCCTGGGATAATATACAGCGTAACAACCCACTATCTTGCCATCCGGATTGATCTGCATAGTATAGAACGGCTGAGGACATACATTCATTTTCTTCATATCAAGGCCAAACTGCGTCTTGATCCCACCGCTTTCATACAGAGTCTTATTGTATTCAACATCCGGAAAGATAGGGACTGTATTCTCTATTCCGATCGTGTCGCATATATCCCCGAATATGTCAAAATAGCGCCTTTTATCATCCTCATCATCAAGAGCAATATCCACTATCTTCAAATATATGTCTGGTCTGCCCGTCTTTTCATAAAGATATCTTATATTGCCTACAAACTCATCAAAATCAATATCTACGCCACACACATTTCTATATTTTTCTGCACTTGTTCCCTGCAGAGAAACTACTAATCTGTCCAACCCGGCTTTTACAAGCCCGTCCGACATTTCATGTGTAAGAAGGGAACCGTTTGTTATTATCTCAATTCTGTCAGCAACATCCTCTGCCTTGGCCAGGTCTATCATCCTAAGAATATCCTTATGCAGCAGGGGCTCTCCCATTCCTACAAATCTGAGTGTCTTTATCTTCTCCGGAAATTGCTTCAATTCACCGATACACTTCTTAAACAATTCCCACTTCATTATCGGCCACTCTGTCACAAATTTCCTTTTATCTCTCGGGATGGAATGATGACAGTATTCACATGTAAAATTGCATGCATATATTGGGAAGAACTGAACAACATACGGTGTGGACAGAGGAAGTCTTTCAGCAAGATTCTGTCTTGTTCCTCCCGGTGCCTCACTCTGCAATAATCGTGCTTTCATGCTCTTTTCGCACTCCTTCTCTCTTGAATGTCAACCCAAAAATGATGGTGCTTCATTGAATGGAATAACGGTTTTTGCTTCCTCTCCAAACACATCCTCACACTTAACGGGAAGTTCGTGATCATAAACACAAGTTTCAATGTATTTACAAATAAAATCTTTATCCTGTGCTATTGTGCAGCAATCAACATGCTCACCAAAGTACTTGATATCATATCCTCTCTGAATTATATCCTTAAGCGGTTCTTTGAATATATTGCCTATAGAGATATGTATGTACGGACAAGGAAGAACATCCCCGTACTGTGTCACGGAGAACATGCCCTTAACGGCTATGCACCCCATATTCAAGCCATATGCAGGCGTAAGATGTGAGTAGGTATTATATTCCTTTTCCAATGTATTAAAGTACTTAAGGTCTTCATCATTGATCAGGATGTCATACTGTCTCTCCCACGCGCCCACCGGCTTGGCAAATGTCACAAATACTCCTATATCCATCGCGTTGAAGTACTCAATAAATTTGATAAACTCATCTGAATAGAGTCTCTGTTTTGTCACAACCGTTTGTATGAACAGATCCATACCTGCATCCTGACATGCTTTTACGGCATCCATTGTATGTTTAAACGAACCGTCATGAGCTCGGAACTGATCGTGCCCTTCTGGTTCCAGGCTGTCTATCGACAATTGAACTCTGTCTATGCCGATTTCCTTGAGATGCTTTGCTTTTTCAAAATCAAGAAACCATCCGTTTGTATCCATATTAATATAGAATTTCTGAGGATCAATGGCCTTGACTACTTCATCAAGATCCGGGAATACCAAAGGTTCCCCGCCTGTTATAACGAATCTGGCAAGTCCGAGTTCATCCGCCTGTCTGGCAAGTTCTCTGACATCGTCCGGTGTCATCTGTCTGTTCCCGTTTGTCCCCCTGAATCTTTTTATCGAACAGTGCGTACAATGAAAATTGCAGGCATAATTATACTGCATCTGTATGATCGCGATCGACTCACCTCTCCGGATCTTCTCTTCGAATCGCTGGATCTTCTCATATACGTACGGTTTGTTTTCCTTAAGTTTGTTTCTCTTAACGGCTTCTCTTTCTGTAAGCATATTTTTCTCCTTTTAACTGCTTTTATGTGTTACTTATGGTAATCTGCCATTATTCTCATATCTGACCGTTGATCCGGTTCATCATATCCTTGGTAAAATGCACTTTGGTCTTTCTCGGACGGACAAAATTATCTTCATCATCATAGTAAGAATCATTCACATAGTGCGTAGACGATATCTCCTCGAATATACAACCCGTATCCGAAGAGAAACTGTGTTTCATCCCCCGCTCGATTGTCATCAGATCGCCTTTATGTAATACCTTAGTCTCACCGTTTATGACCATATTCAATTCTCCATGCAATACGACAAAGGTCTCTTCTTTCTTAAGATGATAATGATCCGGATGAGACTGCCCCTTAAGCACGGCAAGTATCTTCTTGCAATACTCTCTGTTCACACAATCGATCATGGCAACGCCTGTCTTGTCATAATTCTCCAGACCATAATGATGTGATATCTCACACACGCTCCCGGTAGGAACGACAACTTTGCTCTCAGACAGGAGTGTGACAAGGTTCTTCATTATTTCAAGCACAGTCTGCGAATCATCTTTCTCTTCTATATCCGATTCCATAACCGGCGCATTAGCAGATGTTATATCTTTCCTGAGCTTTATCACGTTATATTTTGAAAGATCTCTTGCCGTAAGCTGGCCCGGAGAGCATGGAAAGGCAAGAAACACATTATCAGAAGATACTGTATCGCCTGCCTTTAGACCATTCTTCACAAACACGCCCCGTCTTAATGCTGCGAGATCTGCCTGCTCCTTATCGGTAGACTCGTATCTTCTGCCTTCCAGACCGCATATACTGTACGCCTCTCTTGCAGCGGCCAGCCATTTAGCAACCTGTCCGGGATCTGCTGAGTAAGCATTAAGAGTTATGTCCTCTGTCGGTACTCCGACATGTTTTTCGAATATCTTCGCTCCCTTGGCTACAGCAAGTCGTACCGGCATGATATTGTCCGGATCCTCATGTGTAGAAAAGCCTATTCTGATATTGGGAAAAGCTGCTCTGTAGTAATCTATCTGATTAAGCTGCAATCTGTCATTTGGTGTAGGATATTCAGCCACACAATGCATAAGCGAAAGATTGATGTTTCTGTTAACAAAGAAATTCACCACTCTGCATACGTCATCCATGCCGCTTCCGGCACCTGATGCTATCACCGGAAGTCCTGCAGTTGCGATCTTCTCAAGAAGCGGCCAGTCAGTAAAAGAGCAGCTTGCTATCTTGATATAGTCATATTCCTGCTTTACGATATTATCTACAGACACTTCATCGAACGGAGTACATATGGCCTTAAAGCCACAAGCTCTTAATTCAGCCAGCAGCTCCGCAAATTGCTCCATATTAAGTCTTGTATCCTGAAATCTTTTGATGTTTTTGATGTCCATCCTGTCCTTATAGTCAGGATGTATAAATGAATCCAGATCTCTGTATTGAAATTTAAATGCATAATCAAACTCAGGATAAGAATCACATACATTACGGATCTCTCTTATGATCCGTCTCCCGTGCTCTACACTACCCTGATGGTTATTGGCCATTTCAAATATAAATAACGGTCTGTCTGACATGTTTTCTCCCCTCCGATGATCTGACTTGCTATATCCTCTGCAATTATCAACTATATTAACTCAATGTCTCTGTATATACTGTCCATTTCTTCTTCACTTAAGAACGGGAAGGGATTTTCCAATGCTGCGGATACTCTCTTGCCCGTCTCATCTACACTGGATATACACTTTGGTATCTCATCAAATAAGATCGATCCTCTGAATTCGCATAACACAGGTCCCTGCATACCCATCACTTCACGAACAACATCTTCTATAAGCTCATTGTCTTCTATCAGATAATATGGTATCCCATATGCATCCGCTATCCTGCCAAGATTTGGTATGGTAACACCACTGTCCGGATCGCTCCCAACATGGAACCCGTCGAAATTACGATCCTGCATAGTAGCAATTGCAGCATATCCCGTATTACTGAATATAAACATCTTGGCATTGATACCGTGATGGACAATTGTCTGTAATTCCTGAATATTTAGCTGGAGACTGCCATCTCCCTCAAACATTATTACTCTGCGACTGTCAGCGGGAATATCTGATGCAAACCATGCACCTATAGCATGTGGAAGAGCAAATCCCATAGACCCAAATCCCATGGATGATATAAGTCTCTGTCCTGCTTTATGTCTGAATGCTATATGTCCGGCAGTATTACATCTGCTGGTCGAAGATATCGATATAATATCATCGACAGTACAATACCCAGATACTATGTCTGTAAGTTTATACAAATCCACTCCCGGCAGATTCGCTATTTGCTTCTCAGACAATAACGGATATTTTTTTCGAAGACTATCACATTCATCTGTCCATTCTTTCCGGCAAGAGCTTGCTGTAACATCAGAAATAGCAGAAATATCCGAATCCTGGTTAAGTCTGTCATTCAATCTTTCCAGAAAATACGTTATATCACAATTGATTCCGATCATATCAGGCATACTTAGTTTATCAATCTCATGACTGTCGATATCGACAACATATTTCCTGGCTCTGCAAGCAAAATGCTCTTCATTGAAAGCAGTAATCATGTTATCCATTCGGCTTCCGAGAACTATAAGCAAATCTGCTCCCTGTATTATGAGATTGGAATATCTTCTGGCCTGTAACCCCGGACTCCCGTAGAATAATGGATCATCATCATCAAATAGCGCAAGTTCTCTCCATGTTGTCTGTACTGGAATAGATAGTTTCTTTACCAGTTCTCTAAAGTTATTCTCTGCGCCGGATGCCTTAAGTCCGTGTCCCACCAAAAACAGCGGTCTCCTTGATCTTGCGAGATCATTAATGAGTCCGTCTATCTTTTCATCTATATCTGCCGTATTTGGCTCCTTATGTATTTGAATATCGTCCGACATATTATCATTATCACAGTCATATGAATATCCAAGCAACGCCTCCGGGTCTACTTCGGAGTTCTGTATATCCAACGGAATATCTATCCATACCGGACCTCTGCGACCATGCAATGCCATGTATATTGCCTTCTCCAGATGGAACCTGATGCTGTTTTTGTCTGTCACAGTTACAGCATACTTAGTCACCGGTTTAGCCATTGAAACGATATCATTTTCCTGTGCACCAAACTGGCGGACTCCTCTTAATGATGCAAAATCGCTTGTTTTGACCTGACCGCTGATGAAAAGAACCGGTGTAGAATCCACATAAGCTGCACCGGCTGCAGTGAGAGCATTTGTCCCACCCGGACCGGTAGTTACCAAACATACGCCTAGATCATTATTCTCGATAGCATAACCCACTGCCGCAATTCCGGCTGCTTGCTCATGATGACAACAAACATATTCAATGTCACTGTGGCCCAATGCATCCATGAGATACATCATTCCACCGCCGCTTAGCATAAAAATGTGCTTTACACTATTCTTTTTCAGATGACTCATCACATAATCTGATAATTGCATATAATGATATATACCTATGTTGAACCGGTTTCATGCCGATTCCTTCCTTTCTATCCTTCTGATAAACGCTGATATTCAGATTACATATCCAAGCAACTGCTGAAATATCTTCGCGACTTGCTCGCTATCATACTCTCTCTCTGAAAAGTCTTCCAAGATACTATCAACCGCTCCTACTCTTATGTTTCGCCTTGGCTTATCCTCATCCTTTAGTAACTCTATTTTTACTGCATTGGCTACATCATCTATAGGTATCTGTTCCTTAGACATCTTGCCCTCACGTATATATCCTGCCATCTCTACCAAAAGCTTAGTAAGCTCATTTCTATCTTGTATCTGTGTCAGGTCATACCTTATATCATAATTGTCATTAGCTATATCCATCACTACGCCTTTCGGTATATCCGATATACGTTCCCATCTACTCAGAGCATGTGACAATGTCTCTGGAGTTAATACACCAAGTTCATGTAATTGTAAAAGCCTGTTTCGTTCTGCAAGTATCCACGGGAGACTTGCAACCTTCTTGATGACATAGTCCTTGTATGGATTATATATATCAGGAAGAGCGTCATTAATATCTATCCATGAATCCTTCCATACTATAAATGCGTCATTCGTCCACGTAGATTCCGACAAATTACTCATACAGATCCTTTTGCCCATCTCTATTCTAGCGATGCGCGGGTTATCGATTCTACTCAACCCATCAAACAATGCATAAAAATGTCCGAAATCACACATTGGACGATTGGGAATTGGCGCCGTATAATCTTTAAGAACACTCTCTGTATTAAGTATGGCTACATTCATTGATGTGGATATCGGCGCCCACCTTTGATATAATTCCTCTGCCGAATCTATATATGTCTTATCTCCAGGTCTTGTAGCAATGATTATTGCATCATAGTTCTCATCTGCAGCGTCTAATATTTCCTTTAATGCTGATTCCTCTACCCATGCACGATCCTTTGACATCCATACATATCTATAGTGTTTCTTAAGAGCGACTCCGGTATATATCATATCTCTTTTTATATGAGGCGGTGCTCCAGTCTCTACCTGTACATGTATCAGATTATCGTATCCCTCTGCGTTAAATCTTTCTATAACCTTCTTTGTATCGTCATTGTCACTTGAGTCATAGTAATATATCTCTATACCACATCTCTTATAATGCTCTGCACAATTACTAAGAACATCCTCCACAACATCCGGATGATTGTATGTTGGCACCTCCATTGCTATCAAATTTGAATATGACATAATAACACTTACATTCCTTTTCTATGATTCAATACTCTCGACTATAGTACTTATCCTATCTTTGATATTACCACATTCAAGAACCTTTTTTTGTACTCGACTTGCAATTCGTTGTCGTTCATTGGGATTCTTAAGATATTTGTGCAATTTGCACTCCATGTCATATAGATTCTTGAATGTAACAGGCCCATCATCTCCTAGAATAGCCAAATCTGTGTTGTAAGAGCATAGTACAAATGCACCGGACGCTAATATATTCCATAGTTCTTCTGTAATCATTCCTTTATCGGAGAATTTTGAAAAATATACAACTATGCTGTAAGTAGATAGAGCCTGATAGCCATGCACCTTAAGATCCTCCGCGCTTATTCGGCTTAGTTCTTTATTTGTATAAGGCAGTTCTTTATACATGGCAAATGTTATAGTCCTAAGCGCTTTTACACTTATCATATAGTGTACATATATATATCCAATAGAAGCGTCAATTTCTGGATAAAAAAATTGATCATTATAGTAATCAGCCTTTGAAGCTATACTATTCTTTATATACGGATATTTCTCTTCTAAATCATTCTTTATGTATTGAGGAAAATCATCTTCACAAACATTCAGTTCAAGATTTCCTCTTACTGCTTCCGTCACTGCACTCAAATAACCTTTTGTAGCATCTTTCAATTCGCTGAGTTTTGTGGACAAATTTGGACTCATATTAAGACCATCTACGTAAAAAATAGTTCCATTATCAGACTCTTCACTATTACAAAAATACGGTGTTACATTAGGCCTCGGCTCAAAATCGTATCCTAATGGCATATAGTGTATATTTTCTGTGCCTAGCTTCTTATATTTTGAATATAACTCCGGAACCGCTACGTATACTGTATTCCATCCATTTTTGACACTAAAACTATATACATCTCCATCCAACGGGGATGTTATCCATGATATATACTTTTTATTCAATGCCCCACATAAAAGTGATATCTTCTCATAAAAGCCGCAAGTGAATACTCCCTCTGAATTATTTTCAGAAATCTTTTCGACTATAGTTAATAGAACGGAATCCGAGATTCGCAGATTTGAATCTTCTGTATGTGCTTCCCTAGAAACCATAGAAATACCATTTGTAATATTCCTTGAAATATCAAACGCTAAAATATCGGGGTATATTTCCAAGAAGATATCATATATAGGATCGTTTTCTTTTACTTTAATATATATATATACCATTTTTGTTTTTATCGGCATCAGTTTGCCGTTCCTTTTTTACATCAATTCCAAAGATTCCTTTAATCCGGAAAGTTCAAAGGCCCTACTTAATAGAAGCGGATAATTGTATTTCTTTTTTACAGTTTCATAACCTGCTCTTGCAATTCTCTTCCTCACATCATCATTCTTTAAATAGTATTCACATTTCTCATATGCCTCCTCTATGCTCCTGAAGATAGCAATATTTACCCCGTCTATGAAATCATCATCAAAGTCTTTCTGATAATTTGTCAAAAGGAAACCTCCACATCCCATTATATCCAAGCAGCGCAGTGGCATACCGGCTTTTATAGCTTTATATGTGATGTTCAGATTAATATCGCTACATTTAAATACCAGTGGCATCTCTTTGTTATAATTAACTCGACCACATTCAATCGCATTTTTTATTATGCTACTCTTTGATCCTGAATATAATTTGAATTTAAAATGCGACGAGAGCATAGATATTATTAACACTCTTTCTTTATTGGTTACAGCATGGCTTAACATTTTTGATAATTTTAGTGACAATTCATCTCTTAGTTTTTCTTCGCCTTCCTCGCTGTTATAATCGTCTATGTTAATATCACTTTCTTTCTTTAGCACATCTCTAAGAAACTCTCTATTATCAATCCATTCAAGCAAATGTTCACTTCGGAATGTTTCTATAACCTGCGAATCATATCTTCCCGTAGCTGAATCAATTACTCCATTAAAATATCCTTTGTAATAATCTGAGAGATTGTCTGCATAGTTCTCTATTGAACTCTCGTAAAGTGATCCAACAAAAGAAATCTGTGCTTGATAGCGTTCTCTATCAGATTTACTCGGATGCAATCTATCGAAACTGTCCGTGTCAGCAGCTAGCGGAAGATAATGTGCACGTTTCATGTTATATCTGTTTTGCATTCTGCTGGCTTCATAACTGTCAAATGTAAAGATATGTGTGTTATCATATAGCAAAGTATCAAATTCATCAAAACGAATAGGAGAATCATACAGCCACGCTATATATGGAATATCATACTTATTACACGCCTTACTGAGATAATCGAAGAAATTGACACTTATTACAGCATCGATGTTCTTATCCTTCAAGTAATCTACAAAAAAATCATAATGCGCCTTATCCCTTTGATCGCTCATTCCTATATCCACGACAATACATCTGAATCCCATTTGTACCAGCGCATTATAAATCGGTGTATAGTCATTTACCGTACGCCACGAAAATATCATTATTTTCTTTTGCATCTAAATAATATCTCCAAACATATAAAATGAATCTACAGAAAATGCGGAGGTTCAAATGAACCTCCGCTTTTCAATGGTACTACTTCTCATATAAGTATCTTTTAAATACCGCTATATCGGCCCAAGTATTAAATCTACTTATATTTGTTTTCCAGCATTACCCTAATTAGCCAAGAAGACTAAGTACGCCCTGGTTAGACTGATTAGCCTGTGCAAGCATTGCCTGACCTGCCTGAGCAAGGATATTGTTGTTAGAGTACTTAACCATCTCTGTAGCCATATCAGTATCTCTGATTGCTGACTCAGCTGATGTTGTGTTCTCAACTACGTTATCCAAGTTAGCTATTGTGTGCTCAAGTCTGTTCTGAACTGCACCAAGTGCTGCTCTCTGATCAGATACCTTCTGAAGAGCATCTGCTATAGTATCTATAGCTGCTGTTGCTCTGTCGCCATTGTCGCCATCAACTCTAAGTCCGTTAACTCCAAGTCCTCTTGCAGACATATTAGCAATATTCATAGCAATCTTGTTATCATCAGAAGAATCTGCACCTACATGGAGACTTAAGTCTGCTGCTCTGTTAGTATCTGCAAATGCTTCAACCTTAAGCATTGTCTTACCTGAAGCACCATTCTTAGTTGTTGTTGCTGACACGTTCTTAATATCAGCTGCATTATCCATACGGATGGCTTTCATAGCATCTTCAAGACTAGCAAATACCTTGTCAGTCGTGCTGCCCTTAACTGCCTTTGCAACATCATCAAATGCCATTGCAACCTGAGTATCTGTAGAAGATGAGTTTTTTGCTTCTATAGAATCAAGAACAACATACTTCTGGCTATTGAATGTGATCTCTGTCTTATTGAACTTCGTTAATGTATTCTTAGTAGAATCACCGGCTGTCTCACTCTGACCTGTACCGAAAGTAATTTCAGTCTCATAGTATCCCTTAGCTGAGTCAATCGCATTTCCTGTCTTTGACTTTGCAGTAGCATATGTAAGCTTACCCTGATTTCCATCAGCATTGGTTCCCTTAAGAAGATATGTCTCATTGAACTTCGTTGTTGTAGATACACGATCTATCTCAGTTGTAAGCTGGTTGATCTCGTCCTGGATGGCTGATCTGTCAGATTCTGAGTTAGTTCCGTTAGCTGCCTTAACTGCAAGTTCGTTCATTCTCTGAAGCATATCCTGAACTTCGTTCAGTGCACCTTCTGCTGTCTGTACTGCTGAAATACCGTCCTGAGCATTTGAAGAAGCCTGTGTAAGACCTCTGATCTGCTTTCTCATCTTCTCTGATATAGCAAGTCCTGCTGCATCATCGGCTGCACGGTTAATTCTGTAACCGCTTGAGAGCTTCTCAGTACTCTTAGCCTGAGTTCCCTGTGTGAGACCTAACATTCTGTTAGAATTCATTGCTGTAAGATTGTGCTGTACTACCATATAATTACCTCCTTGTAATTGTACGGGCGCTTCCTTGCGCCTCGCTTAAGTGCTCCGCACTATTGCGGTTTACACTAATGGTTTTAAGTTTTTAAAGATCTATAGCAACCGGTCTGCCGGATACGATGGGCGATGGGCCCTTCGGCCCATCGACCCGACATATCGGTTAACTAACTGTATTACCTAGGCTATATTAGCCGAGAAGACTAAGTACACCCTGGTTAGACTGGTTAGCCTGTGCAAGCATTGACTGACCTGCCTGAGCAAGGATATTGTTGTTAGAATACTTAACCATCTCTGAAGCCATATCAGTATCTCTGATTGCTGATTCAGCTGATGTTGTGTTCTCAACTACGTTATCCAAGTTAGCTATTGTATGCTCAAGTCTGTTCTGAACTGCACCAAGCGCTGCTCTCTGATCAGATACCTTCTGAAGAGCATCTGCTATAGTATCTATAGCTGCTGTTGCTCTATCGCCGTTGTCGCCATCAACTCTAAGTCCGTTAACTCCAAGACCTCTTGCAGACAAGTTTGCGACATTCATGCTGATTTTATTATCATCAGAAGAATCTGCGCCTACATGGAGACTTAAGTCTGCTGCTCTGTTAGTATCCGCAAAACCCTCAACCTTAAGAGTTGTCTTACCTGTATTTCCATTCTTTGTAGTTGTTGCTGACACGTTCTTAACATCAGCTGCATTATCCATACGAATGGCTTTCATAGCATCTTCAAGACTAGCAAATACCTTGTCAGTCGTGTTGCCCTTAACTGCCTTTGCAACATCATCAAATGCCATTGCAACCTGAGTATCATTAGAAGATGAGTTCTTTGCTTCTATAGAGTCAAGAACAACATACTTCTGGCTATTGAATGTGATCTCTGTCTTATTGAACTTCGTTAATGTATTCTTAGTAGAATCACCGGCTGTCTCAGTCTGACCTGTACCGAAAGTGATTTCTGTTTCATACAAACCTGTAACAGAATCTATTGTGTTTCCTGTCTTATCATATGAAGTTTTATAAGTAAGCTTTCCAACTTCACCATCAGCATTAGTTCCCTTGAGAAGATATGTCTCATTGAACTTCGTTGTTGTAGATACACGATCTATCTCAGTTGTAAGCTGATTAATCTCATCCTGGATGGCTGATCTGTCAGACTCTGAATTAGTTCCGTTAGCTGCCTTAACTGCAAGCTCATTCATTCTTTGGAGCATATCGTGTACTTCGTTGAGTGCACCTTCTGCTGTCTGTACTGCTGAGATACCGTCCTGAGCATTAGCTGAAGCCTGTGTAAGACCTCTGATCTGCTTTCTCATCTTCTCTGATATAGCAAGTCCTGCTGCATCATCGGCTGCTCTGTTGATCCTGTAACCACTTGAGAGCTTCTCAGTACTCTTAGCCTGAGAACCGGTTGTGATACCTAACATTCTGTTAGAGTTCATTGCTGTAAGATTGTGCTGTACTACCATTTGTTTACCTCCATGTCTTTCCGTTCGCCCTGGTGCGAACTGTCCAACTTATCCGTTTCGTTTTTGTTTGTTATGCCGGGTACAACCTGTAATGTATGGGTGTATCCTTGCCTTACACTTTATATATCGGACGGCATTTTGAAAACTTTAGTACTAATTTAAATTTTTTTTAAAAAAATGTAAGTTTTCTGCTCTGTCACAATATATAGTGTCATGCCTGTGCAACTTGACTATATATAGACTAAACGCCCTTAGGGGACTGATAGTTCGCCCCGAGCAATCATGTTTCTTCCTATATATAATGTGTCAGTCGCTATCACTTTTTCAAGAAACGGATCATCGGCCCTACATCCTTGCAGTGCCGTGAATATACCTTAGTATTCATATTTTACCATATTGTAAGGGGATTTGGTAGCGATATTTGCAGAATATATGTGGAATTTTCAGAATACTTATAATCAAAGCCCCGGGGCATATCTTCCTCGAGGCTTTGACATGTTTTGCAGTATCTATTGAACGGTTTATCTTTATATAACAGCGATTTATAATGAAGCACTTTGCGCCTGAAGTTGGGCAATCTTCTTTTTTAGTTTCTCTATCTGGGCATCCTTCTTGGATATTTGGGCGTCCTTTTGAGATATTATAGCATCTTTCTCGGCCAATTCCTGTCTATGTTCTTCTGCGAATAATTCTTCTACTGCTTTACACATTGCCGGTTCCTCCTCTTTTAATCTTCTTATGAAGTCACTGTTGGCTGCTACAAATATGTTTGCTATTGTATCAGCATACTCTTTGTGTGCCGCTTTACTAAGCCGCTCTGTATTGGTTAAGAGGTTCTTATGTGCTTGTGATGAATATAGCATATACGCATACGGAATTCAATGCCTATTTTTCCATATTTTATAACAACACAACCCCGAGGTGTACATTTATCGTACCACCTCGGGGCTGTGCTGCCTCTGTTATATTATCCTTAATTCGCTATATCCAGATGCGACATTGCGCCTACACCGCTTCCGTCTTCATATAAGAAGACTCCGGTTCTTCTGATTGCTCCGTTAACGGATCCGGTGGTGTTCGACCTAAGGTTGTATCCCGTGTCGACTGCGCCAAGGTATATGGCTCCCACGTTTTTGTCCTTAAGGGTCATAAGGGTGTCATTGCCTTCGGCGTCACGTATCCATATCTTAAGCCTATCATAGATATCGTCATTCTCATCTATCCAGCCGTTGCCGTCATTGTCATATGCAGCCAGATCAGCAAATCCATCGCCGGTCTTGGTACCGAACAGTTCGCTTCCGTCTCCTATGACTCCGTCGCCGTTTCTATCTAAGGCTAAGAATCCGTTGCCATTTGCAAGTGTCGATATCTCATCTTCGACTCCGTCACAGTCAAGGTCGAATCGGAATGTGGTGTCGGTAAGATCAGCCACATCACCCGAGAAATTAAGCACCAGAGGGTCGCAGAATGATGTCGCCGCATCTATTTCTTCTTTATAATAATGTGAGAAGCTGCTGCTTAGCTCGATATTCAGATTGAAGTCAATGCTTCGACCATCTTCGGTAGTTACATTGCCCGTTGAAGCGAATGCAAGTTCCTGCTCTTCTGTGAAGTACGTCTCCTGCATACCGCTGATTCTGATCACTGAGAATCCGGGCGTGCTGTTAGGGCTATTGCTTATACCTGTACCGATGGGTTCTAGCCTGCTTACTCCCATTCGGTCAGCCATCTCATCCGCCCGTTCCTGCCCGAAGAACATTCTCCATAAGTACAAGACAAATCTGTCTCTCACATCTTCTATGCTCTTGGCTACATCTGCCCTCTCTACTTCCTTAACTCTGCTGTTAAGACCGGTGTTCATACTGTCGAAACGATCCATTAGAGAGGTGTCCGGTGAATCGTCCTCTGTTTTCTCTTCCTTGCCATTATCAAGGGAATACTCACCTCGACCGTTAATAATGTCGTCAAAGAATCCCGCGTTCGGAGATGTCCCCGCGCGGCTCTCTGTGGTGATGCCTAATGAATACTTCCTTGTCTGAGTGGAACGATATGTTCCAACGGAATCCATTCCTATTTGATAGGAATTGATCTTCAAATAAATATTCTCCTTTCTGACGTGACCTTCCGGGGGCGTATGTGATACATTCGCCGAAACCTGGAAGGCGATAAATCCTACAAATACTATATCGGTTATTTGGTCCCGAATATGAATACTTGCGCTTTCATATTTAAGACTTAGACTGTATAATGATGTAGGAACTTATAGGTTTGGGGCGAGAAGAGTAATATGCGTTATAAGGCATGTATATCTATCATTATCATATTACTGATGGTTGCCGGATGCGGTATGATCGGCATGTACGGCACGGCAGGCGAGGCTTCGCAGACGACTGCACACTCTGCCATTGCAACTCTCGGGCTGACGCCCGTATTTGAATACGAATATACCGAACAGCGCCCTGCCATCACTACAGACAGAGTCGGTTATATTCCTACCGGCAAGAAAGTTATTTATATAGAAGGAACGGATCCTGTCAGAGAGTTCTGCATAATCAATACGAGCGATGACAGCGTCGTATATGAAGGTCATCTTCACAGAATATCAGATGATAAGAATTCAGATAGCAAGAACGCGGAGAATGCCTCTTCTGCCGTATATATAGGTGATTTCTCGGAATTTACTTCAGAGGGTTCATACCGTGCCTTTCAGCCGGATGTAGGCTACTCTTATGAATTCGAAATCAGTCCTGATAATTACCATGCCATGTATATGGAGGCATATAAGACTGTCACAGACGCCGAATATATACAGACAAGCGCACTTATATATACTCTCGGTAATCTGATGCTTACCAAAGAAATATACGGTAATGCATATTGTGGCGATGCCTTTATTAAAGGCGGAATTGAAGTTCTTATGGCCCAACAACATCCGAGGACCGGAGCCGTATACCAGGATCTTCAGACTCCGGATACGCTTGCACTTATTGAAGAAGAGCTTAAATCTCCTGCTACAGCCACGATTCAGACGGATTCTATGATATCTTTATCCGCAACGGCTGAACTTGCAGGTGTTCTGGCGCAGTATTACTGCAATTATATTGATGTTGATCAGGTATCGGCACAGACCGCTTTAAGAGCTGCCGGCAAGGCATATAACTATATAGACAGATTCAGGGACGGTGTTTCGTCTGATTCATTATATTTCGCGGCAAGCGAGTTATACCGCGCTACGGGGCAATACAGGTATAAGAAATCCATCGCGGACTATGACCTTATTCCCGAGCAGACGCGTATATATTCCAACTACGATTACACCATGCTTGCGGATGTGGCATATCTTAGTTCCCAATATAAGACTGACTATGTCAGATGTGAGGAACTTATGGGGCGCTACCGTGAACTGGCTTCGGATATATCCAAATCCTCAGGCAAACAGAGTTATTATGTTCAATCTGATATAGATAAGATAGGCGAAGGCGAACTGTTGCATAACATGATGACCCTCGGACTTGTAAGTTATGTTCTCTCAGGAAGAGAATATGCCAGCATACAGTCCAATTACTTACACTACTTATTCGGAATCAATAAGGATATGACCAATTACTATATCGAACCGATGACAGAGGACGCTTTGCCTCTTAATACCGATATAATCAATCTGACCAAGCTAATATTTATTTTGGCCAGCAGAGAATAAACTTCAGGAGATAATAATCATGATACGTATAATCTTAGCAGGACTTGCAGTATTACTGTTCCTCATTCTCACATTACCTTTACTGTTAATACTGTGGATAGTCGGTTTATTTAATAAGGAGGCACGCTTTACGGCCTCATATTCCGTGATCAAATGGGCATTTAAGCTTATATTGTTCGTATGCGGAACGAAGATAACCGTTTACGGAGCCGAGAATGTGCCCGAAGATCGCAGCGTTTTATTCACAGGTAATCACAGAAGCATATTCGATATTCTGATTCTCTACGTTAATACCAACAGGCCTATGGGGCTGATTTCCAAGAAAGAACTTGCCAAAGTTCCTATATTTAATATTTGGATGAATTTTATCGGCTGCCTTTTTCTTGACAGGAACGATATCAAGCAGGGACTTAAGACCATTCTCACGGCCGTTGACATGGTTAAGAACGGAATGAGCATGGCAATCTTCCCTGAAGGAACACGCAACAAAGAAGAGGGAACATTCTTACCGTTTAAGGGCGGAAGCTTTAAGATAGCCGAGAAGAGCGGTTGCGAAGTGATTCCCTTCACAGTAATCGGCTCAGCTTCAATATTTGAAGACCAGAAGCCGAGGATTAAGAAATCTCACGTGATTCTGTGCTTTGGCAAACCGGTTCCTACAGCAGGTCTTAGCAGAGATGAGATTAAGGTCATTCCCGAAAACGTCAGAGCCAGCGTTATGGATATGTATAATGAGCATTCTTCTGAGATTTTCGGTTCCAAAGACGAATCTATTGCATAAGGTGAATATATGATCATTTTACAGGGCGGTTTATGCGTTGACCCGGTTTCCGGGCTTCAAGACGTACGTGATATAGTAATAAGCGGCGATAAAATAATTACCATAGAGAAGGATATTGATATATCCGAATATTCAACATCTGATCATCAGCCTGAAGTCTATGACTGCTCCGGGCTTATCATCGGTCCCGGATTGGTTGATGCTCATGTTCATTTCAGAGATCCGGGATTTACCCACAAAGAAGATATATATACAGGAGCCGCGGCTGCGGCAAGAGGCGGAGTGACCAGCGTTATCATGATGGCTAATACCAAGCCGCCTATAGATAATGCAGATACCCTCTCTTATGTCCTTAATAAGGGCAAAGAGACCGATATACACGTATACTCGGCTGCAACAATTACCAAAGGTCTTAAGGGCGAACAGTTAACCGATATGAAAGATCTGGCAAATCATGGTGCAATTGCATTTACGGATGACGGTATTCCCATATTATCTGAGGAAGTTGTTACAAAGGCCATGGAAGTTGCCGCAGAAATTGGCGCTGTATTAAGTTTTCATGAGGAAAATCCCGAATATATATCAAATAACGGTATTAATCGCGGAAAAGCATCAGAATATTACAACCTGGGCGGAAGTGACCGTCAGGCTGAAATATCCATGGTTAAGAGAGATATAGACTTGGCCGTTAAGACCGGTGCCAGGATTACAATACAACATATAAGCACGGCGGAAGCCGTAGACCTTGTAAGGCAGGCCAAAGCTTCCGGATATTCAGATCAGATCTTTGCCGAGGCTACACCTCATCATATGACTATGACCGAGGATGATACAATCACTTATGGTAACCTCGCTAAGATGAATCCTCCATTAAGAACACCTGTTGATTGTATTGCAATTATACAAGGTCTTGTGGATGGGACCATAGATTACATAGCTACAGATCACGCACCGCATACATTTGAAGAGAAGTCTGCAGCCATCGATAAAGCACCAAGTGGTATTATTGGTTTGGAAACTTCACTTTCTGTATCATATAATGCACTAATTTCCTCAAAAAAGATGTCCCTGGTGCAATTATTCTGCAAGATGTCCCTGAATCCTGCAAGAATTTACGGAATTGATGCAGGAGAACTTGCAATTTACAGAACAGCAGATTTGGTGATTTTTGACCCAAATAAGTCTTTTACCTACAATAAATCACAGTCGAAATCTTTTAACTCTCCTTTGAAAGACCGCATAATTACTGGAGATGTCGTGGGTACAATATCTAGTGGCAGGTTAATATTCAACAATATGTTCGAAAAGAAACGCAAATAGCAGTATACATAACAGCAAAAGCAAATTGGGTGACATAACTTGCAATCTGTCACAATTTTCTGACAATTATACGAATAATGTACAACATTTAAATCGTCAAAATACACCTTTTACAGGAGGATTGGATGAAAAGAAAAATAACATCCGAAATTATTAAGAACGAGAAGATCAGCGACGGCATCTTCAGTATGTGGATAAGAACTGATCTTCATAGCGAAGTTAAACCAGGGCAATTCGTGGGTTTATACCCGGCAAATGCTTCAACGCTTCTTCCAAGGCCCATAAGTATATGTGAATCTGACAATATACAAGGCGCAATAAGACTTGTATACAGAGTAGTCGGCAAAGGAACGGCAGAATTCTCCGGGATGAAACCATCAGATAAGGTTGATGTACTCGGAGTTCTGGGCAATGGATATGATTTATCTACTGCAAATAACCGTAAGAACATTACTCTTATGGCGGGGGGAATAGGAATTCCTCCCATGTTACAGCTGGCTAAGGAACTCTCTTTATCAGGACATAAGACATCGATTGTTGTAGGCTATCGTAATAACGAAACATTCTTATCCGAAGAACTCTCAGAATACGGCAAAGTATTCATTGCAACTGATTACGGAAGCGTGGGTTATAAAGGAAATGTTATTGATGCGTTGGATGCTTACAAATTATCTCCTGATATAATTTATGCCTGTGGTCCGATGCCTATGCTAAGAGGTATTAAGGCTTATTCTACGGCTCATAACGTGCCTGCATACATATCTTTAGAAGAGCGAATGGCATGCGGCGTGGGCGCCTGTCTTGGTTGTGTTTGCAAGACCGTTAATAAAGATCACCACAGTCATGTCAATAATGCAAGGATATGTACGGACGGACCCGTATTTAATGCAGCGGAGGTAGATATATGAATACCGGTATTAATATAGCAGGTGTAACCTTTAAGAATCCGGTTATGACTGCTTCCGGAACATTCGGTTCCGGAATGGAATATGGCGAATTTGTTGATCTAAATAAGCTAGGAGCTGTTGTTACCAAAGGTGTATCAAATATTCCTTGGGAAGGCAATCCTACACCGAGGGTTGCCGAAGTATACGGAGGTATGCTTAATGCCATTGGATTGCAGAATCCGGGGGTAGATGTCTTCATTAAGCGGGATCTTGCCTTTCTTAAACAATACGATTGCAGGGTTATAGCCAATGTATGCGGTAAATCCGTCGAAGATTACATTTATACTGTAGAAAGGCTATCGGACGCTGATGTAGACATGTTAGAAATCAATATATCATGTCCAAATGTTAAGGAAGGAGCCATAGCTTTCGGTCAGAAGGCAGATTCAGTCTATAACATTACTTCCGAGATTAAGAAGCATTCTCGCAAGCCCATTATTATGAAACTGAGTCCTAATGTGACGGATATAACAGAGATGGCCAAAGCAGCCGAGGCGGCCGGATCTGATGCCATTTCTCTTATTAATACAATTACAGGAATGAAGATAGACATAAACAGACGTACATTTGCACTTGCCAATAAGACCGGCGGCCTCTCAGGTCCCGCAATTAAGCCTGTTGCCGTCAGAATGGTATATCAGTGTGCAAATGCGGTTAAAATACCCATTATCGGTATGGGAGGTATATCCAATGCAGATGATGCCATAGAATTCCTTATGGCCGGTGCTACAGCCGTAGCTGCAGGTGCCATGAACTTCGTTAATCCGTACCTTACCGAGCAGTTAGTTGACGGAATAGAGACTTTTATGGAAGAACACAACGTGTCTGATGTTAATGAACTGATTGGTTGTGTGTCGTAGCATAGTTGCATGTCCTAGCATACCATCAGATACAGATAACAAACAGCAGGATGTATGAAGCATACATCCTGCTGTTTTATGCTGATTAATTAATTTATTATTTAATTACTCACTGAGTAATCTGCGGCGACTGATTGCCTGCAATTGCCTTATTTAAGCCTTTTCCTGTTGTAATTAATCAGACAGCCGTCAAGAATTATTTCACGCTCATCATCCGTCATATCGCCAAGTGTCAATGTGAATTCTTTCATCTTGCCCGCAGTAATAACGTATGCTATTATATCCTTTTTCTTGTTGTTCACAGCCTCTGCTATATCCGGAATAAATATGAAGTCAAGGTTCTTAAATGGAAGCTCACCCTCCGGAATAATGAATGGAAGCATACCCCAGTTCATAAGATTACTTCTGTAACGCTTTGTAGCATATTCATTGGCTATATTGGCCCATCCGCCGAGCACCTTCTGGCATGATGCAGCCTGTTCTCTGGCCGAACCATCACCAGGCTTAACCGCAAATATCGTCGAACCGAAGCCTGTTCCTTCTCTCTCTGCGTCGGGATATACGGCCTTAACCGCATCCATGGCGTTCTTAAGTGCCGGTCTGTCACTATATACATCAGCTCCCGATATTCTGTCAGTCTCAGCAGCTCTCATTGCCTTGGCTCTGCCTACATATTCGGGATCCTTACGCGATAATGTGAATTCCGCAAGTCCCTGAGGGTTAGATCTGAAGCTGCTTGTCTCTCCCGAAGGAATAAGCTCATCTGTGGTGGTAACCGGATCATGTATCTCAGATACCACTCTGAGCAACAGATTCTTCGGTAAAGCACTCATCTTAGGCCAATCCTTGATATTGGGACCCATCTTAATCTCTACGCTCTCATCAGCCACACCCTTGGAATCAAATACTCTTCCGGCATATATCTTCTCATCGAAATGATATGAATATACGCCAAGATCGGCATCTATCTCAGTTGCTGCCGTTAAATATCCTCTGTTGGCTGCAGTAGCGGCTATAGAACGCGCATCCATAAGCGCAACCGATGCAACCTGTCCGTTCTGCACCTTAGAACCTTCTCTGTTAGGGAAGTTACGAGTGCTGTGACGTATTGAGAACGCATTATTGGCCGGTGTATCACCTGCGCCGAAGCAAGGGCCGCAGAATGCAGTCTTAATGATTGCTCCGCTCTCAAGAAGCGCAGCAGCGCATCCGTTCTTCATAAGCTCCATATATATCGGTGTTGATGCAGGATATACACTTAACGTAAACTCATCTGCACCTATGTATTTACCGCGCATTATATCAGCTGCGGCACATATATTCTCGAATCCTCCACCGGCACAGCCCGCAATTACACCCTGTTCTACGTATAATTTGCCGTCATGGATCTTATCCATAAGGCTGTACTCTATATCATCACCGAAGCTAACCTTGGCTCGCTTCTCAGTCTCATGCAATATATCAGCAAGGTTAGACTTAACCTCTTCTATAGTATATGCATTGCTTGGATGGAAAGGCATTGCTATCATCGGTCGAATCTTAGATAAATCCACTTCGATAAGTCCGTCATAATATGCTACCTTACCGGGATTAAGTTCCTTATAATCTTCACTCCTTCCGTGAATCTTATAGAACTCAGAGACCTTCTCATCCGTCTTCCAGATACTTGAGAGGCAGGTTGTCTCGGTTGACATAACATCAACGCCCAGTCTGAAATCAACAGACAGATTCTCTACTCCCGGGCCAACGAATTCAAGCACCTTATTCTTAACATATCCACTTGCAAATACGGCGCCAATCAATGCTATGGCCACATCCTGAGGACCTACACCCTTAACAGGTTCTCCCTTAAGATATACAGCCACTACTCCGGGTCTATCTATATCATATGTCTGATTAAGCAGCTGCTTAACAAGCTCCGGTCCACCCTCACCCATGGCCATCGTACCCAAAGCACCGTATCTGGTATGAGAATCCGAACCCAGGATCATCTTGCCGCCGCCGGCTAACATCTCACGTGCAAACTGATGAATAACAGCCTGATGAGGCGGTACATATACACCACCATATCTCTTGGCACAACTAAGACCGAATACGTGATCATCTTCATTAATCGTACCGCCGACTGCACATAATGAATTATGGCAGTTGGTAAGTACATATGGCATAGGGAATTTCTCTAGTCCCGATGCTCTGGCTGTCTGAATGATACCGACGAAGGTGATATCATGGCTTGTAAGTTTATCGAATCGAATTCTTAACTTATCCATGTTATCCGCGGTATTATGGGCTTTGAGGATGCCGTAAGCTATTGTCTCCTCAGCCGCCTTTTCCTTGGAAATGTTAATTCCTGTTTTATTTTTAATCACTTCAAGGGCGTTTGCGGAATCCTCGATGTATTCCACTCCGTCTACCAGATATGCCCCTCCCTGCGTCATTTTGATCATCAGTTTCTCTCCTATAATCTCATACAATGAGTCGCTCTCCGTTTTTGAAAAGCGACTCACCTATAACCTATACCATCAGTTCTTCTTAGCAGGCAACTTAACCTTATCAAGATGCCAAATATCGTCCACATATTCCTGTATGGTTCTGTCGGATGTGAACTTACCCGAGCATGCCACATTAAGTATTGCAGCCTTAGCCCATCTATCCTCATCTCTGTAGAACTCTTCAATCTTGCGCTGTGCATCCGCATATGAACGGAAATCCTTAAGTATAAAGTATCTGTCGGCAACATCCGTTGATTCGGTATTAAGAAGCGAATTGTACAAAGGTCTGAATCTGTCCGGATCGTCCTTAGCATAGAATCCGTTAACAAGCTGCATCAATACCTTACGGATATCTTCATCACTGTTGAATATATCCATAGGATTATAACCGCCGTTGTTCTCATAACGTATTACTTCATCCGATGACAATCCGAAGATTACGGCATTCTCCTCGCCTACTTCTTCGACTATCTCTACATTGGCTCCATCCATCGTTCCAAGCGTAATCGCGCCGTTTAACATGAACTTCATGTTACCCGTTCCGGATGCTTCCTTACTTGCCGTAGAAATCTGCTCGGATACATCCGAAGCGGCAAATATGATCTCGGCATTGGATACGCGGTAGTTCTCTATAAAAACCACCTTAATCTTGCCATCTATGCTCTCATCATTATTAATTACGTCAGCTACGGAATTAATAAGCTTAATGGTAAGTTTAGCCGTCTTATAACCTGCTGCCGCCTTTGCTCCGAATATGAAGGTTCTGGGATAGAACTCCATCTCCGGATGCTCCTTAATCTGATTATACAGATACATTACATGTAAGATATTAAGAAGCTGTCTCTTATATTCATGCAGACGCTTAACCTGTACATCAAATATGGAATTCGGGTCAACATCCACACCGTTATGTTCCTTAATATACTTGGCAAGTCTTACCTTATTCTGGTACTTGATTGCCATAAACTGCTCTCTGGCCTTCTTATCGTTGGCTGCAGGTTTAATCTTACTGATTCTGCTAAGATCGGTTATCCACTCTTCGCCGATTCGTTCTGATACCCAGTCTGCAAGAAGCGGATTGGCATGAAGAAGGAATCTTCTCTGAGTGATACCATTGGTCTTATTGTTAAACTTCTTGGGGAACATCTCATAGAAGTCCTTAAGTTCCTGCTTCTTAAGAATCTCTGTATGGAGTCTTGCAACACCGTTAACTGAATATCCTGCCACTATCGCAAGGTGAGCCATCTTAACCTGGCCGTCGTATACGATAGCCATCTTGCGGATCTTCTCATCCGTAAGACCTGTCTCGCGAGGATATTTCTTCTCTATCTCTATAATGAATCTTCGGTTGATCTCTTCCACGATCTGATAGATTCTGGGAAGAAGTCTTGAGAACAGTTCAATAGGCCACTTCTCAAGCGCCTCCGCCATGATTGTATGGTTGGTATATGCACAGGTCTTGGTTGTAACCTTCCATGCCTCATCCCACTCAAGTCCGTACTCATCCATAAGGATACGCATGAGTTCCGCTATGGCAACCGTAGGATGTGTATCATTAAGCTGGAATGTAACCTTCTCATATAACTTCTTGATATCCTTATGCGTACGCATATACTTGGCAACAGCTTCCTGAACCGATGCTGAGATAAAGAAATACTGCTGCTTAAGTCTTAGTTCCTTGCCGGCATAATGATTATCGTTGGGATAGAGCACTTCTACGATATTACGCGCAAGATTCTCCTGTTCAACAGCTTTCTGATAATCACCCTTATCAAATGAATCCAGCTGGAAACACTGTACCGGCTCCGCATCCCAGATTCTTAATGTATTGACGATTCCGTTGCCGTATCCTACTATCGGAAGGTCATAAGGAACGGCATTTACTACCTGGTAGTTCTCCTGCTTAAATACGTTCTTACCCTTCTCATCCTGATATACACTGACATATCCGCCGAATTTGATCTCCTTGGTATATTCCGGACGGCGAAGTTCGAACGGATTGCCATGCTCAAGCCAGTTATCCGGAACTTCAACCTGATATCCGTCCTTAATCTTCTGCTTAAACATTCCGTATCTGTATCTGATACCGCATCCGTATGCGCCATATCCAAGTGTTGCAAGGGAATCAAGGAAACATGCAGCAAGAC
Source organism: uncultured Lachnospiraceae bacterium (assembly GCA_902778165.1). GTDB lineage: Bacteria > Bacillota > Clostridia > Lachnospirales > Lachnospiraceae > Colinaster. The sequence goes on from CACYWQ010000002.1 coordinate 85,289, forward strand.
GACCTAGACCGCCGTTACCAAGCGCTGCATCCGGCTCTTCATCCTCTATTGCATTGATATCCACACCAAGTTCATCAAGACACTCTGCCACTTCCTTATATGCACGAAGATTAATAAGGTTGTTGCCAAGCGCTCTGCCCATCAAAAACTCCATGGACATGTAATATACCATCTTAGGATCGGTATTCTCAAATTCCTTCTGAGTTGTCATCCAGTTGTCAACTATCATATCCTTGATGGCATATGATACAGCCTGGAATATCTCCTGATTCGAAGCTTCTTCCATATTCTTACGGAAGAGTGTCTTAACATTGTACTTGACGCTTCTTATAAACAGTTCTCTGTCAAATCCCGATAATTTCTCAGCCTTCTTAGCCATAGTTCTGTTTCCTTTCTTGGATAATTGATTCTCACTGTACTGCTATACTCGCTCTATAGCGATTGTCACATCTTCCCCGTTGATATTCCAGTCTTTCTTAACCTGATATCCCTTATCCGTAAATTCAAAGCTCTCAGCCAATACCTTGGTTGCAATAGTCTTCTCGTTACGTCTTACAACTTCCGCAAGTGCTTCGTTACCTGCAACCGAAACTCTGATATGGTCCATAACCTCGAAATCAGCTTCCTTACGCATGGTCTGAAGCTTACTTATAAGCTCATTGACGTTACCCTCTTCAATAAGTTCCGGTGTAAGTGTTGTATCTATCACAACCGTCGTCTTATTATCTGCTTCCGTCACATAGCCTTCCTTCTGAATCATTGCAATAAGAAGATCTTCTTCGGCAAGTGTGATCTTCTCACCCGCATCTTCGAATTCAAGTGCACCCTTATCCTTAAGAGTCGCATAAGCTGCATTACCATCAAGTCCAGCAAGCGTCTTCTGTATGAATCCCATGTGCTTACCGTACTTAGGACCCACCGTCTTAAGCTGCGGCTTGAAGTTATATGTCGTAAATTCGCTGACATCATCAGAGAATACAACTTCCTTGACATTAAGTTCATCGGCAATGATATCAATGTAGTACTGAGGCAATGCTTCAGCCTCCGTCTTAATGAACATTCTTCCGATAGGCTGTCTGTTCTTGATATTGGCGGTATTACGGCATGCACTTCCCTTAACCTTGATATCTATCGCCATATCCATCTTATCTTCGATATCCTTATCAATCTGTGATTTGTCCGCTACAGGGAAATCACACAGGTGAACGGAAATCGGAGCCGACTTATCTACGCTGCAAACAAGATTACGATATATCTCATCAGCCATGAAAGGAATCATCGGAGCCGCTGCCTTGGACACATTAACAAGCGCGGTGTACAGAGTCATATAAGCATCAATCTTATCCTGCTCCATTCCCTTAGCCCAGAATCTCTCACGTCCGCGTCTTACATACCAGTTACTCATCTCATCGACGAACTCCTGTAATGCTCTTGCAGCCTCCGGGATTCTGTAATTGTCAAGATTATCATCAACAGTCTCTATCATCGAATTCATCTTCGATAACAGCCACTTATCCATTACGTTTAAGTTCGCATAATTAAGACTGTACTTGGTTGCATCGAAATTATCGATATTGGCATAGAGTACGAAGAACGCATAGGTATTCCACAATGTACCCATGAACTTTCTCTGACCCTCTACAACCGCATCGCCGTGGAATCTGTTGGGAAGCCAGGGAGCCGAATTGATGTAGAAATACCATCTGATTGCATCTGCGCCGTATTTATCAAGTGCATCGAAGGGATCCACGGCATTACCCTTACTCTTGCTCATCTTCTGGCCGTCTTTATCCTGAACATGACCGAGAACTATGACATTCTCATAGGGTGACTTATTGAAAAGCAGAGTAGACTCAGCCATAAGCGAGTGGAACCAACCTCTGGTCTGGTCGACCGCCTCTGATATGAACTGTGCCGGGAACTGAGCCTCGAACAATTCCTTATTCTCGAAAGGATAGTGGTGCTGTGCAAAAGGCATGGCACCTGAATCAAACCAGCAGTCGATAACTTCAGGCACTCTGTGCATTGTCTTACCACACTTAGGACATGTTCCGGTGATCTCATCTATGTATGGTCTGTGAAGTTCAACCGTAAGTGCCGCATCATTGCCGCTGAAGCTCTTAAGTTCTTCACGCGAACCGATACACTCCCTGTGACCGCACTCACACTCCCAGATATTAAGAGGCGTACCCCAATATCTGTTACGTGAAATAGCCCAGTCCTGAATATTCTCAAGCCAGTTACCGAATCTTCCCTTACCTATTGATTCGGGAATCCAATTAACCGTATTGTTGTTGCGAACAAGGTCATCCCTTACCGCGGTCTCCTTGATATACCAGCTCTCTCTTGCATAGTAAATAAGCGGTGTATCACATCTCCAACAGTGCGGATACTCATGTTCAAACTTAGGTGCATCATATAATAACTTCCTGCTTGAGAGTTCCTTAATAACCTCAGGATCGGCACTTATTGCGCCTGCCTCAATCTCAGAAGCCGTTGGCTTACATCTCATTCCGCCAAAAGGTGACTCATCAGACATAACGCCCTTCTCATCAACCATCTGTACGAAAGGCAGATCATAGTTGCGTCCGACGTTGGCATCATCTTCACCGAATGCGGGAGCTATATGTACAATACCTGTACCGTCTGACATTGTTACATAATCATCACATGTAACATAGAAGCCCTTCTTATTCTGCTTATCAGCCACTTTCTTGGCACATTCATACAAAGGCTCATATTCTTTATGTTCAAGATCCTTACCCTTATATTCTTCAAGGATCTCATATGCCGGCTCATCATCCTTAGCCAAAGGAGCAAGCACCGTATCAAGTAATGCCTTGGCCATGTAATATGTATATCCGTCCGCAGCCTTAACCTTACAATAAGCCTCTGCAGGGTTTACACAGAGTGCTACGTTAGACGGAAGAGTCCATGGTGTTGTCGTCCATGCAAGGAAATATGCATCTTCGCCTGCAACCTTAAATCTTACGACAGCCGAACGTTCCTTAACCGTCTTATATCCCTGTGATACTTCGGCACTTGATAATGGCGTTCCGCAACGAGGACAATAAGGCACAATCTTAAATCCCTTGTAAAGCAGACCCTTGTTCCAGATCTCTTTAAGTGCCCACCACTCAGACTCGATATAATCATCATGATATGTAACATATGGTTCGTCCATATCTGCCCAGAAACCTACAGTTCCCGAGAAATCTTCCCACATGCCTTTATATTTCCATACGGATTCCTTACACTTATCGATGAAAGGCTCCATACCGTATTCTTCAATCTGTTCCTTACCGTTAAGACCAAGAAGTTTCTCTACTTCAAGTTCAACAGGAAGTCCGTGAGTATCCCAGCCGGCCTTTCTGGGCACCATGTAGCCCTTCATTGTCCTGTATCTGGGAATCATATCCTTAATGACACGGGTAAGCACGTGTCCTATATGAGGCTTACCGTTCGCTGTCGGAGGTCCGTCGTAGAACGTGTAAGTAGGGCATCCTTCCCTCTGTTTCATACTCTTGCGGAATATGTCATTGTCATTCCAAAATTTGAGCGTCTCTTTCTCTCTGTCTGTGAAATTCAGCGCCGTATCTACCGGATTATACATATTTCTTTGTCCTTTCTTATGCACAATATAGGTATTTTAGCACATGCGACACCATATGTGAATATCGCAATATGCCAAATTATCGCATCTTTTATACAAGAATCTCATTCATTATTCCGACTACATTATCTATGCTGTCAAGAAGTGTTTTCTCATCCACTCCTTCTATTCCCGTAACCTTGTAGTTGTATATGAAATACGGGATTCCCTTAGTAACAAATCTAAATCCCTTGCCCGCTCTGATCATAAGATCCGGGATGGCCTCAACTTTGATGTCGGCATCGGACTTCATAAGCAGTTTAACCGTTCCGTTTCCGCCCTTGATTTCTGTTATGTAAACCTTGTGCGCAAGACATCTTATTACTGCCACCTTAAGCAGATTTAGCACGCTTGAAGGCACCTTGCCGAATCTGTCAATAAGCTCATCTGTCAGTTCTTCTGCTTCCGTCGGGTTCTCAATCGATGCAATACGCTTATATATATCAAGTTTGGCCACTTCGTTAGTTATATATTCAGGCGGAATATATGCATCCAGCTTAAGATCCACCTCTGTCTCAAATCCGTCATGTTCGGTCTCCTCGCCCTTAAGCGTTCTGACCGCATCACTTAACATCTTGCAATACAGGTCATAGCCTACGGCTTCCATATGACCGTGCTGCTTGCGCCCTAACATATTACCGGCACCTCTTATCTCAAGGTCCCTCATGGCAATCTTAAATCCGCTTCCAAGCTCCGTAAATTCCCTGATGGCCTCAAGCCTCTTCTCTGCAACCTCTTTAAGCAGCATATCCCGCTTATACATCAAGAATGCATAGGCCGTTCTGTTGGATCTTCCGACCCTTCCTCTTAACTGATATAACTGTGACAGTCCGAACCTGTCGGAATCCTGTATTATCACGGTATTGACGTTGGATATGTCCATCCCCGTCTCTATAATGGTAGTTGAAACCAATACATCTATATCTCCGCTTATGAATTCATACATCAGTCGTTCAAGCTCAGATTCCTTCATCTGTCCGTGAGCATAAGCAATATTGGCTTCGGGAACAAGTTCGGAGAGTCTTGCCGTCACATCCGCTATTCCCGCCACGCGATTATAAATGTAATACACCTGTCCCGAACGAGACAATTCTCTTACTATCGCTTCTCTTACCATTTGTTCATTGTATTCGCATACAAATGTCTGAATGGGCAGCCTCTCACCCGGCGGCTCCGTAAGTACGCTCATATCCCTTATGCCCGCAAGAGACATGTGGAGGGTTCGCGGAATAGGGGTTGCCGACAGAGTCAGTACATCCACATTTTCCTTAAGTTTCTTAAGTTTCTCCTTATGAGTTACGCCGAAACGCTGCTCCTCATCCACAATCAGAAGTCCCAGATCCTTGTATTTGACATCATCAGACAACAGTCTGTGGGTACCGATTACGATATCCACAAGGCCTTTGCCGAGTCGATCTATGATTTCACGCTGTTCCGCAGCTGACTTAAACCTTGATAACACCTCTATCTTAATCGGGAAATTCATCATTCTGGATGTGAAGGTATTATAGTGTTGGCTTGCAAGAATGGTCGTGGGCACCAATACAGCCACCTGCTTGCCGTCAGTAACCGCTTTAAATGCAGCTCTGAGGGCAATCTCTGTCTTACCGTATCCCACATCTCCGCATATGAGTCTGTCCATAATGCGGTCGCTCTCCATATCCGCCTTGGTATCCTCTACAGCTGTAAGCTGATCTTCTGTTTCCTCATATGGGAATAACTCCTCGAATTCCTTCTGCCATACGGTATCCTTCGAGAAAGCATGGCCCTTACCTTGTTGTCTGGCTGCATATAACTTAACCAGATCTTTAGCAACGACATCTACAGCTTCCTTGACCTTGGTCTTGGTATTGACCCATTCCTTGCCGCCCAATTTATTTAGTTTGGGCTTGGCTGCCGTATCGACGGATGCATACTTCTGCACGACATCAAATCCGCTGGCTAAGACATACAGAATTCCGCCATCGCGATACTCTATCTTCATATAGTCGCGTTCTACATTATCTGCCTTAACTTTCTCAATTCCCTTATATATACCCACGCCATGGTCAATATGTACCACGTAATCGCCCACTTTAAGTTCAGCGAAATCGCTTATCTTCTGGCCCGAGTACTTACCTGTTCTCTTTCTTTTCTTATGTTCCGTACTTCCGAATATATCGCTTTCGGATATTACGACATATTTAAGCAAAGGGTATTCGAATCCGCTTCTTAAACTTCCGTGCATACACAGCGTCTCACCCGGCACAAGTTCACGTGTCGGATCAGCCGAATACACGGCTGTAATGTCATTATCCCTAAGATCTGTCGCAAGCCTTCCGGCCCTTGTCTTAGATGGAGACAGGACAACAATGTTATAGCCGTTCTTACGATAAGTCTTAAGATCTTTAAGAAGCATATCAAAATGCCCCTTATAGGGTGCTACGGATCTAACAGTTATGTTAACCTTAATATCAGGTTTTCGTATCTTACCCTTATCATCAAGTGTGGACAGCTGAAGAATCGGGAAATCCTTACATCTATTTAGCGCTTCCTTATGTGTATACAGAATCTTTGTCTGACCGGATAACACATAGCCACCCATCAGTCTTGAACTCATGCTCTGTTCAAATTCATATTCCACAGCATCAATATGCTCAGACAATCTCGAAGGTTCATCAAGAATAATCAGTGAATCCGACGGATCAAGATAATCCGGCAAAGTCGCCGGTTTATCGCAGAAATAATCTATATAACTCTCCAGATTGACAAGGCGACCAAGTTCCTTAATATCTTCCATAAGCGTCTTGATTGACACATCCAGCCTGTGAGCCTCTTCGGTATGGAAACCGGCCCTTAAGGACTCTATCGAAGCCTTGGCTTCTTTCTCTATTTTATTAATTCCTGATTTAAGTATGTCCTTACTTATGACAAGTTCTGTACACGGGAATATCTCGATGGATTCAAGCTTCTCATAGGATCTCTGGCTCTCTGCATCAAAGGAACGAATCGATTCGACATCCTCACCCCACAACTCTATTCGATACGGTTGTTCATTAGTCGGATCATATATATCAATTATTCCTCCCCTGACAGAGAACTGTCCCGTTCCTTCAACCTGGGCTGTACGCTCATATCCCATCTCTGTAAGCTTATTCGCGATGATCTTCTCATCCACCGTATCGCCTGAGGATATCCTGATAATATGATCCTTATATACGTCTGACGGCAACATATGAGTCATTATTGCATCAAAAGTAGTGACTATTGTAAGCGCCTCACCTTTGATCAGTCGCTTGATAACAGCCATTCTGTCCGTTATTAATTTATCACCGTGAATATCCGCCTGATAGAATATCAGGTCTTTGGCCGGAAATAACATCACATTGCGCTCGTATAAGCGCATATCTTCCGCTATTTCCCTGGCTCTTATCTCGGAATAAGTAAGAATCAGCTTATTTCGAAGGTTCTTACGAGTCGTCGCAGTAATTCCCTCGCAGACTCCCATAGCCATATGCAGTTTCTCACTGTCTATACAACCGGATACCGATACCGTTTTGCTCTGATTCAGAGCCTTAACGACCTCCTCATATTCCGGCCACTTAGCAAGCGGACTAAGAATTGTATTCATATCTGACGCTCCTCGTCCGAATATATATACAAAGGCTTAATTGAACTTATTCATAGCCTTATCCGTACCATCTGTTATTATTGTCTCAATCGCATCGCAAGCCTTGATTATCGCTTCATCTACAAGCCTACGGTCATCCGGTGCAAATCTTCCCAATACATGTGCCGCAAGGTCAGAACCGGCAGGTTTATCACCGACTCCGACTCTGACTCTGGTGAAATCCTGCCTTCCCAGACTGCCTATTATACTCTTAAGTCCGTTATGTCCTCCGGCACTTCCTCCGGGACGCACTCTTAACCCTCCGGCAGGCAGTGCAATATCATCAGATATTACAATCAGTTCATTGGCCGGATCAATCTTATAATAATCCACAAGCCTCCATATGCTGTCACCGCTTTTGTTCATATATGTCATTGGTGCTGCGAGCAACACCTTCTGTCCGCATATATATCCCTTACCGGTCATCGCCAGATTGTCTTTGACGCTTATTCTTATGTCGTGACGGTCCGCCAGGGCATCAAGCACATCAAATCCGACATTATGCCTTGTCGCCCTGTATTTTTCCTCCGGATTCCCGAGTCCTGCTATTAAATACATATCTTATCCTTGTCTATCCAATGATATGAATCCTTCTATCTTCATATCTTCTCCCATTCTGCTTAATTCTATCACAAAAAAGGTTGCAGGCAAACCTGCAACCTCTTAAGCTCAGTCATAATTACTTAGACCTGTGTCTCTTCATCCGGTATAAGAAGCGCCTTATCATAGGCTTCCAGCACTAACTGCTGCCACTTCTCTCTTGTGGATGAATTGATTGGATGAGCAATATCTCTGTACTCTCCGTCAGATGATTTCTTGCTCGGCATTGCGATGAATAATCCCTTCTCGCCTTCGATGACTTTGATATCGTGTACCACGAATTCATCGTCCAAAGTAACTGAGACAACGGCTTTCATCTTGCCTTCTTTGGTGATCTTGCGGACCCTAACATTAGTGATCTCCATAACATACCTCCTATGTGAGTTGACCCTAAACCCTCCGGGCGGTGTTACATTACGTAGCGGTCACTACTCTCTAAGACTATTTCTATACCGTTCTCTCCTTTGTGGTACGAATTAGCTCTTACCGTTCCATGACTCTCCACTATGCAATTCTCTATATATGAATTATCCCCGATGTAAACATCATTGAGAATTATAGAGTTCTTTATGGTGCAGTTGTTACCGATAAATGTCTTACGGAATACAACTGAATCCTCTACTGAACCGTTAACTATTGTTCCGCTGCTTATAAGGCTGTTGCTTATATGCGCTCCCTGATTAAACTTAGCCGGCGGAAGATCATCCACCTTGGAATATATCTCGGGATACTGCTTAAAGAAGTAATCCCTGACATCTCCCTTAAGGAAATCCATATTGGCATCGAAATAATCCTGAATCGTGGATATGTTCTTCCAATACTCCTTAAGTTTGTATCCGAATATTCCCTTCTGATCCTTATATCTTATAAGAACGTCTCTTACGAAATCATATCTGTCTTCATCGGCACATTTCTCAATAAGCTCGATCAACAGCCTTCTTCTGATTACGTATATGCCGCAGGAAATCGTATTGGATTTGGCTACTATGGGTTTCTCCTCGAAGTCCTCTATCTGGCATTCTTCGTTCATCTTGACGGTTCCGTATCTCTCAAGATTCATGTCCGCAGGCATATCTTTGCATACTACGGTGATATCCGCCTTCTTCTCGATATGATACTCCAAAACTTTGTTATAGTCCAGTTTATATACACAATCTGATGATGCAATTACAACATAAGGTTCATGAGATGACTTAAGGAAGTCAAGATTCTGATATATAGCATCAGCCGTTCCTCTGAACCACAAACTGTTCTCAGCCGTAACAGCGGGAGTAAATACGAACAATCCTCCCTGCTTACGTCCGAAGTCCCACCACTTGGATGAACTTAAGTGTTCATTAAGGCTTCTGGCATTGTACTGTGTGAATACCGCTACCTTCTGTATATGGGAATTAGACATGTTGCTAAGTGTAAAATCTATTGCTCTGTAACTTCCGGCTATCGGCATTGCACCCGCCGCTCTCTTAGCGGACAGTTCCTTCATTCTATGGTTATTGCCACCGGCAAGTATGATTCCTATCGCTCTCATTATTCTTCACCTGCCTTAATCAAAGTCTTGCCACTTGGCAGAGCCTTGCCTTCATAATCAGAATCATCGGTAACACCGAATATGCATGCGTTCTTACCCACGGTAATACCTGCAGGAATAACACTTCTCTCACCCACACATACCAATCCGTGATTGTAGATGTGAGGATCTGTCTCATTCTCGGCTTCATCTCCGATACCGAATCTGCTGTTATCGCCTATAGTTACATTCTCGGCCACAATTGCCTTATTAAGTTCACAGTTGTCGCCTATCACGGTATTATTCATGATAATTGAATCTCTGATTACCGTACCCTTACCTATCGTTACACCGCATCCTATAACAGAATTGTATATCTGTCCGTATATATCGGTGCCTTCACCGACGATGCTTCGATCTATTACGCTGCCGGGAGCATAATACTGAGGAGGAAGTGCCTCACTTCTGGTATATATCTTCCAGTATTCTTCGTATAAGTTGAATTCCGGAACGATATCAATAAGTTCCATATTAGCTTCCCAATATGAGTTAAGAGTTCCGACATCCTTCCAATATCCGTTGAATTCATAGGCATACATCGGAGAACCCTTCTCATGACAATAAGGAATAACATGCTTACCGAAGTCAAGATTGGGAACCTGTGCCTTCTCAACCAGCGCCTCCCTAAGAGTCTCCCAGTTGAATATATATATACCCATGGACGCAAGATTGGAACGGGGATTCTCGGGTTTCTCCTCGAAGTCTGTAATCTTGCGGTTCTCATCTGTAATCATGATACCGAAACGCTTGGCCTCTTCCATGGGAACAGGCATAACCGCTATCGTACAATCTGCCTTGTTCTGCTTATGGAAATCAAGCATCACCTCGTAGTCCATCTTATATATATGGTCACCCGAAAGGATTAGGACATAATCCGGATTGAAACTGTCGATATAATCGATATTCTGGTATATGGCATTGGCAGTTCCTGTATACCAGTCGGTATTACCGATCTTCTCATAAGGCGGAAGAACCGTCACTCCACCGATATTACGGTCAAGATCCCACGGAATACCTATTCCTATATGTGTGTTAAGTCTGAGCGGCTGGTATTGTGTAAGTACGCCGACTGTATCAACTCCCGAATTGATACAGTTACTTAACGGGAAGTCAATTATTCTGTATTTGCCGCCGAATGAAACTGCAGGCTTAGCCACTTTGGACGTAAGCACACCCAGTCTGCTTCCCTGACCTCCAGCAAGAAGCATGGCAATCATTTCTTTCTTAATCATGTCCTTCCTCCGTATTTGAATTGAAGTAAATGTATAGAAATTATAGCACATTAGTCCTAAATAGTGAATAATTTTTACAAAATTGTGTAAGATTTAAGACTATTTTTTGTAAATTTTTTATAGGGTCTCATATGGAATTGTGTTTTTATCATTTTAGCGTTAATATATGGTTATGTATCAGATAGATTTTAACAAACCAATACACGTATTTTTCTGCGGAATCGGCGGAATCAGCATGAGCGGACTGGCCGAGATATTACACAGCAGAGGATTCAAGATCTCGGGTTCCGATATGAAGGCATCCGAGCTTACTTCTGCACTTGAGAGTAAGGGAATCAAGGTGTATATAGGTCAGCGTAAGACCAATATATCCCCCGATGTAGATCTCTATGTTTACACCGCAGCCATCCATCCGGATAATCCCGAGTGGATCGAGATGAACAGGCTGGGAATCCCAAGTTTATCAAGAGCCGAGTTGCTTGGCGAGATAATGAAGAACTTCGGTCTTCCGATTGCCATAAGCGGTACACACGGTAAGACCACCACAACCTCCATGATATCCGAGATACTTATGGGTTGTGATTTGGATCCTACACTGTCTGTAGGCGGAATGCTTCGAAGCATCGGCGGTAACGTCAGAATAGGTCATTCCAAGTATTTCGTAACCGAGGCTTGCGAGTACACCAACAGTTTCTTAAGTTTTTTCCCGCGAATAGCTCTGATTCTTAACATAGAAGAAGACCATATGGATTTCTTTAAGGATATAGACGATATCCGCAATTCCTTCACCAAATTTGCCTCTTTACTTCCTATGGACGGAACTCTGGTCATCAACGGAGAGATCGATCGACTTGATGAGATAACCGCACAGCTTCCTTGCGAAGTTAAGACGTTTGGATTTAACGAGAGTTTTGATTATTATGCAACGGATATAGAATATGACGAGTTATGCCATGCGACATATAAGTTACATTATCCGGACGGTGTTAAGACTGTTAAATTAGCGGTTCCCGGCAGGCATAACGTCGCTAATTCGATGGCTGCTCTTTGCTGTTGTGTGACCTGCGGAATCCCTATAGATAAGGCAATATCTCTTCTTGCCAATTTCCACGGTACAGACCGAAGATTCGAATACAAGGGAACGGTTGGCGAAGTTACTATAATAGATGATTATGCCCATCACCCCACAGAGATTGCCACTACGCTTAATTCTGCCTTAAAATGCAAACACGGTCGCCTCTGGGTTATTTTCCAACCCCATACCTACACCCGTACCAAGGCATTTCTTAAGGAATTTGCTGAGAGTTTGTCGATAGCGGACGTTATTGTCCTTGCTGATATTTATGCGGCACGCGAGAAGAACACCATCGGAATATCCTCTAAGGATCTGCAGGCTGAGCTGTTGGCCCGCGGTAGCGAGTGTTATTATTTCCCCAGTTTTGATGAAATAGAAAATTTCTGTTTAGAAAAATGTGCTCCCGGGGATTTGTTGATAACTATGGGGGCCGGAGATATTGTAAAAGTCGGCGAAAGCTTACTCGGAATCTAATTGTCCACACTATCCACAAATTTTTGTTTCTCAAATGATACAATTTTTTGTGGATATTTCTTTGCCCACAAATCCTATATTTTCACGCCATACAGGGTGGTCCAAATATGATATCCACATTGTCCACATTATCCACATTGATAAGAAACGCCCGTTTTACGGGCTTTTCCGGCATTAGTACTATTTTATTTTGAATATTGCTGTGCTATAATTCACGGTATCGAAAAAAATGTATCGGGAGTAATCATGTGCGAATTAACTCTTTACAGAGACTGTGATCCCGGCAGTATCACGGTTTCCAATTATTTTGTGGATGAATTCCTGGCTGAGGCCAATGACTGCCAGATCAAGGTGTATCTGTACCTTATTCGCATGTTAAGTGCGAGAAAACAGACCAACATAAGCGATATCGCAGACAAGTTCAATCATACCGAGAAGGACGTATGTCGTGCGTTAAGATTCTGGGAGAAGAAGGGGATACTGTCTTTAGACTATGATGCTAACGGGGGCATAGTCGGCATAAGACTGCATGAGCCCACAGTGCGTAAGCAACCTGAGAATATTATCACGACACTATCTGCAGGAAGAAGTGATATGCCTGTCTCTGCTGTATCGGATAAGGTAATCCGTCCCAATTATAATGCCGATGCGCTTAGGGAATTTAAGAACAGAGAAGAGACTCCTCAGCTTATATTCGTTGCTGAGCAGTATCTTAAGAAGACACTTTCGGCAGGAGATATTCGCTCACTTTTATTCTATTCGGATGAACTTAAGTTCACGCCGGAATTAATTGACTATCTGCTGCAGTTCTGTGTATCAAGAGGTAAGTCCAATTTCGCATATATGGACAAAGTTGCCATTGATTGGGCAGAACATGGAATCGATACTGTTGCCGGTGCACGGGCTTATACATCATCATTTGACGGCAGTTCCAATACTGTAACTATGCCGCAGGTTAATAAGAGCAGAAGCGTAGCAACGAGCACTCGCCGTAAGCAGACACAGACCATGTTCCATCAGTTTGAACAGAACAATTATGATTTCAATATACTTGAGCAGAAGCTGTTGCAGCAATAACAGGAAATAATATGTCCTTATCCAATACTCAATATGACAATATTCGTCGTGAATACGACAACGATCGCATGGAAGCGCAAATGAAAGCTTCCGCCAGAAAAGAAGAGATCTTTGCTAAGGTTGCCGGTTATAAGGAATTAGACGATATGACCGCCAATCTTAGTCTTGAATATACCAAGAAGGCTCTTGGCGGTGATAAGAGCGCTTTATCGGCTCTTAAGAACAGATTAAAAGAGATCAATGATAAGAAAACTGCACTTTTGGTATCAAACGGATACGGTGCAGACTACCTCTTACCCGTATATAAATGCCCCGATTGTAAGGACACGGGGTATATAAACGGGATCAAATGTCACTGTTTTAAACTAAAAGAAACAGAGATTCTTTACGACCAATCGGGAATAAGAAGTGAACTAAATACCACAAGTTTTGACCGACTCCTTGAAGAATACTATTCAGGAGAAGACTTGGAACACTTCAGAGAATCCAAACAAAAATCTTTAAATTTTGTAAATAATTTCGGTTCTGACTACCAAAATCTTCTGTTCTATGGTACAGTAGGAACCGGTAAGTCTATGCTGTCTTCTTGTATAGCAGGCGACCTGTTAAGAAGAGGGCATTCGGTATTATACTTCAGTTCCTCGGCACTTATCGACAGATTAGCCAAGAGCACGTTCGAACGAAGCGGTGTTTCAAGTACTGACAACAACCCCATATACGAATGCGAATTGTTAATCATCGATGATCTGGGAACCGAAATGACCAACAGTTTCACGGTGGCAGCGCTTTTTGCCTTGCTTAATGAGCGTTTCTTACGCAAGAAGCCCGTGATCATCTCCACCAATCTTTCGTTGGAAGAACTGCAGGCCAGATATACCGACAGGATATTCTCAAGACTTACAGGCAATTTCACTTTCTGCAGACTCTCGGGAGCGGATATTCGTATTGCCCGCAAATTTGCAGGAAGCGTGTAATATCATACAGGTTTTATAAGAAAGGTTGTACCCTATGCAGACTTCAGGTTCGGAAAAGCGTGAAGAGAAGAGAAATCTTGAATCCATACCCGTCGGCTCGTTGAGGATTATTCCGCTAAACAGCTGTAAGGAACTGGGTGAGAAAGTCGATTCGTATCTTGTAAGATGGCGAACCGAACGAGAGAACGAACACAAGAACAGTATTGCTTTCTCAGGATATCAGAGAGATTCCTACATATTAAGCACCAGAGTTCCGAGGTTCGGTTCCGGAGAAGGCAAAGGAGAGATCTTGGAATCCGTCAGAGGATCCGATCTGTACATTCTTGTGGATGTCTGCAACTATTCACTTACATATTCTATGGGCGGTTATGTTAACCACATGTCACCCGACGATCATTACCAGGATTTAAAGAGAATAATAGCTGCCGTCGGCGGTAAGGCAAGACGTATTACCGTTATTATGCCTTTCTTATATGAGAGCAGACAGCATAAGCGTACTGCAAGAGAATCTCTTGATTGCGCCATAGCACTCCAGGAACTTATCAAGATGGGTGTAGATAACATTATCACATTTGATGCACACGATCCCAGAGTACAGAATGCCATTCCGTTACACGGATTTGAGACAATACAGCCTGCTTACCAGTTCATCAAAGGTTTGCTGACTAATGTTAAAGATCTTACTCTTGATGCAGAGCATATGATGGTTGTCAGCCCGGATGAAGGCGGTATGGGCAGAGCAATATATATAGCCAACGTTCTTGGATTTGATATGGGTATGTTCTATAAGAGAAGAGACTATACAAGAGTCGTTAACGGACGTAACCCTATCATTGCACACGAATTCTTAGGCTCAAGTGTTGAAGGCAAGGATATAATCATAATAGATGATATGATTTCTTCCGGAGACAGCATGCTTGAGGTAGCAGGAGAATTAAAGAAGCGTAATGCCGGCAGAATATTCATATTCTCAACATTCGGACTCTTCACCAACGGTCTTGAGCGTTTTGATGAATATTACGACAAGGGAATCATTACCAAGATTCTTACTACTAACCTTGTATATCAGCCTGAAGAATTACTTAAGAGAGACTGGTATATAAGTTGTGACTTAAGCAAGTATATCGCTTATATAATAGATACACTTAATCACGACTCATCAATAAGCGATCTTCTGGTTCCTAACGAGCGTATTCAGAACATTGTTGCAAGATACAGAAACGGTGAAATGGGTTGATTTCATCCAATTATATGCAATAATAAAAGCCTGCAACTTGCAGGCTTTTATTAATTCAGGATATAATTAATTGCTATTCTTCGAGCTTCGGTGCAAAGGTTAAGAACCTGTTACCGTTCTCCTCAAACATATCTCTTGCATCCTTTCTGCCTATCTTATATATGGTTCCCTCATTGGGATCCATAACCACTATGTTCTGCTCATTGAAGCCTATTATAAGCAACGCACTTCCGTCATTCATATAGGCAAGTACAGGAATGTCTCTGTTGGCATAGTACAGCGTTACATCCAGTACACAGCCCGTAAGATTAAGTATATATGCATTATTTAGATTATTCTCAAGTATTTCGTATGCACTCTGTCCCGATGCCAGCATATACTCGGTATTTCTTGATACTCCCATAAGCCCTAACATCGTATCAAGACATACGGTAAGAGAATCTTTATTATCCGTAACACTTCTCTCGTTTATGGCCATAATCTGATTTCTGGCAACGATCTCACCTCTTCGGTATATTTCATTACCGAACATATCCATAACCGTTCCTCTTATGCTGTAAGCGTATTCAACGGCTTTGGCCGGCTTATCATATATTCCGACTATATCACCGTCTCCGTATACCACAAATCTATCCTTAGTATCGCTTGATTCAAGGAATATCTCTCTTCCACCCTCATACAGAACTTCCTTGGGCGTTAAGAGTTTCATGCTCTTAATGTCCATCTCATTCTTGACTTTAATCTGGGCTATTTTCTCATAATCTTCCGTCGCGGCATATGTAAGTACATTCTTACCTTCCTTGACTTCTACATTGCTTGTTATCTGATCATCGTCAGTCTCAACGAGCGTACCCTCTTCTCCCTCCTTAACGGCTCTGTATAAGGTCATCTGATTGCCCTCTATCGTGCCCTCAGTTACATATATTCCTTCTTCATCATATTCTTTGAGTATCTCACCGGACTCTGACTGGATTATTACCCTGTTCATAGGGAATATGACATCACCCAATTGATTGTGGACAATGTCATCCCTGTTACATTCACCGTAAATAAGATCATCATCCATGAATCCGATTGGCCGTATATACTCTCCAGGTCTGCTCTTAACAACGTTGGTTTCACCCCTTGTAAGGCTCATTACCGACAGTTCGGTGAACAATTCCTCCGCAGCGGCATCAGTGGGTTCCTGCCAGACTATTACATTCTGACTTCCGGATGCGAAGAACGTATCTTCATTAACATTTCTGGCAATAATGGTCTCATCCATAAGACCGGGGATTATCTTATATATGACACCGTCCACGAATATAAACAGATCTCCACCCGCATTTAAGAAGCTTAAACTGTCCATATCGCACTTAAGGATGGATGCTGACTTATCATACGGGATAAATGCCTGTTCTTCCACAGTATTAAGCAGGCTGTCATAATAATACACATCTATTCCGACTCTTCCTTCATGGATGCCTCGGTTCATATATCCGTATACCATAAACGATATATTGCCGTTTTCCTCAACATCAAGTATCTTAATACCGCTGTCTCTGTATCTTGCTCTCTCATCATCAGTTCCTTCGTCAAAGAAAGCGAACAGTCTTGCAAGCTTATTATCCGTCACATTATAGCTGTAGAGTCTGCCCTCATTGGTAAATGCGATTATTTCTCCGCCTTCACTCTCTACCATTCCGGGCTGTTCGCCCTGTATTCCCAGATCGATTCGATCTAAGCTTACAGCCTCCTTGTTCATAACGAATATTTCATTGGTATTTCTGCTGAATGACAGAAGATAGAATCTCGTATCCGTCCTTCGAACCCTGTAGTATTCAGTTACATTACAATATCGAGTATCTCCGCCTCTTTCATAACTAAGAAGGTATCTTAGTTCGACGGAAGCCATGGTATCGCCTATTTCTCTGACATATACCGAGGGTTCTCTAACCATCTTAGGATTCGGAAGCGGTCCCCATGTAAGCTGATTCATACTGTTATTGATACCGACTGAACCTAAGGTCGTGTTATCTGAGTCAGCCAGAGGTTCCATATATGTGGACAATTCCTTGATATTCTCTTTATTAAAGGTCTTGTGACAGAAATCCAGGACAAAATCTATCTTCTCCTTTGTTGCCGCTCCTTCATTCTGAATAATTCTGGTATAGTAGTTGATCTGCCTTCCGTCTAACATATTAAGACGCAGTATCAGATTATACTCCCTGTTCTCATCGATTAAGTCCTTAAGCTGTATACTTGCATCGATATGATCTGAATAGTCGCTGTATTTAAGTATTCCGGTATTCTCTATCAGTCTTGAACCGTCCGCACTTCTTACCTCAACATTCATATCAAGGATTCCGGAACCGTACTTATCTATGATAAATGATACATTTCTGTCATCACCTACAGGTGTTACCACATCCCTTATGGTGCTGCAGTCCATATCTTTGATATATCCGTGCATGGCGTTAATCTTATGTCCGTCAACACTTACATAAGCCACCGGTAATGTGGGTTCGGACATATCCATCGTCATGTCCGTAGTTCCCTGATTATAATATTTAGAGAAAAAAATAAGTGCTATAACAAAGGTGATGATTATAACACTTATTCTTATACCTGTTTTCTTCATAAATCCGAAAATCCGTCAGTTTATTTCTTTACGTTGATACGTGCCATTGCACGCAATAAAGCAGTCTCCGCTCTTGCTATATCCGTCTTGGGATCCTTCTGCGCAAGGAGTCTCTCCGCTCTTTCCTTGGCGGCCATAGCTCTCATCTCGTCAATCTCATCCGGCCACTCTATCACCTCAGCCAAGATGGTCACCGAGTCACCCAATATCTCAACGAATCCTGAGTGAAGTGCCGCTTTCTTGACATCTTCACCGGTAATCGTAAGTATTCCGGGCTTAATTATAACCGTCATCGGTATATGATTCTTGTATATACCGATCTCACCTTCTGTGGTATTAAACTCCACCATCGTAGCTTCACCCTTATAGAAGGTTCTGTCCGGAGTAATGACCCTTACTTCAAATGTATTGCTGCTATCCTGTGCCATACCTGTCTCCAAAGACTAATTACTTAACTTTAGCCAAAACGTCGTCTATGCTGCCCGCATTGAGGAAATAACTCTCGGGAATATCGTCATGCTTACCTTCGATAATCTCTTTAAATCCTCTGATGGTCTCTGAAATAGGAACATACTTACCCTCAAGACCCGTAAACTGTCCGGCAACGAAGAACGGCTGTGACAAGAATCTCTGTATCTTACGTGCTCTTGCAACGATAAGCTTATCTTCCTCACCAAGTTCATCCATACCGAGGATTGCGATAATATCCTGCAACTCTTTGTACTTCTGAAGTATCTCCTGAACGCCTCTTGCTACCTTGTAATGCTCTTCACCCACGATTCTGGGATCAAGAATACGTGAAGTAGACTCAAGAGGATCAACCGCAGGATAAATACCAAGTTCCACTATGGAACGGCTAAGAACCGTTGTAGCATCAAGATGTGCAAACGTTGTAGCAGGAGCAGGGTCCGTAAGGTCATCTGCAGGCACGTATACAGCCTGAACCGATGTAATGGATCCGTTCTTAGTTGATGTGATTCTCTCCTGTAAAGCACCCATCTCTGTCTGAAGTGTAGGCTGATAACCAACCGCTGAAGGAACACGTCCCAAAAGAGCTGACACCTCAGAACCTGCCTGTGTAAATCTGAAGATGTTATCTATGAACAGAAGCACATCCTTACCGGCCTTATCTCTGAAATACTCAGCCATTGTAAGTCCTGTAAGTCCGACTCTCATTCTGGCTCCCGGAGGTTCGTTCATCTGTCCGAATACCATCGTAGTCTTATCTATAACGCCTGATTCCTTCATCTCGTAATACAGGTCGTTACCTTCTCTTGTACGCTCACCAACGCCGGTGAATACTGAATATCCGCCATGCTCTGTTGCAATGTTACGGATAAGCTCCTGAATAAGCACTGTCTTGCCGACTCCGGCACCTCCGAACAAACCGATCTTACCACCCTTCTGATAGGGACAGAGAAGATCCACGACCTTGATACCTGTCTCAAGTATCTCTGCTTCCGTAGCCTGTTCAACGAATTCAGGTGCGGGTCTGTGTATCGGTTCAAACTCCGTAGCCTCGGGTGCGGGCTTATTATCTATGGGCTCACCTAAGACATTAAACATTCTTCCCAAGGTAATCTCACCTACGGGTACGGTAATGGGTGCTCCGGTAGCTTCGGCATCCATACCTCTTACAAGTCCGTCCGTCGGACCCATAGCTATACATCTGACCGTATCATCGCCAAGATGCTGTGATACTTCCACCGTAAGCTTGCTTCCATCAGACCTTGTAATCTTGATGGCCTCATTAATCTCGGGGAGTTCTCCTTCTTTAAATTTGATGTCCAGCACGGCTCCGATAATCTGCGTAATCTTGCCTATATGCATATCCGCCATATCAATTTCCTTTCTGTTGCATCTAATGCATTCTCTAATTCTGTGCCTGTGATCCGGCAATAATCTCCGTAAGTTCCTGTGTGATAGATCCCTGTCTAGCCCTGTTATACTGAAGTGTCAGCTTATCTATCATCTCTTCGGCATTGGTCGTGGCATTATCCATAGCCTGCATTCTGGCTCCGTTCTCACTGGCCACCGACTCTATCATTCCGCCGTATATTATACTTGTCACATACTTGGGTACGATCAGGTTAAGCGCTTCCTCTTCCTCAGGTTCGAAATTCATCGGAGCCTCCGGACCTTCCTTCTCATTGACGGGTCCTTCAATCTCATCCTGCTTGTCGATAGGAAGAAGCTTCATGAGTTTGGGTTCATGAACCACGGTGTTCTTGAAGTTCGTATAGGCTAAATAAATCTCTCCTATCTCACCTGCTTTGTATGCATTTAAAAGCACCGACGCCAATCTCATAGCATCCACATACTCAGGGGCATCTATCATCTCCGAATAGTCATCTGCAAGCTCATATCCGTACCTAAGCATGGCCTCTCTACCCTTCTTACCCATAGGGTATATGATAAGGTCTTCTTTATTAAGTTCGCTTCTGGTTACAAGCTTGACTATGTTGGAATTGTATCCTCCTGCCAAACCTCTGTTGCCTGTTATCATGACAACAGCCTTCTTATTAGAGTCGTTGCCGCATACATAAGGGTGGTTAATCTCACCGGCCCTAGCCAGCATTGATTTCACCGTTCGATACATGTAATCGAAATAACTCTTACTGTTAACCGCCGCCTGCTTGGTTCTCTGCAACTTAACCGTAGAGACAAGCTTCATGGCTTTGGTGATCTGACCGGTGCTCTGTATGCTGCTCCTACGCCTCTTGATGTCTCTCATGGACGCCATAAATAATCACCTGCCTAAATTATGGATATTACTTAAACTGTGCCTTGAA
This sequence comes from uncultured Lachnospiraceae bacterium, assembly GCA_902778165.1. Taxonomy (GTDB): domain Bacteria; phylum Bacillota; class Clostridia; order Lachnospirales; family Lachnospiraceae; genus Colinaster. The sequence goes on from CACYWQ010000002.1 coordinate 106,241, forward strand.
CTCTTCAATAGCTTTCTTAAGAGTAGCATCCGTAGCATCGGAAATCTGCTTCTCCTCAGCAATGTTCTTAGGTACCTCGGGATACTTGGTATCGAGGAATTCGAATAATTCGCTCTCAAATCTCGTAATCTGTCCAACCGGAACATCCAACAGATACTTATTCACAGCCACATAGATAATGATTACCTGGTACTGTACCGGCATGGGCTTGTACTGAGGCTGCTTAAGGATCTCTCTGATACGCTCACCCTGTGCAAGCTTCTCCTTGGTATCCGCATCAAGTTCAGAACCGAACTGAGCGAATGCAGCAAGTTCTCTGTACTGCGCAAGCTCCACTCTTATGGGCGCTGCTATCTTCTTCATGGCCTTAATCTGTGCGGCACCACCTACTCGTGAAACCGACAGACCTGCATTGATGGCCGGTCTGAAACCAGAGTTAAACATCTCAGTCTCAAGGTATATCTGTCCATCCGTGATGGAAATAACATTCGTAGGAATATATGCGGATACGTCGCCCGCCTGCGTCTCAATAATAGGAAGCGCGGTAAGTGAGCCTCCGCCGTACTCATCGCTCATTCTGGCTGCACGCTCAAGCAGTCTTGAATGAAGGTAGAATACATCTCCGGGATATGCCTCACGTCCCGGCGGTCTCTTAAGCAGAAGTGAAAGTGTACGATAAGCGGTAGCATGCTTACTTAAGTCATCGTAGATAACCAATACATCCTGACCGTTCTCCATCCACTCCTCACCGATGGCACAGCCCGCATAAGGAGCTATGTACTGCAAAGGAGCAAGTTCACTGGCGGTCGATGCAACTACCGTCGTATATGCCATTGCGCCGTACTCTTCTAAAGTCTTCACTATATTAGCTACAGTTGAAGCCTTCTGACCAATGGCTACGTATATACACTTAACGTTCTGACCCTTCTGATTGATTATGGTATCGATTGCTATAGCAGTCTTACCTGTCTGTCTGTCTCCGATAATAAGCTCTCTCTGTCCACGTCCGATGGGAACCATGGAGTCGATAGCTTTGATACCTGTCTGCAGGGGTGTATCAACTGATTTACGTGTAATAACACCCGATGCAACTCTCTCTATCTGACGGAATTTGTCGGTATCGATAGGTCCCTTGCCATCTATGGGCTGACCCAAGGCATTGACTACTCTGCCTAACATCGCATCACCTACGGGCACTTCAACCACTCTTCCCGTAGTCTTTACGATATCGCCCTCATTGATATTCTTGTGGTTACCGAGCAGAACCGCACCTACGTTATCCTCCTCGAGGTTAAGTACCATTCCGTAGATCTCACCCGGGAATTCCAACAGCTCACCCTGCATAGCTTTCTCCAAGCCATGCACTCTGGCGATACCGTCTGCCACCTGGATGACTGTACCTACGTCGGATACCTCCATCTCCTTAGAATATCTTTTGATCTGATCCTTGATGACTGAACTTATCTCTTCTGGTCTTAAATTCATGGATCTGTTCCTTTCTCTCTTTGTATACGCTAATCAAGCATCGTATTCATAAGACTCTGCTTAAGCTTTGCTATCTTGGTACTGATACTGCTGTCCACAACTCTGTCGCCTATGCGAATCTGCATTCCGCCTATCAGGCTCTCATCAATGTCATAAGAGACTTTGATGCTCTTAAATCCTGTCGTGGCAAGAAGTCTGTCTTCGACCTTCTTCTTCTCTTCACCGCTTAGTGCTATCGGGGTAGTGACATGAGCCTTCCCAACACCGTTAAGCCTCTCCACTTCATCCGTGAAGTATTCAAGAATACTGTCTATCTCAGCAAATCTTCCCTTGGATACTACCGTAAGCAAAAATCCCGTAAGATCATCCGATGCTCTGCCGCGGAAGACGCTCTCAACCACTTCAAGCTTCTGTTCCATATCTACTCTGGGATTATTAATAAGCCTCGTGAAATCCTGATTCTCACTAAGAACCTGCCTAAGTGCCGTAACCTCAGCCAACAGCTCATCAGCCTTGTTCTCTTCTATTGCAAGCTCAAGCAGGGCGTCACCATATGTTTTAGATATCAGCTTAGCCATGTGCTATCACCTATCTCCTTTAATGTGTCATCCACAAGCTTGCCCTGGACGTCTGCATCCATATTCTGTCCGATGACCTTGCCGGCAATTGCCGATGCAACTGAGACCATCTCTTTCTTGACATCATCGGCCACTCTCTTCTTCTCAAGCTCAGCTTCCGTATTGGCTCTTGCGATTATGGCAGATGCCTCTTCTTTGGCCTTGGCTAAAGTTGCAGCCTCACCCTCAAGCGCCTTATGTCTTGCCTCACTTAAAATAGTCTCCGCTTCTTTGTCTATGTCGTGCAACTTCTGCTCATACTCACTCTTAAGTTCTCTTGCATGGTCAAGACTCTCTTTGGCTTCATTAAGCTCATCTCTTATCTTATCCTGACGCTTCTTAAGAAATTCCCTTGCAGGATTAAAGAAGAAATACGACGCGAAGAAGAAAAGAGCAATAACAGCTATGAGCGTGAGAATCGAATCATGCAAAAGCTGCATATCGAGGTCGAACAGTCTGGGAGTCATCCCTTCTGCCGCTGCAAGTATCAGACCTGCATTAGTATATATATTCAACCTTTATGCCTCCTTTCTGTAATGTAACCTGAAGGCTTTATTTTGCCAGAGGCTTAACGAATATAAGTATCATGGCAATAAGCAGACCGTAAAGACCTGTTGTCTCCGCAACGGCCTGACCAAGAAGCATGGTACCTGTGATATCACCCTTGGCACCGGGATTACGTCCCACTGCTGATGCCGCATGTCCTGCTGCAATACCCTGGCCTACACCGGGTCCGATACCTGCGATAACCGCAAGTCCTGCACCTATTGCCGAACATCCGAGAATAAAGTTAGTGTTGAATTCCATAATTCATTCCTCCGTCATGTTAATAATGGTAAAAAGTAAGAGTATTAAATCTCTCTATTGCTATATATTAAGCCCCCACCCAGGCAGGAACTTATTAACTTAGGAATCACCCATCGCATCTGCGATATATGTCATCGTCAGCATACAGAATACATATGTCTGTATTGCGCCCGAGAACAGATCGAAGTATACATGCAACGCTGCCGGCCACACATATGCTATCTTACTTAACAGTCCGTAGATAAGTGCCATCATAACGGTACCCGATAAGATATTGGCAAACAGACGAAGCGATAACGATATGGGCACTGCCACATCACCGATGATATTAATCGGAGCCCAGAACGGCCAGGGATCACATAAGCCTTTGAGGAATCCCGAAACCTTCTGATATCTGATCTTAGTAATGAAGATCAAGGTGAATGTGATAAGACCAAGAGGTAAGGTCGTTCCGTAATCCGCTGTGGGAGGTCTTAATCCCAACAGTCCCGAAATATTGCTGAATATTATAAATATAAATATCGTTCCAATATAATTGCGGAAATTCCTTCCTTTGCTTCCCATCGTCGACTCAACCATTCCGTCAAGTTTCTCTACGATAAGCTCCACAACATTCTGGAATCCTTCAGGAATCTCTTTACCCTTCTTCATCGCTCTTCCCGCAACAAACATGAAGATCATGAGCGTTATAAGTACGATAAGCGAACACACGTGAGTCGTTGTGATCCATACCTTCTGTCCGAAGAAACTGTATGAGAATATTCCATGGATCATAAAATCCACTTCATCATCCGCTGCAAGCAATATCGGATTCATTGATCCACCTCCTTGTCTTTATATCACCGAAATCAATCGGTCTTACTGTTCTTATCTCTTATCTTGGCTATAATCGGCGAAAGATAGGCACCTATCTTAATTCCCATAACTCCCAGAAAACCCGAAAGCATCGCCGTGTTGCCTCCAATATACCAGAGTCCGATAAGCACGGCGGCAACAACTGCATATCTTAATACACTGTGCTTAAGGGAAAAAGCGGCCGCACCTCTCTCATTATCCGCATTAACGGTTAAGTTGCGATCAAGCGACCACCACAGATGATAACCGTATAACAAAGCCGTTATTATACCGACCCACAATCCGAGGCTGTAGTTAAACTTCTGCGGCACGAACCACACTGCGCTTAACTGGCATATTACCCCGAAGACCACAATACCTGTGAACATATCGGACAGAGTCCTGTCGATTCTTATCTTATTCTTTGCCCCTGTCATCAGTATATTCTCTCTTGGCCAAAATATATATATTACGGGCGCCGGCAACGGCTCCGACAAAAAACAAAACTATGAATACCCAGCTTGTGCCCAGTCGTTTATCTATGAAATATCCGATGGCCGAACACAAAAAAATCGGAACGAGCATATTGATTGCGAATTGGGATATATAGGCTAAATATCTTATGCTGCTCTTATTACTTCCCTTCAAATGCCGTTCCTTTCATCATCATAAAGGGTATTATACTAGAAAAACCGACTAATGTAAAGGAATATTGCGCTCTCTGATGACTAAATCGACATATCACCATGCGTGTCAAACATGTTTCTATGCGTATTCGTTTATTCTGTCCGTATATTCCTTAAACGTACCCTTATGAACCGAATTTAAGAGTTTGCCCAATCTGCTTACCGATGTATGGAACTGTTCATCACTTATAAGCCCCTTGTCATAAGCTTCACCCAGCTCATCCACATCAAGGACATTCAATCTGTCATCAGCATCTATTGTTATGTCAACCAGCAGGTCGGTGATTATCAGTTTGTTGTCTGCTTCATTCTTCTCATATTCAACAACATCGCAATACCAATAGTACAACGATCCGTCTTCTCTCAGAAACTTGCTTACTTTGATTCCTTCTTCAAACAAATACAAACTTAACCCGTGATGGAAATCCTTTCTCGGTTTAAGTGTCTTCCATTTGGTGACAAGCACCTTGTCATCCATGTGAAGAATCTCATCATCTTTAAGTTCAACACATTCATCAGGTATTATTCTTCTACGATACAATGTCGGATACATATGTCTCTCCTTAGTAGAATATATGCGCACCTATTTGGATTCCTGACAGTCCCTCTATCGGTGTACGGAAATATACACAATTGCCCACGTTGGTTTGACCGCTCATCGCTTCATCGGCTGCCTTATAGCAGGCTGCAGTGGCTTTATCCGACGCAAGCGCCAGAGCCAGATGTCCGTCACCTACGGGGGAAAATTGCTTGTTCTGATATATAACACCCACAACTGTATCCGGATATACGGAACTTAACACTCTGTTGATTACTACCGCACCCACGGCCAACTGCCCTTCATAAGGCTGATTGCCCGCTTCACAGTATATTAAATTGGCCAGAAGATATCTGTCACCTTCCTCAAAATGAACTTCGGAAATATCTCTCCACTTGGATTGTGCAGCCAATTTGGACATCGCGATTTCTTCGGCAAGCTGCTTCTTTAAAGCCGCGATATTCTCTTCTTCTTTGGCTGACTGCTCGGCATATGCATCGGCAACCGCCTCAAATGCCTTAATCTCACCCGCATACTTGCCTATCTCGGATGAGGTTGAACTTACATATCCCGATACTTTGGCCTGCTCTGCAGCCACTTCTTCATGATATCCGTCAAGTTCGGCCTTCTCACTCTCTAACGTGGCCTTGGCAATCTCTACGTTCTGCCTTGTCTCAATGTATTTATCAAGCATCTTACGATCGTATTCTGAGAGTTTCTCAATATAATTATTCTTATTAAGAAAATCCCCGAAACTCGTGCTGGTAAACAGCATCTCGGCGTATGTATAGTCTTTCCTCTCATACATAAACCTGATACGTTTCTTCATAGCCTCGTACTGAGCATTCTCAATCGCGATCGCTTCTTCAAGGTCGGCTGTAGTCTGCTCTATCTCGGCATTCTTGGTGTCTATCTTGTCCTCAAGATCACTTAGATTATCACTGACTTCAGCCAGCTCCACATTAAGCTGATGAAGCCGGCCTTCCAATGTACCCTTGGTATTGTTAAGGGAATCAATATTATTCTTGGTCTCCTTAAGTTTCTGTGTGGTGTCGGCGTGTTCCTGTTGGGCTTTGTTAAGCTTCTCCTGCGTATCCTTGATATCCGCATACGCGCCGATTGTCGGAACAAGCGAAAGCGCCAATGCCGATGCCACAGCACAGATCCTGAATCTCGACGGATGTCTGATCATATCCGCTATCCTTACCGTTATACGTCTATATTAAGCGTCCTGCCCGTATGTTCATATTTCTTGTATGTGACTCCGGCTGAGTCAAACATTCTCTTGGCGGCAATATTGCCGGGAGTTCCGGCATATTTGTCACTGTCGTATATCACGGTCTTGATTCCGCACTGTATGATTGCCTTGGCACACTCATTACAAGGGAATAATGACACATATAACTTGGATCCTGCCAACGAACCGCCTCTGAAATTAAGAATGGCATTAAGCTCACTGTGAGTAACGTAAGCATACTTGGTATCAAGCATGTCTCCGTCCCTCTCCCACGGATAATCCTCATCTGAACATCCGTTAGGAAATCCGTTATATCCTATGGACAATATCTTATTGTCCTCACCAACTATACAGGCCCCAACCTGTGTATTGGGATCTTTGGAACGCATACCTGCAAGTTTGCTGATACCCATGAAATATTCGTCCCATCTGATGTAGTCTTCTCTCTTACCCATAATCCGTTCTCCGGTTGTGCCCGAATCGTATATACCACATGGCAATCCCAATCGGGCGAAACTATATTAATAGTTAATTCCTGATTCAATTATCAGGTTATTTTGTACCAAATATTCTATCGCCTGCATCGCCCAATCCGGGAACTATATAAGCATTCTCATTGAGTTTCTCATCAAGCGCTCCGATATAAATATCCACATCCGGATGAGCTTCCTGCAATACCTTAACGCCTTCCGGCGCTGCGATTATACACATGAAGTGAATCTTCTTACAACCCTTATCCTTAAGCATCTGAATAGCTGCAGATGCAGATCCGCCGGTTGCAAGCATGGGATCTACAACAAACACCTCTCTCTGTGCGCTGTCTGCCGGTAACTTACAATAATACTCAACAGGCTTATGTGTCTCAGGATCTCTGTAGAGTCCGATATGTCCTACCTTGGCCGTAGGGATAAGCGTAAGCATTCCATCCACCATTCCAAGACCCGCTCTTAAGATGGGTACCACTGCAAGCTTTCTGCCTTTAAGTGTCTTAACTGTGGTATCACATATCGGTGTTGTGATCTTAATATCCGTAAGTTCCAGATGTCTTGTAGCTTCATAACATATAAGCATCGCAATCTCTGATACCGTCTGTCTGAAGTCCTTGGTTCCTGTCTCCTGTCTTCTGATGTAACCGATCTTGTGCTGGATCAACGGATGATCCATGACCATAATCTGTGCCATTTCCGTAACCTCCTAAATGTTATTCTATTTCGTTTATTCTTCTGATATGCTTCTCTTCGTTAGAAAAAGGCGTATCCAAGAAAGTATCAACTATTTCATATACCATATTGGGGCCTGTTAAAGCACCGCCTATGGCTAACATATTCGCATTATTATGAAGTCTGGTCATCTTGGCCGATAAGGGCTCACTGCATAACGCACATCTTATTCCTTTGACTTTATTGGCTGTTATTGATATGCCTATACCTGTCGTACATACAACTATTCCCGTATCGCACTCTCCATTTGCAACAGCTTCGGCTGCAGCTCTGCCATATATCGGATAGTCACAGGATGACTTGTCATTACAACCGTAATCCTTGTACTCTATTCCTCTTTCCTTAAGATGATTCTTAATAAGCTCCTTAATATCAAAGCCACCGTGATCACTTCCCAATGCTACTCTCATGTTCTCTCCTTACTTAACTCTACACCTGTACTATCTTATGTCCTGCTGCCTTAATAAGCCTGTTCATTACGGCACTTCCAATTCCGTCTGAATCAAAACTCTCCGAATATATCACTTCGACACCTTCGGCATCAAACTCTCTTAATATGGAATACAGTCTCTTAGCAACAGCTTCCTCATCACCCAATCTGCCGGTACACTTAACAACCGGCGCCTTATATCTTAGTATATGCTCATCGGGGCATATGACTCCGCACTTAATAAGATCTGCCTTGCATACCTGCGCCCTGTCATTGATATAATCTATTACTCTGTCTATATCTCCGGTCACTATGGTAAGTTCACCCTTCGGTGCATAATGCCTGTATTTCATACCCGGAGCCTTAGGGGCTGCGTCAGAATCTTTCTTAAGGCCCTTATCCACTGTTACATCCGGAATAATAGCCCTAAGCATCTGCTCAGTAACGGCTCCCGGTCTTAGGATATACGGTCTGTCCTCAGTCAGATCAACTATCGTCGATTCAAGACCTATATCGACATCCCCACCGTCTATTATCATATCTACTCTGCCGCTTAAATCCTCTATTACATGGGATACTTTTGTAGGGCTCGGCCGACCTGATATGTTGGCACTCGGAGCAGCAATGTAACCGCAGGATTCACGTATGAAAACAGCCGCTATTTTATCCGAAGGCATTCTTATTGCAACTGTATCCAAGCCGCCTGTCGTCTCATAAGGCACCGCATCGGTCTTCTTAAGAATGATTGTTAACGGGCCGGGCCAGAAGGCTTCAGCCAATCTGTTAACGGTTCCTTCAATGTCCTTAATCTCATAGCAGGACTCATCAAGAATCGCTATCTTTCTTATGGCATCAAGATCAGCTATATGTACTATCAGGGGATTATCCGAAGGTCTTCCCTTGGCTTCATAGATCTTCTTACTTGATTTGGGATTGAGCGCATCTCCGCCCAGTCCGTATACAGTCTCCGTCGGAAACGCAACAAGCCCTCCCGAACGAATTATTTCTCCGGCATGAGCCATACTCACACCGCCCAAATTGTCTCTGTCGACCTTAAGAATCTCCGTATTCATAACCTTTCTTATTTTAGCACAATTTCATATCCAAAAAAAGGGTCCGAGGCACAATATATTGTGTCTTGAACCCTTATTAATTACCAACATATTATCTGTTTATCAGAATATCTTCTTTTTCTTCTTGCCTGAACCGGATGATGATTTGCCTCCATTGCCCGCCTTGCTGTCTGTATATCTCTTAGCTGCATTTAGCGAGTCGTCATTGGCTTCATCATACTTGGTAAGCAATTCCTTGGCTTCATGGGACAACTTGTCCGGAACCTGAACCACAAGTGTCACATACTGATCGCCTCTTATATCCTTATTTCGAAGAGAAGGTACTCCCTTGCCCTTAAGCCTTACCCTGGTATCTGTCTGTGTACCGGGCTTAACTTCGTATATAACCTTACCATCAACGGTATCTATTACTATCTCACCGCCGAGCGCCGCAACAGGGAAAGAAACCGGTACCGTAGAGAAAATATTCATATCCTGTCTCTGGAATATGGGATGTCTGCCCACTATTACTTCAACAAGCACATCTCCTCTGGGGCCGCCGTTTATTCCCGGTTCACCCTGACCTGACAATCTCTTGCACTGGCCGTTATCGATACCTGCCGGGATATCTACAGCGAATCTCTTCTTCATGGGAACATATCCTGTTCCGCGACAATCAGGACACTTGTCCTTGATCACCTTACCGCTTCCCTGACAGTCGGGACAGGTCTGAACATTACGTACAGTACCGAAGAATGACTGCTGTGTGAATACAACCTGACCCTTACCTCCACACTTGGCGCAGGTAACCGGCGATGTTCCGGGCTTAGCACCCGAGCCCTTACAGGTCTTACACTCTTCCTTAACGGTTAATTCTATCTCTTTCTCACAGCCAAATACAGCCTCTTCAAAGGTAATACGTACACTGGTACGTACATTACTGCCCTTCATCGGGCCGTTTCTGGCTCCGCTGCTTCTCCTGCCGCCACCGAACAAATCGCCGAACAAATCGCCAAATATATCCGTGAAATCAGCTCCGTTGAAATCAAATCCGCCGAAGCCTCCTGCTCCTGCGCCACCCTCAAATGCAGCATGTCCGAACTGGTCATACTGACGTCGCTTCTCGGGATCTGAAAGTACCGCATAAGCTTCCGACGCTTCCTTGAACTTCTTCTCCGCATCCGCATCACCCGGATTCATATCGGGATGATACTTCTTGGCAAGGACACGATATGCTTTCTTAAGTGCCGCATCGTCGGCGTTCTTGTCTACGCCCAGCACCTCATAATAATCTCTCTTCTGTTCTGCCATTATCTACACACTCCAAATCGTCTTGATAAGGGGACAGCATCTGCCCCCTTATCTTAAATCCGAATCAACGGATTGTCTCATATGATTATACTTCGCGGAAATCTCCGTCAATTATATCATCATCAGCAGCGCTGTCAGCAGAACCTGCTGCATCTGCGCCTGCATCTGCTGCACCTGCAAATCCGCCCATATCAGGACCGGCTGCTCCTGCAGCACCCTGTGCCTGCTCATACATCTTAGAGAATAAGCTCTGTGCACCTGTCATAAGTTTCTCCTGTGCAGCCTTAATCTCTGCAACCTGATCGGAATTAAGTTCCTGATCCTTAGTCTTCTCAAGTATATCCTTAAGAGCCTGGAGATCTGCTTCTACCGAAGCCTTCTCTGTTGCATCTACCTTATCGCCGACTTCATTAAGTGCCTTCTCTGTCTGGAATACGAAGCTGTCTGCATCATTACGTGCATCGATTGCTTCCTTACGAGCCTTATCCTGAGCTTCATATTCAGCAGCTTCCTTAACAGCCTTATCAATCTCATCATCAGACATTGACGAACCGGCTGTAATTGTGATGTGCTGTTCCTTACCTGTACCGAGGTCCTTAGCCGATACATTAACGATACCGTTGGCATCGATATCGAATGTAACCTCAATCTGAGGAACACCTCTCATTGCCGGAGGGATACCGTCGAGTCTGAACTGACCGAGACTCTTATTATCCTTGGCAAACTGTCTCTCACCCTGTACTACGTTGATATCAACTGCTGTCTGATTATCAGCTGCAGTAGAGAATATCTGGCTCTTCTTGGTAGGTATTGTTGTATTTCTCTCAATAAGTCTTGTAGCTACGCCACCCATTGTCTCAATAGAGAGTGAAAGAGGAGTAACATCAAGAAGAAGTATCTCGCCCGCACCTGCATCACCTGCAAGCTTACCACCCTGGATAGAAGCTCCTATTGCTACACACTCATCAGGGTTAAGATTCTTTGAAGGCTCCTTACCGGTAAGCTGCTTAACCTTATCCTGTACAGCAGGGATTCTTGTAGATCCGCCGACTAAGAGTACCTGACCTAAGTCTGCATTTGTAAGACCTGCATCCTTCATGGCATTCTGAACAGGGATTGCCGTTCTCTCAACAAGGTCATTTGTAAGTTCATCAAACTTAGCTCTTGTAAGGTTCATATCAAAATGCTTAGGGCCTTCTGCCGTAGCAGTGATGAAAGGCAGGTTGATATTGGTTGTTGTAGCGCTTGAAAGCTCCTTCTTAGCCTTCTCTGCAGCTTCCTTAAGTCTCTGAAGTGCCATCTTATCATTAGACAGATCAACACCCTCTGCTGCCTTAAATTCAGCCAACATCCAATCAATTATCTTCTGGTCGAAGTCATCACCTCCAAGGTGTGTATCACCGTTGGTTGCAAGTACTTCTATAACACCGTCACCAATCTCAATGATAGATACATCGAATGTACCGCCACCAAGGTCGTATACCATTATCTTCTGTTCTTTCTCATTATCAAGTCCGTATGCAAGCGCTGCAGCCGTAGGCTCGTTAATGATTCGCTTAACATCAAGACCTGCGATCTTACCGGCATCCTTGGTTGCCTGACGCTGAGCATCATTAAAGTAAGCAGGAACGGTAATAACCGCCTCTGAAACCTTCTCACCGAGATAGCTCTCAGCATCCGCCTTAAGCTTCTGAAGTATCATCGCAGATATCTGCTGAGGAGAATACTTCTTGTCATCAATTGTACGACCTCTGTCAGTACCCATATCACGCTTAATCGAAGCTATGGTCTTCTCTGCATTTGTAACAGCCTGACGCTTAGCAGGCTCACCGACAAGTCTCTCACCTGTCTTGGTAAATGCAACAACCGAAGGTGTTGTACGTGCTCCTTCTGTATTGGCGATAACTGTAGGCTTACCACCTTCCATAACAGCTACACAACTGTTAGTAGTTCCCAAATCAATTCCTATAATCTTGCCCATATCTATTTCCTCCTTATGATATTCTGTAATCTATGCAACAGGCCGACTCCTCATTCGCCCTATTTGGCAACAGCAACCATGCTGTGTCTTACTACGCTGTCTCTGTATGTATATCCCTTCTGAAGTTCCTTACATACAATTCCTTCTTCGAATTCATCGGAATCTTCCTGCATCACCGCATTGTGGAATTCCGGATTAAACTCTTCTCCCAAAGCCTCTATCGGCTTAACGCCAAGCTTATCAAGTTCATCAACAAGCTGTTTGTATATAAGGTTCATTCCCTCATATATAGGATCCTGCTTATCATCATCGGATGCAGTAGCAAGTCCTCTTTCGAAATTATCAACCACGGGAAGAAGTTTCTCTATAACGCTCTTGGCTCCCATCTCAAACATCGTGGACTTCTCTTTCTCAGTCCTCTTTCTGAAGTTCTCAAACTCAGCCATCTGACGTTTAACTCTGTCTTCAAGTTCTTCATTTTTCTGTTTAAGAGCATCTAACTTCTTGTCGTTCTTCTTCCACTTGCCCTTCTTGCCGGATTCTTCATCCTCGCCTGCAGGCTCCTTGGCGGATTCTTCTTCGTCAGTCTCTGCAGCCTCTGAATTCTTATTGACTTCAGCCTCTGCATTCTCACAATTATCTTCTGCTTTAGCTTCGGTATCTGCTTTATTATCTTTGTCTTCAGAAGCTTCTTCTGTCATATTCTGTTGGTTATCAAGCTTCTCTTCCTTGTTCATCTCAGCCATTTCTGTCTCCGTTTCATTTACTTCTTATATATAGAATCTAATTGACGCATAACATCTTTCAGATTATCTACTACTTTCTCATAATCCATTCTCTTCGGACCGATAATTCCTATCGTTCCTTTCATACCATCACCCAAATCATATGTTGCAGTTACAATACTGCAATCCTTCATGGTTGATACAGGCGATTCATTACCTATATATACCTGAATGCCTGTCTCTTCAGATTCGGACAGAGTCTTAACAACAAGTTCGCTAAGCGCCTGCTTCTCTTCAAAAGCTCCTATAAGTTCACTGGCTGCATTGCTGTCCGTAAGTTCCGGATACTTAAATATGTTATTGGTTCCGGATGTATATATCTCCAAATCATCCTCATCATGTATAGCCTTGGCAACGGCATCTATTACATCGCCCACGATATCCGAGTGGATACCTGCCTGAGTCTTAAGTGATGATATGAGTTTGAGATTAATCTCTTCTATCGACAAACCCGTAAGATGGGTATTAAGCAGGATATTTAATTTAAGGACCGTCTCTTCGTTAATCTGCTCGGACACATCAAGCAATGTGTTCTTAATCACATTACCTTCTATTACTATTACAGCCAGCAACTGACTGTCATTAACTCTCGATAATTGAATTAACTTAAGCTTATTCTGATGTATTGAAGGAGCGGATACCATACTGGCGTAATTGGTGTTCGTTGCAAGAAGTTTGGCAGTCTGCTTAAGCAACTGATCAAGTCGCTCTTCTTTTTCAAGAAGATTGGTCTTAAGTGCTTCCACTTCCTTATCTTTCTCTGCCATCATAGTATCTACATATACTCTGTATCCGGCATCCGTGGGAATACGTCCCGCAGAAGTATGCGGTTGAACTATATATCCCATCTCTTCAAGATCTGCCATCTCATTACGAATCGTGGCCGAACTTAAATTAAGGTCTGTATACTTGGAGATTGTACGAGAGCCTACCGGCTCACCGGTCTCAAGGTAATTGCGCACAATCGCCTGAAGTATTATCATCTTGCGTTCGCTTAATTCCATCCTGGGTCCCTCTTTTGGTTTGTTAGCACTCGCAATATATGAGTGCTAACATCCTCAAATCATAAGATACACCTGCGGGAGTCAAGTGTCAACACCCTAATTATTAATTATTTATAAAAGAAGACTACTCCGAACTCGGAATAGTCTTCACTGTAATCAATGTTATAAATTACGAATCAGATATTAATACATCTCGAACTGATCGTTGATCTCACCGTTAACAACGCTGTAAACCATCTGCTCCTTGATGTTAACATAGATATCTATGCTCTTAACATCTGCTGTCTTAAGACCAAGATCATACTTACAACGATCCTTAGCTGTCTTAAGATACTTCTTCATAAGTGCATCTGCTGTAAGATTCTCGCCCTCTGCTACAGCGAATACTGCACTTGTCTTAAGTACTGTCTTCTTAGCTGCGCTCTTCTTGGCTGTGCTCTTCTTAGCAGTTGTCTTCTTAGCTGCTGTAGCCTTCTTAGCTGTTGTTGCTGCAACCTTCTTAGCTGCTGCTGCAGTTGTCTTCTTAGTTGCTGCTGTTGTTGTCTTCTTGGCAGCTGCTGTTGTTGTCTTCTTAGCAACAGTCTTCTTGGCTGCTGTAGCCTTCTTAGCTGTAGTCTTCTTAGCTGCTGCCTTCTTAACAGCGGGCTTTGCAGCGGGCTTAGCTACCGGCTTAACTTCAGGTGTCTTGATATCTGTCTTAAGTGCATCAGCCTTAACAGTAGCTGTTGCCTTAATAGGTGCTACATCCTTCTTAACTGTAGCAGTTACTTTCTCGATTGCCATATTGTCTCTCCCTTCTCATTAACAATTCACAATCTATGACAAAAACTATTGTCACTAATTCTCTTTTTACATTAGTGAGTCTATTACTTTTTGACGTGCGTGTCAATAGTACACGCACGAATTTATCGACTTTTTAAGGCCGTTTTTTGTTCACATTGTATATATGACATTTGTGTCATATTCATCTTAAACGATTAAGTTGCCTCTAATACTTTTCTTTGACAAATCTCTTAAGTGCTTCTACAGATCTTATAACTTTCTCTGTTTCTATGCAGTAAGCAAGCCTGAAATATCCCGGACATCCGAATGAATTCGCAGGCACTCCGATGAAATCATACTCCTTACCTTTGTTACAAAATGCAACTGCATCATCTTCCAATGCCTTGGGGAAGATATAGAAAGTTCCGCCCGGCTTAACCACTCTGAATCCCAGATCCGTAAGAGCATCATATAGTATATTCATATTCTTCTCATATACGGACAGGTCAGCAGTAACATCAAGATTCTCTGAAACTGCCCACTGAATGATTGCTGACGGACAGTTATGACCTATGCCTCTTGATATCTGTCCGCACATCACGATCATTGTCTCCGCATCCGGACAGGCAGGATTAATTGCAACATATCCTATTCTGTCTCCGGGTACCGATAATGATTTGGAGAATGAATAACAAGTAATAGTTGCATCATAGAACTTGGCAACGTAAGGTGCATCCACACCTTCAAATACAATCTCTCTGTACGGCTCATCCGAAATAAGATAGATGATGTGACCATACTGTTTGCTCTTCTGTGTAAGAACTTCCGCAAGCCTCTTAATCGTCTTGGTCGAATAGACAATACCCGACGGATTGTTGGGAGTATTGATAAGTACCGCCATGGTCTTCTCATTGATCATACTCTCAAAAGCATCGAAGTTAATCTGGAAGTCCTCGGTGTTGGGAGGTACTATCTTAAGCACCGCCCCCGTGTGATTCACATACGGATTATACTCCGGGAAATAAGGAGCAAAAGTAATCACTTCATCACCAGGTACAGTAACAAGTCTGATTGCATGTGCAATCGCACCTGCAGCTCCGCTTGTCATAAAGATATGGTTAAGTGTGTAATCTACTCCGAAACGTTTCTTAAGCGAATTCGCTACCGCTTCTCTGACTTCTCTGATTCCGAGGCTCTGGCTGTAGCCGTGCAGATCCATTGCCGACTTCGAACCTATTAAACGAATAAGACTGTCATTGTAACTGTCCGGAACAGGCACCGACGGATTACCGAGTGTATAATCAAATACATTCTCATATCCGATTTCTTTGCCTCTTGCAACAGCATACTCTGACAGCTCTCTGATTACTGATTTGCCGCTTAACATATCAAGATATTTCTGTGATAACATATTAATCCACCTGTAAAATAATTAATAAACGATCAAATGGGACTCTTAAACGCAGCAAGTGCCGCTATGGGAATGATAACCTCACAGAGTACCACAAAGAATCCACCGGTCTCTTCGGTAATACCACCGAAGTTCTTAAATGACACGATAAGATAATATACGAAGCAAAGTGCCGCACCGATCAAAGAAGCAATTGCGACGGAAGGTCTTGGAACACTGTATGTGCAGGCTATCTTATACATAAGTACTGCACTGACAATTACATATGCCGCATTAATTATGACCTGTGCCCACTTTGCAGCATTGTTATCGGGTACATAAGCATCAATCTTACTTCCGGTTACGGGAGCATGCTTAACTGTAAGCACCGATATGCCGTATAAAGCTCTTGATATAACATATGCAAATGCGATAACGAATATACCGTCTATCGGCATCTCACTCCATATTCCCACAGCTATAAGGAAAACACATACACAAACTATTATTGCGGTGTATCCGCCATGGGCATCCTCACTTAATATTCTGACCTTGTCTTCACGTGACTTGTGTGAGCTTAATGCATCCGCTGTTCTGAAGAATCCGTCAAGATGTACTCCTGCAGACAGGACCGTAGGAACAACTGCTCCGACTATTGCAGGCAATACCGGATAATCGCAGGCATACGGATATAATACTGCCCACCTGTTAATCAATACACAGATAATCGCACCGATTAAAGGTATGAAAGTCAGAATAAATCCGCAATTCTCCTTATTCCTCTCATAGCTTGCCTTAGGGCTTATTGAATAGCCCGAGAAAGCCATAATAAAACTTCTGCCCAATGTCTTCATAACAAGAACTCCTCTCAACGTTATTTATTCAATAACAACATCATCTGCATAATCATTCCATATTGTACATATCCATGTCTTACCTGGATTGATCGTAATCTCATTGCCTTTTGTATCGTAGTATTTGGCCGGTCCGAAGATGTCGGTTCTTTCCCATTTACCTTCAACCATCCTACCGTCTGTAAATACGATACACTTATTGTCGGTTCCGCCCATAACACCGAATCCGAGATAATCATGGCTGTCTCGCACGATACCGTCCACATACTGAAAAATCACATTATCAAATGTAAGCTGATTACCTGTCTCAAGATCAATATGAGGACCGCCGTACTGGAACCTGTAGTATTTATGTTCGTCCTCATTATACTCAAATCTTGCCTGCACCTTAGCAAATCCGTTGGCCGCATTGGAAGACTTGCCGCCGGGATATATAACCGATGCTTTGGGAGACGAATCATAAGTGACCCTTCCCCCGTCTTCGGGATATTTAAACTTCTTCTCAAATCCGGTTCTTAAAGTCGTTCTGTATCCGAAAGCATCCCTGTCCTTAATCAGTCCCTCGTTATCTATGTAAACATTATGAGGTGCCTTACGGTCTGAACTCCTGTAGAATGCATTGGTCGAAGGTTCATTGATTCCGGATACAGCACCCGAGATATTATCTACCGCATCCGAATTAAGCAGTTCTCCGACATATGTTGTTGCCTGTCCGAAGTGAGCATATATTGCATCATACTCAAGCGCATAATATACGAAATAATCTCTGCTTGATCTTATTGAACCGATCTTAGGTATCTCTTCGTATTTCTCAAATATTGCCATAAGTCTGGTGATACGACCTTCAACAGGGCACTCATAGACTATGGATGCCTGTTCGATCCCTGACTGAGGACAACCTGCCTGTATATTGTTAAGCATTACGGCAAGCGGTCTATGATCAAGCCAGTTATATGTAATGGGAAGCCCCGTGAAATTCGAATAGAATACTTCTTCCTCTTCTTCGGGCTCTTCCGTCGCTTCTTCATCAGCAACTTCACTTGGCTGCTCCGTATTATCTGCAGGAGAAACATCTTCTGCAGAAGCAATACTTTCCGCCTCGGATTCGGCTTCCTGCTTGGCTTCCATTACACCGGATGTGGGAGCAAAATCTCCCAAACTGCAGCCTGCAAGCATCATAGCCGCTGCTATCGCTATTACTGATATGAACTTTTTGTTGGATTTATGTATAAACATCTCTGTCTCCGTTTATCTGTTCTGCCGTCCTTCAGACATACAAGTAATTCTACAACTAATAATAGAAAAAATCCACCCTCTTTTCCTATTATAAGGTAATCCTAAGAGTATAATAATTCTATCTTAATAATCTTATTCGTTTAAGCATATTCGCTATCGCCGTTCCTTTAGGCAGCGCCTTAAAATCATTCTCACGAATGATTCCGAGTCTTAAGGTTAATAATCCGTATGTCAGTACACCCGTGACGATTCCGACAACCAGCCTCAAAACATTGTTCATTCCGGATATGATCATCTCAGAATCCCCCGCGTTTTTCCTGATAAGATATGTCACAAGATAACTTGAAGATGCGGTAACTGCTGCCATTATAACGGCGGCAGCAACAGGCATAACAAATGTCCTTATATATTCCTGCCTGTAACTTATCTTCCTGTTAATCGCATATGAATTAAGTATGCACATCATAAGCGAATAAATAACCGTAACGATACAAAGTGCATACAGGTCAAGCTCCGTATTTCTAAGCAGCAGAACCAGAACTCCTGCCTGAATTACAAGCGATATTCCCGAATTGATAACCGGAATATTCACATTGCCCGTTCCCTGAAGTATCGCATTGCTTAATGTCGACAGACAATAGAATATAACGGTCACACTAAGAGCCATAATAAGATGCGACACAGTCTTATAGGATGCCCTCTGTGGATACAACAACATCGTAACAGGTTCTGCCAATGACAGAAGACCAAATGCCGAAGGAATGGCGATCAACATTGTAACTCTGATCGCATATGCAATCTTTCGCCTTTCTTCCTTGAGTTCTCCTCTTTCGTGAGAATGTGCTATAGAGG
The DNA here is from genome assembly GCA_902778165.1 of uncultured Lachnospiraceae bacterium. Lineage (GTDB taxonomy): Bacteria > Bacillota > Clostridia > Lachnospirales > Lachnospiraceae > Colinaster. The sequence goes on from CACYWQ010000002.1 coordinate 125,322, forward strand.
GGATTATTGCGGATGACATTGCTGTTGCAAGTGCAATGGGAATATTGACTATCTGCATGGCCTTACCCGAATACAGTCCGTAATTGGTGGTTGCAACCGCCTCACTGTATCCGCCGTATTCCATGACAATGTGCTGATAAATCTTAAGATTGGATGCAGTACTGAGATTATATATACAGGTACTTAATACCACCGGTGTTACCATTCCGAATATTATTCCCGCAACCTTTAAGGGAGATAAAAGTGATGACTGTTTCGTCTTATCGGATGCTATTCTTGCATGTATACCGTTTCTGTTTGATATATATACAAGCAACATAAAAATAAGAGCGACTGCAACACCGGCACCCGTACCTATTGCACTTCCCTTAGCGCCTCCTATTGCTATCTCGGTTTCGCTTCGTCCGCTTAACGCTCTGACAAATAAATAAGCCGCAGAGATGCTGACTATGGCATTGAGTATCTGCTCAAGAATCTGAGAGAATGATGTATATACCATTGTATGGTGTGCCTGGAAGAATCCTCTTAAGGTTCCCAAGAGGCCCGATAAAAATACCGTCGGAGCAAATATCTTAAGTACCTGTGCAGAAGATGCACCAACCAGATTACCGGCAAAAACAAAGCAGACTATAGAAGCCGCCCCGCCCACAATTACGACATATACGATTGAACCGATGAATAATCTGTATGCGTTACGATATTCTCCGAGGGATAACCTTGCCGCTATAACCTTAGATATGGCAGAAGGAATACTGTACGAAGAGATTAAAAGTATAATCGTATATATGACATATGCGGTGTTATAGTATCCGTTACCTTCATCACCGATGATTGCCACCAGGGGGCTTCGATACAATATACCGATTATTCGAACGATGATGCCTGCTGCCGCAAGTATGCCTGCCTGAAATATGAAATTACCCGGCCCTTTGCCGATTGAATCTTTATGTCTGTCAGTCATAGATATGATTATACTATATTTATGGTAATAAAATCCTCTCTGTGGTACGATATATATAGTAGGCACACATTAGCGAAGTACAAGGAGGTAATCGTTTATGCAAATTCCTGCTATTTCAATGGCTTTGGCTAATGTTAAGACAGCAAACGATGTAGGCATGGCAGTGCTTGGCAAGGCAATGGACCAGAATGAGATTCAGGGTGCCGGCCTTGTTAATATGATTGATGCTGCAGCTATGGAGCGAAGTGTCAATCCTGCTGTCGGCTCTAATTTCGATATGCTGGCTTAATGGTCAAGTGTCAAAAGACAAAAAAACGGACCCTCACTAAGTGGAGGTCCGTTTTTGTTATATTATTGTACTCTGAAGAATTCTACGTTAGCCTGTAACTCTGTAGCTATAGCCTTAAGATTCTGTGCTTCTGCCACGATGTTCTCCATATTGGTATTAAGCTGCTGCATTGATGCGGAAGTCTCTTCCGTAGAAGCTGCATTCTCTTCGGAAATGCTTGATAAGCTCTCTACCGCAGCCGATATCTTGTTCTTAGCCTCATCAAGTGACTGCGCAAGTTCCATAATGCTTCTGTTGCCCGCCTCTGTCTCATTTAACATAGACAACATGTTATCAAATGACGAAACCATCTCTTCAAGCGCTGCATTCTCTCTTGTAGTAGCCTCTTTGATATTGCCGGTAAGCTCTTTATTCCTCTGGGACAGAGTTGTTATATTACCAAGCATATCGGTAATCTGGCTTGCAGTCCGATTAGACTCTGCAGCAAGTCCGCCGATGCTGTCTGCAACAACCGCGAATCCTCTTCCGGCTTCACCCGCTCTTGCAGCCTCGATTGATGCATTAAGTGCAAGAAGGTTGGTCTGATTGGCAATACCCATGATGGCCTGAGCAGCTGTAGATATCTCCTCAACGACCTGAGCAGTCTCTTCAACTGAATCAGCAACAGCTCCTGCCATTCTGTCAGTCTCCTGATCAGCCTTACGGAGTTCTTCAAGCTGATCCTTAACCTTAATGGATTCAGCGTACAATGTCTGTCCCTTATCCATATTGGCATTGGCCACATCTATAACATTACCAACGGCATATCCCATATCTATGGCGATAGATGAAGTATCCTGAACATCCTGCGCCATGGATGTTGCCCCGTGTGCAACATCATATATTGCGGAAGATATATCACCCGATGTTCTCTTGGAATCGGAAATAGAATCCTCCGTTACATCCGCTCCGGTATTAACGGCTTCTGCATGACCCACAACCTTAATAAGTGCTTCCTTAAGTCTTACTCTCATTCCGTCAACAGCAGCTGCCATCTCATTAAATTCTTTGATACCTGACTTAATGGCAATCGATGATACGAAGTCTCCGCTTGCCATATTGTCTATACCCTTATTTATCTGCTTAAGTGATTTGGTAATACTGTTCATCACGATGAACGCCAATACCATAAGCACTGCAGCTATTGCAATAAAGAGTACAAAAGAAGTGATTATGACATTTCTGACATTGGCTTCCTGAATGGCTACCTGATTATTGGCCCAAGTCTCCGTCACATCTGTCATATCGGATAATGCTTCTCTGGTAACCTCAAACTGCGAACAGAAATTAGTCCAGAATCCCTCATCTTTATCAATATCATACAGACTGGTCCACATCGTAAAGTCTGCTTCATACTGATTGTAGAAATCCGAGAATGTCTCCGTAGCGCCTTCAAGTGTAGTCCCCGTAAACAACGTTGAATCCGCCTTGGCAATCGCAGCTGCCTCTCTTACCCTGTCAAGCGCCTGCTGCGTATTCTCCTTATAATCATCTATGTGTTTCTGATTATCTGTCTCAGATAAGAATTCGTGCTGCAGATGATATTGTGTAACTGCATACATACCCTGATACAGATCTCTGTCTGCATTGATAAGCGTTGTGTTAATCTCATACAACTTGTCGTAGTACAGATTCTTGTCACTGGCGCTTACACTCTGCAACCTCATCGAGAAGAAAGCAATGCTTACAATCAGCGCCACTACAAGGGGCACAATAATCATAAGCAGCGTAGTTCGCATACTCCTTTTCATATTATATAAACCTCCGTAACCAATACATTTTACAAATTCAATAATACCACATTCCTTGCTATTGTGCTATTATTATAAGCGTTACACACAGCGAATTTTTCGGAGGTTAATCATGTATTCATACAAGTTCAGAGTGGGTTACAGTCAATCCGACGATAAACGTTTTATGTCATTTCCCGCCATAATAGATGTTTTCCAGGATTGTTCGTGTTTTCATTCGGATGATCTGGGTGTTGGCTTTGATTATCTCATCCCCAAGTCTTTGGTATGGGTACTCAACTACTGGGAAGTAGAGATAGTTAAGCGTCCCGCCTACGGACAGAATCTGACAGTAGGTACTTATCCTTATGATTTCAAAGGCTTCTTCGGTTACAGGAACTTCTGTTTAACCGATGATACCGGGGATTATCTTGTAAAGGCAAATTCACTTTGGTTACTTATGGACTGGAATAAAATGACCCCGGCCAAGGTGACCGAAGAAATGAAGAATGCATACGAATTATCTCCCAAGCTTGATATGAGTTACAGCCCCCGTAAGATAGTTCTGCCTGATACGACTCCGACAGCTCCTGAAGCTGTTACAATCGGCAGACATCATCTAGACAGCAACGGTCATGTCAACAACGGACAGTATATTAAGATTGCAATGGGTTGCATTCCAACACGTAAGGATTATACAAGACTCAGAGCAGAATACAGAGAGCAGGCCCACATAGGAGATGTTATACACCCCCTGTTATATGAATCCGATGACCTTACCGTCGTAGCACTTAATGACGAAGAAGGCAAATCATATGCGGTCATTGAATTAAAGAATTAGCTTAATTTATGAATAAGGACGGACAGACAATGAGAGTAGGAACCATACAGAATCTTATAATATCAAGACGCACCGATTTCGGGTTATATCTTAAGGAATCTTCAGATTCTGAACAGGAAGTATTATTACCTAAGAATCAGGTGCCTGACGGTGCCAAGATAGGAGACGAATTGAGAGTCTTCTTATACAGAGACAGCAAAGACAGACTTATTGCCACTCTCAAAACACCCAGGCTGACCATCGGTACGATCGCCAGATGCAAGGTTATTGAAGTAGGCAAGATAGGTGCATTCTTAGACTGGGGACTTGAGAAAGACCTTCTCTTACCCTACCGCGAGATGACCGGTGAACTTAAGGCCGGAATGGAGATCCCCGTTGCTCTGTATGCCGACAAAAGCGACCGCCTCTGTGCGACCATGAAACTCTATAAGTATCTGGATACTGCAAGCGACATCAAAAAGGGGGATAACGTATCCGGAACCGTGTATGAGATAAGCGATAACTTCGGTGTTTTTGTTGCCATTGAAGATAAGTATCAGGGACTTATTCCCAAGCGCGAAATGCCAAACGGAATCCACGTCGGAGATCAGATAAATGCACGAGTCAGCGCGGTTAAATCCGACGGCAAGATAGATTTAAGTCTTAAAGAACTGACTCACATCCAGATGGATATAGATGCCGACAAATTAATCAAACTCATGAAATCTAACGGTGGAAGTCTTGATTTTAATGACAAGGCATCTCCCGAGGTTATTAAAAAAGCAACCGATATGTCCAAAAACGAATTCAAAAGAGCCGTCGGAAGATTGCTCAAAAACGGACTTATAGAGATTAAAAGCGACAGTATAGTTCTTAAATCGGAGCATTAGTTATGAATTATGTCAACCAACCAAAACCTAAGTCAGATCGCAATATGGCCAATGCATATTTCTTTATTCTGATGCTTCTTTTATGGGGAGTATTATTTCTTCCGGAAGGAATCTTATTCGAGATAGCCGATTCATTTATTATTAACTCGGTGGTATCGGAACTTGTAATCGCATTCCCGGCACTTCTCTTGATTCTTATATGGTATTATATGCACTCAGGTCCTAAGACAGACATCGAAACATCCGAGACTGTCTTAATATCTGACAGAATAATGCTTCGCTCTATTAAGCCCTCAACTGTTCTTATGACACTGGTATATTTGCTTACTATTATGCCGCTTATAACACTGAGCAATCTTATTTCGACTCTTTTCGTTGACAATACTGTTCTTGAATACGGTTCGGATATAGTCAATATGTCTGTTCCCGCAGCAATATTCTCCATTGCCTTAATGCCGGCTTTATGTGAGGAGCTTGCATTCAGAGGTGTGGTCTACGGCGGATACCGTAAGAATTGCAGACCCGCGGGTGCAATTTTCATTTCTGCGCTCTTATTCGGACTTATGCACGGCAATATCAATCAGCTCGTATATGCATTTATAATCGGAATAGCCTTAGCTCTGTTAGCAGAAGCTACGGGAAGCATATGGCCTACAATAATGGTACACTTCTTAATCAATCTTCGTGCCGTGGTCGCCATGTTTATTGCTGACAATATGTATGAAGGAATCTTTGATACCGAGCTGGTCGATGATACTTCGGCCATCTACATCATCATATATTCCTTACTCTCTGTTATTACCACACTTATGGCCGGTGCCGTATTAAGTTGGATATCACAGAATGAGGGTCGTGACAATCCATTAATGACACTTATCAGAAATAAGTCATACAAAGAAAAAAGAGTAAGTGTATGGTCACTTACTCTGATAATAGGCGTATTGGCTGCCATCGCAATGATAGTTCTGGTAGAGTTATCCGCATAGGAACAATGACTATTTGTTCTTAATTATGGCAGATGCTTTAAGTATGGCCACCTGTGTCTTGCCGTCCGTAATCTTTCCGGACATAATATCCTCTACCAATTCATCAAGCGGAATCTCAATAATATTAAGGAATTCATCCTCATCAAGGTCTCTTGTACCCTTCTTAAGCCCTCTTGCAAGATACATGGTGATCTTCTCATCGGAATATGCGGGAGCGGGATAATACAATCCCATATCCGTCCATTCATCCGCCTCATATCCAGTCTCTTCTCTTAACTCCCTCTTGGCTGCACTTAATCTGTCCTCATCTATGGCATCAAGCTTGCCTGCAGGAATCTCGGTTATTACCCTGTCTATTGGATATCTGAACTGACGCTCCATAATGACCTTATTATCATCCGTAACGGGTACCACACATACGGCGCCGATATGTCTTATCAGTTCCCTTGTTGCCGTATTACCGTTAGGAAGCGTTACCGTATCATTCTTAACATGCAATACCAGTCCGTCAAATATATCCTCGGATGCAGCTTTAATCTCTCCAAGCTGTTTTAATTCCTGTTCATTAACACTCATCTCTTACTCCTGCGACCGTTTAACAATATAAGCCTAAGCATCTGAAGCACTGCCGATGCAGCCGCCGCAACATATGTAAGCGCAGCTGCCGTAAGCATTCTTCTGGCTCCCTTAAGTTCCTGTCCGTCCAGTATCCCTTCTCTTGCAAGTATGATCAAAGCTCTATTACTTGCATCAACCTCAACCGGAAGCGTAACAATCTGAAACAGAATAGCTATGGCAAATATCCATATACCGAGTTGCGCTACACTGAATACACTGCCGTTTGAAAGATGGAAATCAAGACCCAAATACCATCCCAATAAAACTATGGGTATACCAAGCTTAGATCCCAGATTGGCATAAGGCACCAGAGCGCTTCTGAATTTAAGAGGTGCATATTCCTCGTGATGCTGTATCGCGTGACCGCACTCATGAGCAGCCACAGCCACAGCTGCAATCGAATGCATATTAAATACCGATTGAGACAGGCATACACTCTTACTTCTCGGATCATAATGATCTGTCAGATCTCCGGATACCTGTGATATGCCTACATCGGTTATATTCTCCGCTCTTAATATCGCTTCCGCAACCTCTGCTCCGGTATATCCGTTATCCGCAGGTTTGAATTTGTATTTATTATATGTCAGGTGCAGAAATCCGCTTGCAAGTAATGTAAGCGCAGCACCAATCAGTAACATTACGGTTGACGTATCCAAATACATTGTTTAATCCTCACCAATAAATTGTAATCTCACTCAGTCTTACATCTTAAGATATCATATACATCCGCAGATTCCGATAACTTCACATACAGTGTCTGTTTGGAATGAGGTGCCGAATCCTGCTCAATGCCTTCATCGTTATATATTCCCAGCACCTTCGTCTGTACGTTACGTCCGTCAGGCTTCATTATCTCTATCTCATCGCCCTTACAGAACTTATTACGCTGCTCTGTTCTGACAGTCCCATCATCTTTTATTTCATATACTATTCCGAGATATGTATATTCATTGATATAGGTATTACTTCCGTACACCTGCATCTCATGCGTCGGCTTACCGAAATAGAATCCCGTGGCAAATCCTCTGTATGTGCATTTCTTAATCTCTTCTTTATACCAATCCATATTGGCAGCATACTTATCAGGAGACTCAAGATAGTCATCTATAGCTCTCCTGTATGTTCTCGCAACCGTCGCAACATACAGAGCCGTCTTCATTCGGCCCTCTATCTTAAACGAATCTATGCCCGCATTAATCATCTCCGGAATATGCTCTATCATACATAAATCTTTGCTGTTAAATATGTATGTTCCTCTCTCATTCTCATATACAGGCAGATATTCACCGGGGCGCTGTTCTTCCATTACTGCGTACTTCCAGCGGCAGGGATGAGTACACTCACCCTGATTACCGTCACGTCCCGTGAAATAATTACTGAGCAGACATCTGCCTGAATACGAAATACACATTGCTCCGTGAATGAAGCACTCTATCTCCATATCGTCAGGAATATTGGCTCTGATCTGTGCTATCTCATCAAGACTTAATTCTCTTGCGGCAACGACCCTCTTAGCTCCCTGCTCATACCAGAACTTATAGGTAAGATAGTTCGTATTATTGGCCTGTGTCGATATATGCCTCTCTATATCCGGACATATCTCTTTGGCAAGAGCATATATACCCGGATCTGCAATAATAAGTGCGTCAGGGCGCAACTGTCCAAGCTGTTTAAGATATTCCTTCGCATCTTCAAGATCATAATTGTGCGCTAAGATATTAACGGTCACGTGCACCTTAACATTATGAGCATGGGCAAAAGCAATCGCTTCTGACATCTCATCAAGCGTAAAATTCTTGGCTTTAGCACGTAAGCCGAACACTTCGCCGCCGATATATACAGCATCGGCGCCGTAGTATACGGCTTCTTTTAATACTTCTATGTTGTTGGCCGGTATCAAAAGCTCCGGTTTCTTCATTGTATAACAACCTCCGCGCCGGTCACTAATCCTCTTCTATGACACGAAAATCAAGGTAATCAAATGGCACTTCCTCTATGAAACTGTCCTGGTAGAATCTGGTTTCAGAATGTTCCTTGAATTCCTTAATATTCTTATCAAGCCAGATTGGTTTACATAAATCAAATTCTCTGCACGCCTCATCAATGGCCGCGAACACTTTATGAGTACGTGTATCATCCTCATTGTGTTCCGCAACCATATCACAAAGCATTCTGTTATCTTTAAATTCTCTGATCCAGATACGCATAATTAATCTAAAGATTACTTTCTCTTAACGCATCTGCCCTTCTCGTTCATCACATACTTCTGACCGAACTCCGGATTGACCTCTGCAAGATGGTCGTATGCATCCGGGTTGGCCTGACAGTAAGCTGCTGCAAATCTGGGCTTGGTTGTGACATTCTTCTCTGTCTCGGGACCTGCCAACTTATCAGGTAACTTACGACCCAAATAGATGATCAGGAATGCAGCAAGTCCGCCTAATATGATAGTAGGCAGGATGAATATCGGATTCTTGGGGATACTTATAAGTGTGCAAATCGCTCCGATTGCACATAAATATCCGAATCCGTTAGCGAATCCCGAAAGAAGTGTTGCCTTAGGTGCGTAGGGATAGTTTCTGTAGAAAAATACCATTGTTTACTCCGCCTTTCTCTCATAAGTAATAGTATCAACTTTTGTAATTCTACGATATTGAACACAGATTTTCAATAAGCAACACTAACAAAAAAGGAAGCTGAATCTCAGCTTCCTTAAGCAGCGCCACAAGGATTCGAACCTTGAAATGACGGAGTCAGAGTCCGTTGCCTTACCGTTTGGCGATGGCGCTATATTTGCAAGTGCCATAACAGGCACTTGCTTATATTACCTCAAACTTATGCAAAATGCAACACTTTTTTGAAATGCAATTCTTTGTTTAATTTGGTTGACATAATGTCGTACTTATACTTCAAATACAAGATCCGCATATGTCGGGAACGGCCAGTATGCCTTATCAACAATACGCTCAAGTTCATCGGCCGGCTGGCGAAGCGCATCCATTGCGGGAACAACCTTCTCATAATAATAATATGCCTGGTCGCGACCTCTTTCCATCACAGAACCCTTCTTCTCGATTGCAGAGAGATTAACTCTTGCATCCTGCATCTTGGTCAGAAGACCCGTTACTCTCTTTAGAAGATCTGAAGCCACCGTTGCATCACCGCCTGCAGCAATCGTTGCATTAACAGTCTCGGCAAGCTTGCCTGAGAATCTTATTACTGAAGGTACCAACTGCTTATTGGCCATATCCACCATTGTAAGAGCTTCTATATTAATTGTCTTGGCATATGTCTCATACAGTATCTCGGCACGCGACTCAAGTTCTCCGCGCGTAAAAATACCGAACTTCTCAAACAATTTAATTGACTTATCCGTAGTAAGGGTCTCAACCGCCTGAACCATGGAAGGAATATTGGGAAGACCTCGTCTTGCCGCTTCCATAACCCACTCAGGCGAATATCCGTCACCGTTAAAGATTATTCGCTCATGCTTAGCCATATATTCTTTGATAAGATCATGAACCGCCATATCAAAGTTGTCAGCAGCCTCAAGTCTGTCTGCAGCTTCACAGAATGCTTCGGCAACAATGGCATTAAGCGTGGTATTGGGACTTCCGATAGAATCTTCACTTCCCACCATACGGAATTCAAACTTATTACCGGTAAACGCAAAAGGAGATGTACGGTTACGGTCGGTAGCGTCTATCTTAAAATCGGGAAGAGTTGATACACCTGTCTGAAGGGTACCGCCTTCTTTAAGATTAACCGCAGCTCCGGTCTCCACAAGCTGACGGACCACATCCTCAAGCTGTTCACCAAGGAATATAGATATAATTGCCGGAGGAGCCTCATTACCGCCAAGTCTTAAATCATTTCCCACATTGGATGCACTCTGTCTTAACAGATCCGCATGTGTGTCAACAGCCTTCATAATACAAGCAAGTACTAAAAGGAACTGAATATTCTCATTAGGGCTCTCTCCTGGCTCTAAAAGATTAATACCGTCATCGGTAGTTATTGACCAGTTATTGTGCTTGCCCGAACCGTTAACTCCCGCAAAAGGCTTCTCATGAAGCAGGCATCGCAGTCCGTGCTTGCCCGCCACTCTCTTAAGAGTCTCCATTACAAGCTGGTTGTGATCAACCGCTATATTGGCAGATTCATAGATCGGAGCAAGCTCATGCTGTGCAGGTGCAGCCTCATTATGCTGCGTCTTGGCAGTTACACCAAGTTTCCACAGTTCCAGATTAACATCATGCATGAATGCACCGACGCGTTCTCTTATAACACCGAAATAATGGTCGTCCATCTCCTGGCCCTTAGGCGCCGGAGCACCAAAAAGCGTACGGCCGGAGAATATAAGATCTTCTCTTTTAAGTGCCTTGGCCTGATCAACAAGGAAATATTCCTGTTCCGCTCCCACCGAGGTAATGACTCTTGTAGCAGTTGTATTGCCAAATAATCTGACTATACGAAGTGCCTGGGTACTTAACGCCTCAAGGGAACGAAGAAGAGGAGTCTTCTTATCAAGCGCCTCTCCCGTATATGAGCAGAAAGCCGTCGGAATGCATAAGGTTGGACCGGTTGCCGTCTCTTTGATAAATGCAGGTGATGTCAGGTCCCATGCGGTATATCCTCTTGCCTCGAATGTGGCACGAAGACCGCCCGAAGGGAAGGAAGATGCATCAGGCTCACCCTTGATAAGCTCCTTACCCCTGAATTCCATAATCATATGCCCGTCTTTATCCGGATGCGATACAAATGAATCATGCTTCTCTGCAGTGATTCCCGTAAGAGGCTGGAACCAGTGTGTATAATGAGTCGCACCCTTCTCTATAGCCCACTCCTTCATGGCGCGTGCAACCACATCCGCAGTCTTAAGCGTAAGCTCCCCGCCATGTTCTATGACAGACTCAATCTCCTTAAACACATCTTCCGGAAGTCTCTCTCTCATAACTCCCATTGAGAAGACGTTACAGCCGAATAATTCCTCAATATCCGGATAATCCGGCACATCAATTCCCTGTCTGTTCATCTCCTGTACTCCACTCTCTTTCCTTGTACTCAACATTATTACTCCTAAAATTAATCTATTTGTTATTTCCTGTAGCTGACCGTTATCCCGTCACCTACAGGTAATATCACCGTAACCAAATTCTCATTATTCTTAAGTTCATACAGATATTCTCTCATCCTTGTATGAATCGTTCTGTCCCTTCTGACCACCGCATACTTAGACTCCACAATATCGCCGTCCTGCAATACGTTATCCGACACAAGAATCGCTCCGGGCTTAAGAAGTCTTAAGATATCGGGCAGATAATTAATGTATTGGCCTTTGGCCGCATCCATGAAAATAAAATCATAGCTATCCGTAAGCAAGGGAAGTACTTCAAGCGCATCTCCCTCAATTAATTCAATCCTGTCCTGCCTGTTAAATCTTATGAAGTTCTGTCTGGCTATAGGAATTCGCTTATCGTAATTCTCAATGGTTGTAATATGTGCATCCGGCGCATATTCACTCATAAGGATTGCGGAGAAGCCGATTGCTGTACCGACCTCCAGAATATTCTTCGGCCTATGAGTGAACATAAGGTACTTAAGATAGGCCTGCATATCCTTACGTATAATAGGAACATAAGTGTCTACGGCTTCTTTCTCAAGTTTCGCCAACTCATCAGGCAGCCCCTCATCCATTGAATTAATGAAGGTATATAACCTCTCATCTATAACCACAGCCTATTCTCCTGCCGCGTCTTCTTCTATCGGTGCATAAGCGCCCGGTGCTCCCGGATCTGAGACTTCTGAGTCTTCCGAATCGATGTAATATTCTTCCTCTTCACCGACCAAAGGATTTATCTGGCTTCCTGCCTCATCCGGTGTCTTGCCGGAATCCTTATCCGTCTCTTCTGTTCCATCAGATGACATGATTACTATCATCTCTTCTGCCGTCATATTCGTATTAAGTTCATATATGCCCGGCTTAATCTCCCCGTGATGTTCGGATAATCTCTCCTGTATTCTGAACAGATTGGCATCTCTTATAAGCCCCTTATTCTCAAGCACCTGTCCAATGTCCTTAACGCCCATATCACTGCCGACGGTAACGGATACTTTACGTCCTTCTCCCGTTGCCATCGGTTCTTCTCCGAATATGCGGTATCCGTAGTCATAGCCTATAACCGCGTATTTGTATATAAACATGGCCGCGATTACAAATAGCACTACCTTAAGCGCTACCGAGAATACCGAAATAATTATCTCTCTTGTATCAATTCTGCTGTTCATAATCTCCTCTTAAACTACCGAATTTCTTCATTATGTATATATCTGTTCTCAGACATCGAGTATGACCGGAAGGATCATCGGTCTTCTGTTCATACTCTTCCATATATAACTGCTTAATTCATCCCTGATTGTATTTCTGATCTTATTGCGGTCCTTTACTCCCCTGTCCGCAAGCCTCTCTATTGCCAGCTGTACTATCTCACGCATCTCATCCATAACGGCATCTGATTCCTTGACATAGATAAACCCTCTGGTAACAAGCTCGGGTCCCGATATGAGCATGCCTGACTCGCTCTCTATCGCCATAACTGCCATGATTATTCCGTTCTCGGATAATATCTGTCTGTCCCTTAATACGACATTGCCTATATCACCTATTCCGAGACCGTCCACCAGCACGGCACCTGTCTGCACTCTGCCCGTCACAGCCGCACCTTCTTCATTAAGCTCAAGGACATCCCCGCTGTTAAGTATGAATATATTCTCATTGGGGACTCCTATTTCCTTGGCCAAACGTGCCTGTGCCATAAGATGCTTATACTCTCCGTGTACCGGTATCGAATACTTCGGCCTTACCAGAGTATAGACCAACTTAATCTCCTCCTGGCAGGCATGTCCGGAAACATGAACATCCTGGAATATCACCTCGGCTCCCTTGGCAAGAAGAGTATTTACCGTCTTGGTAACCGGTTTCTCATTACCCGGGATTGGGTGAGAGGAGAATATAATAAGATCATTGGGCGTAATCGATATCTTACGATGTGTGCCGGAAGCCATACGGCTTAAGGCAGCCATACTCTCGCCCTGTGAACCCGTTGTAATGATTACCGTCTGCTCAGCAGGGTAATCCTTCAGAAGTTCTATGGGTATGAGAGTATTGTCTGGAATACTGATGCACTCCAAATTCTGCGCAGTCTCGATAATGTTACTCATACTGCGGCCTTCGACTACGACTTTACGCCCAAACTTAAATGCAGAATTAATAATTTGCTGTACTCTGTCAACATTCGAAGCAAATGTCGCAACTATAATTCGTCTGTCCATATGCTCCGAGAATATCGTATCAAACGCCTTGCCAACGGTCTTCTCAGACGGAGTAAATCCCGGACGCTCGGCATTGGTACTGTCACACATTAATGCCAATACACCCTTGTGTCCTATCTCGGCAAATCTCTGTAAATCTATCGCATCACCGTATACCGGTGTGTAGTCAACCTTGAAATCACCTGTATGTACCACGATTCCGGCCGGTGAATATATCGCCAGTGCAGCCGCATCCACGATACTATGATTAGTCTTAATGAATTCTATTCTGAACTCACCAAGATTAACCGACTGGCCAAACTTAATCACCTTACGTCTGACACTCTCGGATAAATCATGTTCAGCAAGCTTACGCTCTATAAGGCCCATCGTAAGTCTCGTCGCATATACCGGTATATTTATCTTCTTAAGAACATAAGGCAGCGCTCCGATATGATCCTCATGACCATGGGTAATGAGAAAGCCCTTAACTCTGTCTATATTCTCTTCCAGATACGTTACATCCGGAATAACTAAGTCTATACCCAACATATCATCGTCGGGAAAGCTTAATCCGCAATCAACCACAATAATACTGTCTTCGTATTCGAAGGCAGTAATATTCATTCCTATTTGCTCCAAGCCTCCAAGAGGTATGATCTTAAGCTTGGATGCATTCTTGTCACTATACAAACTTAACGTCCTCCAACAGGTCCTCGAAGACGCCGGCCACAGCCTTAAGCTCATTATCATCGTCGACTATCGCATATACGCTCTCCGGTTCGTCGTCCTTAGACATATCCTTGAGAATAAGCGCCTCGCCGTCTCCCTCTTCAAAGTCCGTCACTAATATATAATTAACTCCTGATATTCTTGTCTGTTCCAATACGAAGAATTCCACCGGTTCGTCACCGTTAGGACAGAATGTAATCTTCTCCAATTTCATTATGCCTCACTCTTTCCTCTGTAATCCAGATAGTCCTGAAGTATAAATGTTGCCGCAACAGAATCTATATATTCCTTGCGGTTCTCTCTGCGCACACCGGACTCTTTAAGGACATTATCAGCCATAATCGTGGTAAGTCTCTCATCCCACATGACAATCTTAAGTCCCGTGCGTCTGCCGAGCTTATCGGCAAATTCTCTTGAAAGTTCAGCCCTTATGCCTTCATCATCATTCATATGCTTGGGCAATCCTACTACTATTTCAGAGACACCATACTCTGCAATAAGTTCCTCAATGCGGGCATATGTACGTCTGAGTTTGTTGGCTGATTCTCTCTTAATGGTCTCGACACTCTGCGCCGTTATAAGCAAAGGATCGCTTATGGCAACACCCACCGTCTTAGAGCCGAAATCAAGCCCCATTATTCTCATATTCTCCGGCATCTTAACCCCAATTGTTATTCGTAATATAGTACTTAAGCAGTTCCTCTACCAGTTCGTCACGTTCAACTTTCATGATCATGCTTCTGGCTCCGTTGTGGCTGGTGATATAGGTCGGATCTCCGGACATTATATATCCGACAATCTGATTAACGGGATTATATCCCTTCTCGGTCATCGCATCGAACACATGCTTAAGCACGCCTGCAACGCTGATGTCCTTCTCCACTTCCACCTTAAAAAACTGTGTATTACCAAGTTCCTGCATACAGCCTCCAAAATTATATGTAATTGCGGTCACCCCGCATACAGTTTACCAACCTTAATAATATCGCATAAGGCACCAATATTCAAGCGCGACTGAGATTGCTGCATATAAGCATTCGACCGTCATGGACGGAGTCTGCAACACCGCAAACAATGTCTCCTTCTGCCGGTCTGTTACCATCCGACATAACGGGAATTGCAGCCGTCATATACTCCCTTGTATGCCCTATCATCATAGTCTGCCCGTCAATAATACGACTCTCTTCAATAAGTATTTCCGTACTCTTACCTATATGCTCACGCAAGAATGCTTCTCTGTGCTTATCACAGATATCAAGCAATACATCGCTTCTTAGGCCTTTAACGACTTCCGTAACCTGATTCGGCAGTCCTGCCGCAACCGTACCCCTTCGCTTGGAATATTTAAAAATATGGGTCTCATAGAAATCGACTTTATTTATAAACTCCACGGTCTTAGCGAACTCTTCTTCCGTCTCGCCGGGGAAGCCCACTATTATATCCGTAGTTATAGCCGGGTTAACATAACTCTCTCTGAGCAATCTTACTTTATCATAATATTCATCCGCTGTATATCGTCTGTTCATACGTTTAAGCGTATCGTCACATCCGCTCTGTAAGCTCAGATGAAAATGCGGACAGACCGCATCGGTTGCGGCAATAGCTTCAGTGAACTGTTTAGTAATAACTCGCGGCTCAAGGGAACCTAAGCGTATCCTCTTAATTCCGTCTATTGACGCAACACTGTTGATCACATCAATCAATTCATTATTGGTATAATCACCGTCGGCAGTCAAAACATTGTAAGGAACATACTTATCACCCGTTAAGTCTATTCCGTAGGAACTAAGATGTATGCCTGTTAAGACCACTTCTTTGTATCCCTTGTCAGCTAACACCTTAATCTCTTCTATAATACTGTCTTTGCTTCTTGACCTTACCCTGCCTCTTGCAGCCGGTATTATACAATATGAACAGAATTGATCGCACCCGTCCTGAATCTTAATATCCACTCTTGTTCGTTCGTTGGAATCATTGATACCGCAATCTTCGTATGGTGAAGGGCCTGTCAGATCATCAACGACCACACTTGTTTTATCCTGTCCGGATACTGTCTTAAGATGCTCATTTAGTACATCGATTATTTCCGCTTTTCTGTTATTGCCAAGAACTATATCAACCGAATCATCCGCAGAGGCTCCCTCGGTGTCCGTCTGGGAATAGCATCCTGCTGCGATAACGACAGCGTCAGGATTCCTTCTTTTGGCTTTGTGCAACATCTGTCTTGATTTATGATCAGCAATATTGGTCACTGAACAGGTGTTGATGACATAGACATCAGCAACAGAATCAAAAGACACGATCTGATATCCGGCTTCTGCAAACTTCTGCTGCATAACTTCCATTTCATATGTATTAACTTTACATCCCAGATTATGAAATGCTACGGTTTTCATTTAACACTTCTCTTTCTATGGTATATATTCCGTATATTTATAGGTTTTTGGTTGACTTTTATTCCTTCGCACTTTACTATAATAAGCGAAGGTATATAACTCTAAGGAGGTATTATAATTATGAAGACAGTACAGATTTCCCTTAACTCGATTGATAAGGTTAAGTCATTCGTTAATGACATCACCAAGTTCGACTATGATTTCGACCTTGTATCAGGCAGATACGTAATCGATGCTAAGTCTATCATGGGTATATTCAGTTTGGATCTTTCTAAGCCTATCGACTTAAATATCCACGCTGAGGAGAATGTTGATTCAGTATTGGACGTTCTTAAGCCCTATGTAGTTTAATAGGATATAAGATTAATTTAGAGGAGCAGGTATTGCCTGCTCCTTTTTTATTCCTGTGATACAACTATCGTCTCTTTAGTCTCAAGCGCCGTCTTCATAAGATCGTCTATGACTTCGTCAAGGTTATGCTCATGCCTTGCTATAACCTCAAGGCTTGGTTTGGTCACCGGATGCTTGGCCACGAATATGGTGCAGCAATCCTCATACGGCAGGATCGAGGTCTCATACGTGTCTATCTTCTGTGAGATATCAACTATCTCAAGTTTATCCATTCCGATACATGGTCTGAATACAGGAAGAGTACATACTTCATTGGTAACTGCAAGCGATGCAAGTGTCTGACTTGCCACCTGGCCTATGCTCTCACCTGTAATAAGTCCTAAACATCCCGTCTGCTTGGCAATAGTCTCGGCTATTCTCATCATATATCTGCGCATTATGATAGTAAGCTCATCCTGCGGACATTTCTCATATATGGCAAGCTGAATATCCGTGAAATTGATTACATGCAGATATATCGGACCAGCATATTTGGATACCTGCTTGGCAAGATCGATAACCTTCTGCTTGGCGCGTTCTGAAGTGTAGGGCGGAGCATGAAAATACACCGCATCTATCTTAACACCTCTCTTGGCTATCATATATCCTGCTACGGGCGAATCAATACCGCCTGACAGAAGCAGCATAGCCTTACCGCCTGTTCCCACCGGCATTCCTCCGGGACCGGGTATTATCTCAGAATACACATATATCTTCTCTCTAACTTCGACATACAGTGTGATGTCGGGATTATGGACATCGACCTTAAGTGCGGGTACAGTATCAAGAATGACTTCTCCGAGTCCCGCATTAAGTTCCATGCTGTCAAGGGGATATCTCTTATTAGAACGTCTTGCATAGACCTTAAATGTCGTGCCTTCCGGAGCATCTCCGTATACCTTCTTCGCATAATCAGCTACAAATTCCCGAAGTTTATCATAGCCTTCATCCTCAGCAAATGTCATCGGACATATTCCGCTTATTCCGAATACACTTCTTAAATTCTCTATAGTCTCATCATAGTCAAAGTCAGAAAGTACATCCACATATATGCGTCCTTCGGCCTTGTGAACCTTAAATTCACCTTCGCATCTTTTAAGCGCATACTTAATCTGCTGTATAAGAGCATTCTCAAACAGATATCTGTTCTTGCCCTTAACCCCTATCTCACCATATTTAATAAGAAAAGATGTATATTTCATATTCGTATCCTGTCTGATCTATTTCCTAACGTATTTCCTAAGCTTCGGTATCAATTCTTCCATACTCTCTATGGTATAGTCAATCTCCTGCTTCGTTGTAAAGGGCGACATACTGATTCTTATGGTCGAATCAAGCAGTTTCTTATCTACGTCTATCGCCTTAAGGGTTGCGGATATTGCAGGCTTATTCGATGCACAGGCACTTCCCGATGACACATATATGCCCTTATCCTCCAATGCATGCAGCATGACTTCCGCTCTGACATCCTCTATGGATATGCTTATTATGTGAGGAGCCGACTCACCGTCGTTATAGCCGTTAATCTTAATTCCTTCCATGTCTTTAAGTTTATTAACCGCATAAGACTTAAGCTCACGTTCTGCGGCTATATCCTCATCAAGCGTCTTATTAAGAATCTCTATGGCCTTACCCATACCGGCTATTCCCGGCACATTCTCGGTTCCCGAACGCATACCTTTCTGTTGTCCGCCTCCGAATATGATCGGTTTAAGCCTTACTCTGTCGCTCATATACAGGAAACCGACACCCTTAGGTCCGTGGAGTTTATGTGCACTCACAGACATTAAGTCTATGCCGCAACTCTTGGGATTGATCCTGCATTTGCCGTAACCCTGAACGGCATCCACGTGGAAAAACGTATCGGGATTGACTTCCCTTATAATCTTACCTATTTCCTCAACAGGTTGAACTGCTCCGATCTCATTATTCGTATGCATAACGGATACAAGTATCGTATCGGGCCTTAATGACTTACGAAAGATATCAAGATTCACAATTCCCTGCTCATTAACCGGAAGATAAGTGATCTCATATCCGATCTTGCTTAAATGCTCGCATGTCTCAAGTACCGCCGGGTGTTCTATCTGCGTCGTGATAATATGCTTGCCGCGTCTTACCATCGCCTCGGCCACACCTATGAGTGCCAGATTATCCGATTCCGTTCCTCCCGAAGTATAGAGAATATTCTTGGGACTGCACTTAAGCGTTGCAGCGATTATCTCTCCGGTCATACGAATATAATTCTCCGCATCCACGCCCTTGATATGCATACTGCTCGGATTACCGTAATCTTCAAGCATTACTTTTCTAATTATGTCAACCACTTCCGGCATCGCCTTCGTGGTTGCCGAATTGTCCAGATATACTTCCATATTCATCCTACTTTGCAAGTGTCTGCATACATACTATGATTCCAGCAAATAAACAAGCCAGCTAAGCACCGTCATGCCCGCAGTCTCCGTACGTAATATTCTTCGTCCGAGGGAGACTGTCTCGGCTCCTGCTGCCTTAAGCGCTTCTATCTCCGATGCATCAAATCCGCCCTCGGGTCCTATAAATACCGCAATGTCCTTAAGTCCTTTAACGGAATCCATAACCTTACGGGTATTATCAAAGCTCTCTCCGGCCGCCAGTTCATATGGCGCGATGATCTTATCAAAGCCATTAGCGTATTCTATGGCGCTGTTCATGTCACATACCGAATGAATCTGCGGTATCACGCCACGCTTGCTCTGCTTGGCTGCGGCTTCCGCCACTCCTGCATATCGGCCCACCTTGGATGCGGCCTTCTTATCATCAAGCCTGACCACACTTCGAATCATCTGCACGGGGATCACTTCGTATACTCCCAGTTCCGTAGTCTTCTGGATCACCGTCTCCATCTTATCGCCCTTGCACAGACCCTGAAACAGATGCACCCTGATGGGCAATTCCACCGATTCTTCTTTAATAAACCGCAGTTCACACTCTACCGTATCCCCAATAGATACAATACCGCAACGATACTCCTTGCCGTCTATGCCGTTACTTACGGATATCTCATCCCCCGGTCGCAGACGAAGCACGTTGCGAATATGATTGACATCGGTTCCTTCTATTGTAATATGCTTATCCCTGATATTTCCGGGATCTGTAAAAAAATGATCCATTCTGACTTCTGTCTCACCCCAAGACTAAGCCCACCCGGGGCGAACTCTCTATCGTTTGATAGCCGTAACGCTTCTCCAGTCGCCTAACGAACTTATGTCAACCACATCAAGACCTGCTGCCCTGTATGCATCGGCAACCTCGTTCTCCTTGCCTTCAATAATACCTGAACTGATTAAGACTCCGCCTTTGCGGATAAATGCAGGTATTACAGGTGCAAGCGCTATAAGAATCGGAGCAAGAATATTGGCCATCACTATATCGGCTCCGTCTTCTCCGATAAGCTCTCTTACCTTATCCTGAGTGGTTGCATCATCTATTATATTACCTATTATAAGGTCAAAGTCCTTATCATTAATTCCGTTGGCAGCCTTATTCTCCTTAACGGCTTCTATAGTACATGTATCTAAATCGGTTCCCACGGAATAACCGGCCCCATACATAAGTGACAGAATCGCCAGTATCCCGCTTCCGGTTCCGACATCCAGTATCTTATCACCCGGCTTAAGATACTTCTTCATGGCCCTTATGCATAATTTGGTAGTCTCATGCATACCCGTTCCGAAAGCCGTACCGGGATCGATATGCAATATCATCTTATCCTTATCTTCCGGCAGAACTTCTTCCCATGAGGGAATAACCAAAAGATCGTCTATATAGAACTGATGGAAATACTTCTTCCAGTTATTGATCCAGTCAAGATCTTCCGTTTCATCTATGCTTATACTTCCTTCACCTATATCCATGTATTCGGATATAGATGCAAGCACATCCTTAACCTGGGTTGTTAAAGCATCTATATCTTCTGCCATATCAGAATCTTCTTCGACAAAGAAACTTAAGTAAGCCACTCCGTCATCAGGCTCGGTCTGAGGAAGTATGTCCACAAACATCTGCTCTTTCTCAAGGGGTGATAGAGGAACCTTATCCTCTATCTGAGCGCCCTCAAGTCCTATGTCATAGAGTTCGCTGATGATTATATCTTCCGCTTCTGTTGTTGTCTTGATTCTTATTCTTGTCCACTTCATATAAGACAGTTCGCCCCGCTTATAACATCCTTAAGATTGTCGTAACTTAAGTCGCCTTCATTTACCTCTTAACATATTCATCAATTGTGCCCCAGATGGCTTTGTCTTCCATACCAAGCTGCCATTCAGCCACACCCGCGAGTCCGTAATTGTCCATTACGTTAAGCTTGGTCGCAATGGACTCGGGATCCTCATTCCATATCTGATAGAGGGTTCCGTTCATCTCTTTCTCACCGTAATACTGGCACGTTGTATCATCCCATGACATATCTATGTCGTATTTATTGATAAACTCCGCTGCCTGGCTCATTCCGAGTGCTTCACTGCTAACTGCTCCGTCTTTGGTCTTCCACACTCTTGTATAGAAAGGAATACCGTTGATTATCTTATCAGCCGGAACATCCTTGGATACCATCTGTATTCCCTGCTCAACAAATCCTATGGAAGCAACACTTCCTGCTTCCGAACAACCTGCCCAGTGCTCGTCATATCCCATGATGACTACATAATCTACACAGATACCCTGTTCCTTTAGATTGTAGTTATTGCCTCCCTGGGGCGGATAGTTATCAACCGATAATACTATTCCGGCCTCTCTGCAGGCAATGGATAATTCCCTTATAAATTCCACATAGTGAGGCACTGCCTCAGTGGGAACAAGCTCAAAGTCAAGGTTGATTCCGTCTATTCCGTATGTCGTTACATCGTTTATCAGATTCTTGATAAGCGTCTGTCTCTTACCGATATAAGACATAATCTCGTATGTGCTTATCTCACCGGCATTGAAATTATCAAGCACCGCCCATACTTCCATATTACGTGCATGAGCTCTTGATACATAATCCCCTCCGGCAAAACTTCTGTAACTTCCGTTATTATCCGATAACGAGAACCAGGTGGGAGCGATAATACTCATTGTTCCGGTTCCGTTAACGGCCTCATCAAACGTATCGTTACCGCTTGCGGCATAGATAGCATGCCATGCCATGTTGATCTTATAATCTTTGGCAATTCTTGTATATTCATCAGATATACGTGTAGTTACGGGAATCTCTTCTTCGTCTCTTACGCTCTCGATATGCTTCTTCTCTATATAACCTATTATCGCATCATCTGTCTTGACCTTATCCCAATCTTCTAGTTCTTCTATAACAGTAAGTTGTTCGCCCTTGGCCACCTCTCTTAGGATATCGGACTTAACTCCGCCCTGGTATCTTACTGCGCTGTTCTTCTTAACTGTGGCAGTCTTTCTGCTTCCCCACTCGGTACGCATCTGAATACGGTTGGGATTCTGATAGAGTTCATAAGAGAAATCCGCATAGTCCTTGATATAATCAAGCGCCACATATAATACATCATCTTTGTACATGCTTACGGTGTAATCCGTATCGGTAAGTTCTCCTTCTATATTATAAGAAGAAGGAGAAGATGAATCCGTAACAATTACGGCAGAAGGATAGAATCCCTTCTCTCCTATCTTATTAATCCTTAAATCATTTGCCGTAGCATATATAAGCAGATTATCCTGTTCATCCACATAGAATCTGTCAGTAAGTAAAGAGCACATATCTTCATATGAAAGATAACAAACTCCCTCTATAAGTCTTGCCTTGATATCTATTACTTCATCCTGTAAAACGATGGCTACATCACTGTCTCCCTCGAGATTATAGTAACCTTTAAGATCTCTGTGTTCGTTGCTGTATCCGAATCTCTGTAAGAACGTGAGACCTCCCGCGAATACAATTATGATAATAATAAGGGCAATCGCTATGATTGCAGGTATGATCTTTTTCACTTAGGTTAATTTCCCTTCTTCATAATCTACGACTGCCCTATTATATCAGTTTTTATCGGTAACGTCATTATAATTTCTTGTCTTTGTCATATGGGAAAACCCGCTTACGATTACTCTTATAATCTTAATCAATCCTCTTAATCATGACATGCAGCATGTGATGATGACCAAAAGGAGTACACGTGATATATAATTCTTTTTTATTTAAGAAATGAAACGAATTTACCGATAAATAATATAAGAGATCAACCAGAAGTGCGCATAGTATAATACAAGTGTTCCTAATTGCTATACCGCCCAATACGCCGGATTTGAATTATTGTCGAGTGTTCGGCTTATATAGGCAAATAAATGCATATACAGTATCGTATAGACATAATAATATGGTTAAACATTCACTAAATGGCAACGCCTGTTACGGGTTATTTCACCATTATAAAAATAACTTGTTTGGAAAAACTGGCTGAACAGCCAAATACTATGATATCACGGATTGATCAGGTCCATGATATAATCTGAAGCAATCAGACCCCGGTACTCTCCTCCTTTCGGCACAGAATATCCGGTCAATCTCTTGTGGGCACATTATAAGTGACAAGATAAATAAATGCAAGCGTTTTATTAAAAAATCTTAAAGAAAAGAAATAATTAATGCTAACGCTTGACTTGATTAATCATTCTGCTACAATACAACTATCATTACAAAGATAAGGAGGACAACAGAATATGAAGATAGAAAAAGTTAACGATCATCAGATTCGTTGTACTCTTACAAGAGCGGATCTGGCGGACAGACAACTTAAGTTAAGCGAGCTTGCATACGGCACTGAGAAGGCCAAGAATCTCTTCCGTGACATGATCAGACAGGCATCGATTAACTTCGGATTTGAGGCAGAGGATATCCCCCTTATGATAGAGGCCATTCCTCTTAATTCCGATTGCATTGTTCTTATTATAACCAAGGTAGAAGATCCCGAAGAACTCGATACAAGGTTCTCAAGATTTGCACCGTCGGTTATGGACGATGAAGATGATCCTGATTATGAATATGATTATGATGAACCCACCGATGACGGGTTGCTTGACCATGTACCGCATAATGACGGTTCAACAGCAAGTAACAGCGATCTTATCAATCTGTTTAACAGAATAAGACAGGAAGCTGCCAATATAATAGGAGCTGCTCCGGATGATGTGTCCGTATCCGTTACGGAGATTAAGGAAGACGGAAGCGCCGTAACATCAACAGGCAGTGATGATGAGCCCGTTACCAAGATATTCTCGTTTGATTCCATGCGATCAATCATCACACCTGCATTATCCGTTAAGGATCTGTATGATGATGACAACACATTATACAGAAGTGCATCAGGTGACAGATACATACTTGCTCTTAATCTTAAGAGGGGTGATAAGGGTGGCTTTAATAAGGCATGCAACATCCTATCCGAGTATGGTAAGCTTGAGCGAATGGTATCAGCAAGTGAATCGTATTTTGATGAGCATTTCGAAGAAGTCATAAGAGGCAATGCCTTACAGACTCTTGCCAAGGTTAATTAATATCCGTTTCAATAATAAAGAAACAGTCGGTACAATATGTACCGACTGTTTTATTATGCATGTATTTACGTAGTCTATTCTAGATTGCCTGAATCTTGCTCATAAGCGAATCAATATCCATGCCGTGAACAACTGCTGCCTCGGCAAGTGTCTCTGCCTGTGATGCCGGACATCCGACACAGTGCATTCCTTCTTCCATAAGGATAGGCGCTGCTGCGGGATTGGCTCTTAATAATTCGCCTATTGTCATATCCTGGGTTATCTCCATGGTTCGTTCCTCCCGTTTAATTATTTGAATATTTCCAAAGACATAGTAGCCTACATTTTTCCCATATGCAATCACTAGATGTTGTGGTGTGAAATTATTACATGCACTAATGTCCGTTTTGTTCCTAAAAAAGTACATTCTCAGTCCTTGACGCTTATATTGCAGGGTCCTATAATGTATCTTACACGAAGTAATACTTATATAGTTAATTTTTTAACTATTTTACTTTTATGTAACTATTAACAAATTTATTAACAGGAGGCATTAGCAAAATGAGACCAGAATGGAAAGATTTTGTAGGTGGCAAGTGGGAGAATGAGATCAACGTACGTGATTTCATTCAGAAGAACTACACTCCCTATGACGGAGATGAGAGTTTCTTGGCTGGCCCCACTCAGAACACTAAGGATCTGTGGGCAATGGTTATGGATCTGACCAAGAAGGAGAGAGAGGCAGGCGGTGTACTTGATATGGATACCAAGGTTATCTCTACTATCACTTCTCATGGTCCCGGATATCTTGATAAGTCTAAGGAGACTATCGTAGGATTCCAGACAGATAAGCCCTTTAAGCGTTCTATGCAGCCTTACGGCGGTATCAGAATGGCAGAGAAGGCATGTTCAGACAACGGTTATACAGTTGATCCCGAGATAAGTGAATTCTTCTCAACACATCGTAAGACTCATAACGCAGGTTGTTTCGATGCTTACAACCCTGAGATGAGAGCTTGTCGTTCATCACACGTAATCACAGGTCTTCCTGATGCATACGGTCGTGGACGTATCATCGGTGACTACAGAAGAATCGCTTTATACGGTATCGACAGACTTATAGAGGATAAGGAAGCTCAGAAGGAGTCTACAGGACGCGTAATGACAGACGATGTTATCCGTCTTCGTGAAGAGCTTTCAGAGCAGATGGTTGCTCTTAAGATGATGAAGGAGATGGCAGCTTCTTACGGTTGCGATATCTCTAAGCCCGCTTCTAACGTACAGGAAGCTATTCAGGCTACATACTTCGGTTACCTCTCAGCAGTTAAGGAGCAGAACGGTGCAGCAATGTCACTCGGACGTACTTCTACATTCATCGACTGCTACGCAGAGAGAGACCTTAAGAACGGAACATTCACAGAGGAGCAGATCCAGGAGTTCATCGATCACTTCATCATGAAGCTTCGTTGCGTGAAGTTCGCTCGTACACCTGAGTACAACCAGATATTCGCCGGCGATCCGGTATGGGTAACTGAGTCAATCGGTGGTGTAGGCGTTGATGGCAGACCTATGGTAACAAAGAGCTCATTCCGTTACCTCCACACACTTGAGAACCTTGGTGCAGCTCCCGAGCCCAACCTTACAGTTCTCTGGTCAACAAGACTTCCTATTCCTTTCAAGAAGTATTGTGCTAAGATCTCTATCACGACATCTTCTATCCAGTACGAGAACGATGACCTGATGAGAGTAACACACGGTGATGACTACGGTATCGCTTGCTGCGTATCTTCAATGGTTATCGGTAAGCAGATGCAGTTCTTCGGAGCAAGAGCTAACCTCGCTAAGTGTATGTTATATGCTCTTAACGGTGGTGTTGATGAAGTTACCAAGAAGCAGGTTGGTCCTAAGTACCGTCCTGTAACAGGTGACATCCTTGACTACGATGATGTAATGGATAAGTTCACAGACATGATGGAGTGGCTTGCAGATGTATATGTTAACACTCTTAACATCATCCACTACATGCATGACAAGTACTGCTACGAGAGAGCTCAGATGGCTCTTCATGACAGAGACGTACTTCGTTACTTCGCAACAGGTATTGCCGGACTTTCAGTTGTTACTGACTCACTCTGCGCAATCAAGTACGCTCAGGTTAAGGCTATCAGAGATGAGGATGGCATCATAGTTGACTTCGAGACAACAGGTGACTTCCCTAAGTACGGTAATGATGATGACAGAGCTGATACAATCGCTCATGACCTCGTTGAGACATTCATGAAGATGATCAGACGTCACCATACATACAGAGACAGCTTCCCTACAATGTCAGTTCTTACTATTACTTCTAACGTAACATACGGTAAGGCAACAGGTAACACACCTGACGGACGTAAGAAGGGACAGCCTTTCGCTCCCGGTGCTAACCCGATGCACGGACGTGATACTCACGGTGCTGTAGCTTCACTTTCATCAGTATCTAAGCTTCCGTTCGAGTATGCACAGGATGGTATCTCTAATACCTTCTCTATCATCCCCGGAGCACTTGGTAAGGATGACAAGGTATTCGCAGGTGATATCGAAGTAGACCTTAATAAGTAATTAACACATTCCTAAGATGAAGAAAGGAGGATCGCGCAGCTATGAATGAGAACGAGATGATTGACGACCTTATCAATCAACTTGATTCAGGTATGACCAAGGGAGTGGGACATGTGAATGTCTTCACTGACGAAAGTTCCGATGATGTCAAAGAGGTTGAGACTATGGGATGTACAGATTGTTCACGTACTCCGTTAGCCTGCAGCGTTCCGACACTTCATCAGGGACTCGATGATTACCAATAACTACTATTATTCTATAAGGAGGACAAAACTATGGCAGCTTCAGCAGCACAGGTTGACAACCTCGTATCTCTCTTAGACGGATACGCAACAAAGGGTGGTCACCATTTAAATGTAAATGTACTTAACAGAGAGACTCTCATCGATGCTCAGCAGCATCCCGAGAACTATCCTCAGCTTACTATCCGTGTATCAGGTTACGCAGTTAACTTCGTTAAGCTCACACCTGAACAGCAGGCGGATGTAATCTCTCGTACATTCCATGAGTCTATGTAACTCATAAACTTAAGTACGCATTATAAGGGTCAGTGTTTACTGGCCCTTATTTTTATAGTAAGATTGTATAAACAATCTTCTATACCAATAAGCATTTAAATACGGAGGTTTATAATTTGAAAGGCAAGATTCATTCATTACAGAGCTTTGGTACGGTTGACGGACCGGGCGTAAGATATGTTGTTTTCTTACAAGGATGTCCCATGAGATGTCTGTACTGTCATAATCCCGATACCTGGCCGATAGGTACGGGTGAAGAGATGGAAGCTTCTTATATCATAGAGCAGTATAAGAGAAATGAAGGCTTCTATAAGGATGGCGGACTGACTGTTACGGGTGGCGAACCTTTGGTTCAGATCGATTTCTTACTGGAGTTATTTGAGTTATGTAAACAAAATAACATTCATACCTGCATCGATACTTCCGGAATCACATATAAGCCAACCAATACGGAATACAACGAGAAACTTGATAAGCTTCTTGCCATGACGGACCTTGTAATGCTTGATATTAAGCATATAGATCCCGAGAAGCATAAAGAGCTTACATCGCAACCTAATGACGGAATACTTGCCTTCGCAGAGCTTCTCTCAGAGAAGAACATTCCTATCTGGATCCGTCATGTGGTTGTTCCCGGTTATACTGATGATGATGTGTATCTTGAGAAGTTAGGCTATTTCATCGGCGGACTTAAGTCCCTTAAGGCTTTAGATGTACTGCCGTATCACGATATGGCCAAGCCAAAATATGAAAATCTCGGTATTGATTATGTACTTAAGGATGTGCCTCCCCTTGATAAGGATGTTGCCCTTGAGAAGAAGCAGGTTATCCTTAATGGTATCAAGAGACGCAAGCAGGAAGAAGAACAATAACAACGTTATGTAAATAACATTGTTATTACAGCCTTTTAGACTTGTTATTGGGATAAGAATGTATTAAAATGATTTTGTTAGAAAATAGATAAATTTTTAACAATGGTATGTCGATATTAAAATTAAAGGAGGTATTGGATATGGCTTTTTGTATCGGAGATTCATGCATCAGCTGCGGCTCATGTGAGGGTCAGTGCCCTGTAGGCGCTATCTCAATGGGTGACGGCAAGTTCGAGATCGATGCTGATAAGTGCATCGACTGCGGTTCTTGCGCAGGTCAGTGCCCTGTAGGCGCTATTTCAGAAGGCTGATTATGGTCTGTTGTTAATATCAACAAATCGAGTAGGAGGAATTTCTCATAAGTGAGAAATTCCGACCTCTCACACCACCGTGCGTACCGTTCGGTACACGGCGGTTCAATCAACTTAACAAGT